>DKNF01000143.1 GCA_002470165.1 Betaproteobacteria bacterium UBA7395 | reverse complement strand
CGATCCGGCGGCCGGCCCGGCGGCGGCGATTGGCGGCACGGCCAATCCGGCTCAGGAGACGGCGGCCTACGACGCCGCGCTCGATTTGTTCAAGGCGACCAAATACAAGGAAGCTGCCGCGGCCTTTGCCGGTTTCGTCGAGAAATACCCGAACGGTTCGCTGGCCGCCAATGCCCAGTACTGGCTGGGCAATGCCTGGTATGCGCAGCGTAATTGCGCCAAGGCGATCGAGGCCCAGAGCCAGGTGGTCAGCCGTTATCCGACGAGCGACAAGGTGCCGGACGCCATGTTGTCGATCGCCACCTGCCAGCAGGAAATGGGTAATCGCAAGGCGGCCAGTCAGACGATGGCCAGCCTGATCGAGAAACACCCCAGTTCGCCGGCTGCCGACAAGGCCCGCGAACGCCTGAAGAAGAAGTAGGAATTGGATCTCCGCATCACCGAAATCTTTCACTCCTTGCAGGGTGAAGCGTCGCGCGTCGGCTTGCCGACGGTGTTCATTCGTCTGACCGGTTGCCCGTTACGCTGTACCTGGTGCGATACCACCTACAGTTTCACCGGCGGCGAGATGCGCACGCAGGCCGAGGTGCTGGCCGAAGTCGCCAAGCATCCGGTCCGTCAGGTGTGCGTCACCGGCGGCGAGCCGCTGGCCCAGAAGGCTTGCCTGCCGCTGCTGACGGCCCTGTGCGATGCCGGTTACGACGTCTCGCTGGAAACCTCGGGAGCGTTCGACATCGCCCCGGTCGACCCGCGCGTTGCCTGCATCATGGACCTGAAGGCGCCGGATTCCGGCGAGTCGGGCAAGAACCTGTGGGCCAACCTGGCGCATCTCAAGCCCAAGGACGAGATCAAGATCGTCATTGCCTCGCGCGAGGACTACGAATGGGCGCGCGAGGTACTCCAGGCACATCAACTGGACAGCCGTTGTGCGGTGCTGTTTTCGCCGGCACAGGGCAGCATCGAACCGGCGGCGCTGGCCGGCTGGATACTCGAAGATGGCCTGCCGGTGCGCTTCCAGTTGCAGTTGCACAAGCTGCTTTGGGGTAACATGCAAGGCAAATGAGTCCGAGGAGACGACCATGAGCGAAAATCGCCGGCAGTTCACCCGTATCAGCTTCCAGAGCCCGGGCCGCCTGTTTCTTGCCGATGGCGAGCATGCGGTCGAAATCCTCGATGTTTCGCTCAAGGGCGCACTGATCCGCCCGGTCCAGCCGATGTTCGTCAAGATCGGCAGCAATGGCGTGCTGCACCTGCGGCTCGATAGCGGCGGAACGGACATCCGCACCGGCGTCACCGTGGTTCACCATCAGGGCGAAAGCTACGGCTTGGCCAATCACGAAATCGACCTCGACAGCGCCACCCACCTGCGTCGTCTGGTTGAACTGAATCTCGGCGACGAAAGCCTGCTCGAGCGCGAAATCAGCCTGCTCTCCCACGGCTGAAAATACGACGGACGGTGTTGAAATCGGCATATGCCTTAGGGCATACTGCCGATAACCATGCCTCAGACATGGATACTGGTGTAACGATAGCTGGCATGTGGGAGTGTCATGTCAAATCACTTGAATCCGGAGGCCGGCCACCGGGGCGTCGATGGCGACGGGTGGAATCAGGAGTTCCTGCTTGATCACGTTGGCGCAGCGGTACTGCTGACCGATGCGCAGCAGTGCATCCGTCGGGTCAATGCCGCGTTCTGCCGTTTGACGGGTTATCGTCCGGAAGAGGTCGTCGGCAAGACGCCAAGAATTCTGGCTTCCGGTCGGCAAAGCCCGGGTTTTTACGCCCGGATGTGGGACGCCCTGCGCGAACACGACACCTGGGAAGGCGAAATCTGGAATCGCCGGAAGTCCGGCGAAATCTACCCGGAATGGTTGATCATCAATGCGCTGCGCGATGATGCCGGCGAGGTCAGCGGCTATGTCGCGACTTTTGCCGACATCAGCAAGCTCAAGCATGCCGAGTCGGAGGTTCAGCACCTGGCCTTCTACGACCCGCTGACCGCGCTGCCCAACCGCCGCCTGCTGCTCGACCGCCTGGAACAGGCCCGGATGTCCGGCAAGCGCAAGGCCGAGCACGGGGCCTTGCTGATCATCGACATCGATAATTTCAAGATTCTCAACGATACGCTCGGGCACGATATCGGCGACCATCTGCTGATCGAGGTCGCCTGCCGCTTGAAACAGTGCGTCCGTGAATCCGACACGGCGGCTCGTCAGGGGGGCGACGAGTTCGCGGTATTGATCGGCGCGCTGGATCCTCATCCGCAGATGGCCGCGATCAGTGCCGAGAGCATCGCCGAGAAATTGCGTCTGGAACTGGCGCGCCCGGTGATTCTGGCCCAGGGTCAGGAGTACTACTGTACCGCCAGCATCGGTGTCACACTCTTCCACGGGCAGGACAAGACCGTGGATACCCTGCTCAAGCAGGCGGATATCGCGCTGTACAAGGCCAAGGAGGCCGGGCGGAATGCGATCCGCTTCTTCGACCAGGCGATGCAGACCACGCTCGATCGACGGGCGAGACTGGAAGCGGGTTTGCGCCATGCCCTGGCGCGCGATGAGTTTGTCCTGCATGCCCAGCCGCTGGTTGACCGGGACAGCGGCCTGGTCGGTGCCGAACTGTTGCTGCGCTGGCAGCCGGAAGGGCAGAAACTGGTGCCGCCCGACGATTTCATTCCTCTGGCCGAAGATAGCGGCCTGATCGTTCCGATCGGCTTGTGGGTGCTCGACCAGGCGTGCGCCACCCTGCGTCGCTGGGACGGCGATCCACGCATGCGCGAGCTCTACCTGGCGGTCAATGTCAGCGCGCGCCAGTTCCGTCAGCCGGATTTCGTCGACCAGGTCAGCGCCGCGCTGGCCCGGCACGGAGCTGATCCCCGCCGGCTCAAGCTGGAGCTGACGGAAAGCCTGCTGCTCGACAAGGTGGACGAAGTCGTATTCAAGATGCGGGCACTGCGCCTGCTCGGCGTGCGCTTTTCACTGGATGATTTCGGGACCGGTTACGCTTCGCTGTCCTACCTGAAGAAGTTTCCGTTCGACCAGCTCAAGGTCGATCGCTCCTTCGTCCGCGACATCATGACCGACCCCGACGACGCGGCGATCATCCGGGCGATCATCGCCATGGGGCGTTCGCTGCGCCTGAGCGTGGTTGCCGAGGGGGTCGAGAGCGAGGAACAGTACGCTTACCTGATCGAGCACGGCTGCACACTGTTCCAGGGTTACATGTTTGGCCGGCCGCAAGCCCTGCCGCAGTTCGAGGCGATGCTCGACGAGCGCTCAGATGCCCAGGTAGCGATGCCAGATGCCGTGATCGGCGTCCAGTTCGGCTGAACTGCCGCGCCACACGACCTGACCGCGCTCGATCACGGTATGCCGGTCGGCCAGGGCGATCAGCTTTTCCACGTATTTGTCGACCACCAGCACGCTCTGCCCGGCCGCCCGCAAGGCTGACAGGCAGGCCCAGATCTCGTCGCGGATCAACGGCGCCAGGCCTTCGGTCGCTTCGTCGAGGATCAGCAGGCGGGGATTGGTGACCAGCGCCCGGCCGATGGCGAGCATCTGCTGTTCGCCGCCG
>DKNF01000167.1 GCA_002470165.1 Betaproteobacteria bacterium UBA7395 | reverse complement strand
GTGCTCGCCGCGCGCCGCCTGGGGCAACTCGCCGGCTTCGCGGTGATCGGATCGATGGGCCTGTTGCTGACCAGCGTCGCATTGTTCACGCCGATTGCACTGTCGGCCGCGCTGTACTACCTGCTGCACTCGACCCTGGCCGGCGCTGTCCTGTTCCTGATCGCCGATCTCGTCGCACGCCGCCGCCCCGGCCACGAGGATGGCCTGTCGGTCGCCCCGGGATTCACGCAACTCAAGCTGCTGGCCGGGTCTTTTTTCATCGCCGCCATTGCCGCCACCGGCATGCCGCCGCTGTCAGGCTTCATCGGCAAGCTGCTGATGCTCGACGCTGCCCTCGACAGCGTTCACGCCGCCGTCATCTGGACATTGGTGCTTGGCACTTCGCTGATCGCCATCATCGGCTTCGGCCGGGCCGGCAGCACGCTGTTCTGGAAGAGCACCGGCGAACCCGGCAGTTTCCCGGAGCATGCGCAAAGCAACAGCCTGTCGCTGATTGCCATCGGCCTGCTGCTCGCCGGCTGCGTCGCGCTGACCCTGTTCGCCGGCCCCTTGACCACCTATCTCGACGCCACCGCCGAACAGGTTTTCGCCACGCACCAATACATTGAAGCCGTGCTCGGCAACACCGTACTGCCAGGAGGATTGCTCTGATGGCCCACGCCCATGCCCAGACGGCGCGACCGCCGCTGCTCCGCCGCTGGTTTCCGCATCCGCTCCTCAGCCTGACGCTGACGCTGATCTGGCTGCTGCTGATCAACAGTTTCTCGGCCGGCGGCCTGCTGGTCGGCCTGGTCCTCGGCATCGCCATTCCGCGCCTGACCAGCAGCTTCTGGCCGGATCGTCCGAAAATCCGCCACTACGGCAAGGCGCTGCGCTACATCCTCCTGGTCATCGGCGACATCGTCACGGCCAACCTCCAGGTCGCCCGCATCATCATCTTCCGACCGGTGGCGAGCCTGCATACCCGCTGGGTCGTTGTGCCCTTGAGCCTGACCAACCCCGAAGCCATCACCGTCCTCGCCGGCACCATCACCATGACGCCGGGCACGGTCAGTTGCGACCTGTCGGCCGACGGCCGGGCGCTGCTGGTACATTGCCTCGACGCCCCCGATGCGGAGGCGACCGTGCGCGAGATCAAGGAACGCTACGAAGCCCGGCTGCAGGAGATCTTCCCATGATCGAATACGCCATCTACTACGCCTACGTCGCCATCAGCCTCGGCCTGCTGCTCAACCTGTGGCGGCTGTTCAAGGGCCCGAGCAGCACCGACCGCGTCCTGGCCGTCGACACCATGGTCATCAACATCATTGCCCTGATCATCGTCTACGGCATCCAGACCGGCAGCACGATGTATTTCGAGGCCGCCCTGCTGCTGGCCATGTTCGGTTTCATCTCCACCGTCGCCTACTGCAAGTTCATCCTGCGCGGCGACGTCATCGAATAAGGAAAGCGCATGGAATTCATCAACGAACTGCTGGTTGCCGCGCTCATCGTCGTCGGCGCGAGCTTTGCGCTGGTCGGCTCATGGGGGCTGGTCAAGCTGCCCGACCTGATGAGCCGCCTGCATGCCCCGACCAAGGCAACGACGTTGGGCGTCGGTGGTGCACTGATCGCCTCGATGGTCTATTTTCTGGCGCTCAACGGAACGCTGTCGATCCACGAACTGCTGATCTCGCTCTTCCTCTTCCTGACCGCGCCGCTGACCGCTCACTTCATGTCCAAGGCCTGGCTGCACAGCCAGCAGCCCAAGGATCTGCCACATCCGGAAAAACGCGACTGGTCGACCTTCGACACCGGCAGCGAGCGGCACTGACAAACCCGGACGTAAAAATGCCCCGGCCAGCGGGGCATTTTTTTTGGCAGGTGCCGGCTCAGTGCGCGTGCTTCATCGGCATGGCCGCCGGCATCGTCTTCACCACCTTGACCTCGACCTGCTTGCTGCTGCCGTCGTCAAACGTCAGCGTGATCGGCACGACCTGCCCTTCGCTGAGCGGTGCCTTCATGTTGATCATCATGACATGCAGGCTACCCGGCTTGAGGACGGCTTCGCCCTTGGCCGGGATGACGATTTCCGGCACCTGGCGCATGCGCATCACACCGTTGTCGTTGATGTGGTTATGCAACTCGGTCAACTGGGAAGCCGGATTGTCGGCCTTGACCAGCTTGACCTCGCGTGCGCCGGTATTCTTCAACACCATGAAGGCGCCGGTTGCCTGGGCATTCGGCGGCGCCAGGCGGACATAGGGTTCGTGCACGACGACGGCATCGGCCGCGCCGGCAAAAGCGGCACCGGACAGGCTCAGGGCGGCAAAAAGGACGGACAGGCGTTTCATGCGATGCTCCTCACTTAGGTAGATATTGACGGATCAGTGCAGCCACCTGCTCGGGCGGCGTATCGTGGGCCAGGCGGGCAAGCAGACGGCCGTCGGCGCCGACGACGAAACTTTCGGCCGAATGATCGACGACATAGCCGTCACCGGCCGTCTCGGCCGGCTGCGCGGCGTAGAAGACGCCATAGCGCCCGGCCAGTTCGGCGATTTCAGCGGGCGAACCGGTCACCCCGATCATCTGCCGGTCGAAGAACTCAACATAGGTTTTCAGATGTTCAGGCGTATCGCGCTGCGGGTCGACGGAAATGAAGAAAACCGCCAGTTTTTCGCGCTCCGCCGGCGTCAGCAGCGCCATGCCGCCACTCAGGGCGGTCAGGTTGGTCGGGCAGATATCGGGGCAGAAGGTGTAGCCGAAATACAGTACGGACACGCGGCCACGGTAATCGCGCAGGGCCACCGGCCCGTTGGCCGACTGAAGCACGAAATCGCCCCCCGGCGGCAGGGGATTGAGGTCAGCCGGCGGCGGTACCGACGCCGGTTTCCAGAACAGGCCGAGACCGACCAGCAGGCTGAGCAGAACGACAATCACGGCGACCAGAAAACGGTTCGACATGCTTACCCCGTGACAAAGCGGAAAGGGATGGCCACGCGCGCCGTCGAGGTTTCGAGCAGCAGGGTCGCCTGCCAGGTCATGCGCCCGGTGACGCACACCGGCAGCGTCGCCTCGCCGGTGAACACCCCCGGCGACCGCTCGGCCAATTGCGGGCGGTTGTAGCCCATGTCCATATCGACGCCGGCGAAATCGACGCTGACATTGCGGATACCGGCTGCCTCGACCCGCAGTTCGAACGGCTTGACCATGGGAATCGGCCGCGTACCGACCGAGAAACGCAGCATGCCGCCGTCCGGCAAGCTGACCGAACACGGTCCTTCCTGCAGGCTGCACGCCGGGTCAGGCTCGACCGTCAGGTCGGCCTTGGGCAACAATAGCGGCGACAACTTGTAACCGACGAGAACGATCAGGCCGATGAGCAGCACGCCGACGAGATCGATGAGGATTTTCCTGTTCACTAGGTTCTTTCCAGAGGTGGCCGAAGCCGACATTGTCGGGCATCGACAGCCTTTCAGTCACGGCGGGCATTGTGGCATGCCCGCTAGCGACCAAGGTGCGACATAATGTCGCAGACACCGCGACAAGATCGCACAATGCTAATATTCAGCCCGCCCACCGATCCCAGCCCGCACAACGCCCTTGAAAAAGCTGCTTGCCGCACTCCTCCTCAGCCTCTCCGCCGTCCTGGTTTCGGCCCAGGAGGCGCCTGACAGTGCGCCTTTCTTTGCCGCGAACCTGATCGATCCGGACGAGAAGCCGGTGGCCATGACGGCTTACCGGGGCAAGCCCCTGGTAGTCAATTTCTGGGCCCGCTGGTGTCCGCCCTGTCGCGCCGAGATTCCGGAACTCAATGAATTCCGCAAGCACCACGGCGGCAAGATCGAGGTTCTGGGCATCGCCGTCGAGGACATGAGCGAAGCCGACGGCGTCAAGGCCTTTGCCCGCGACTTCCCGATCCGCTACCCGGTGTTCCTGGCCGGCGGCAGCGCAGGTACCCGGCTGATGCGCACCCTCGGCAACCCGACCGGCGGCCTGCCTTACACGCTGTTCATCGACCGCCGCGGACGCGTGGTCGGCCACAAGATCGGCCTGCTCCGTCAGCGCGATCTCGACGCCGTCGCCCCCCGTCTGCTGGCGCCCTGAAACCGGCTACTCGCGGCCTTTGCGGCCGTCCGGCGAAACCAGCATGGCGATGCCGACGCCAATCGGAATCAGCGGCCACCAGGTACTGAGCAGGGTGAAGATATTGACGTGAAAGAGGTCGAGGTTCGACCCCAGCGCGACAACGCCAACCAGTATCAGCACGATGGCCGCGATGTTTCCCTTCATGCTTGCTGACTCCCGGTATCAGGCGCGCCGCACGCCGACCACGCCCTCGACCTCGTGAATCAAGGCCAGCGTGCGCTGCAGGTGGCGCAGATTGGTGATTTCGACGGTAAAGCTCATGTGCGCATTACCCTGCCGCGACTGGGTATTGACGCCGACGACATTGAGTTTTTCGCGGGCGAAGATTTCCGAGATGTCGCGCAGCAGGCCCTGACGGTCGTGCGCGTCGACGACGATGTCGCAGGCAAAGACACCGGTGGTCTCGGTGCCCCAGTCGGTTTCGATGACCCGTTCCGGATGCAGGGCGGCGAGATTGGCGAAATTGCTGCAATCGGCGCGGTGAATGGAAATCCCCTTGCCGCGCGTGATGAAGCCCTGGATTTCATCCGGCGGCGCCGGCTTGCAGCAGCGCGCCAGTTGCGTCAGCAGCTTGTCGACGCCGACGATGAGGATGCCCTGATTGCCTTCGACCGGCTTGCGTGGCTTGGCTTCGACGGTATCCGGCACCAGCGCCTCGAGCGAGGCGTCGCCGCGGACCACCGACTGGAACTGACGCTGGTTGAGGTCGCCACGGGCAGCCGCGATGTACAGGTCGTCGGCCTTGGCGAAGTCGAGCTTGCGCGCCAGTTCCTCGACATTGGCACCGGTCTGGCCGGCCCGCTGCAATTCCTTGGCGACCACCGCCCGCCCTTCGGCCAGCGTTTCTTCCAGCGCCAGGGTCGAGAACCAGTTGCGCACCTTGGTCCGCGCACTCTTGGTGTGGATGTAGCCGAGCGCCGGATTCAGCCAGTCGCGTGACGGTCCGCCCAGCTTGGCGGTCAGGATCTCGACCTGCTGGCCGGTTTCGAGCGGCGTGTTGAGCGGCAGCAACTGGCCGTTCACCTTGGCGCCGCGGCAGCGGTGGCCGAGGTCGGTATGCACGCGGTAAGCGAAATCGACCGGCGTCGACCCCGACGGCAGGTCGACCACCCGACCCTGAGGCGTCATCACGTAGATGGTCTCGTCGAGCGCCGCCTGCTTGTAGTGATTGACCCAGTCGGAGCTGTCGGCGACCTCGTTCTTCCAGGTCAGCAGCTGGCGCAGCCAGGCGATCTTCTCGTCGTAGGCATCGGCACCCGGCGCCTTGCTGCCTTCCTTGTAGCGCCAGTGCGCGGCCACGCCGAGTTCGGCGTGCTTGTGCATTTCCCAGGTGCGGATCTGGATTTCCAGGCTGCGCCCGTCCGGGCAATGCACCGCCGTATGCAGCGAACGGTAGTGATTGCCCTTGGGATTCGAGATGTAATCGTCGAACTCCTTGGAAATCGGCGCCCACAGGTTATGCACGATGCCCAGCGCGGTATAGCAGTCCTTGACGTCGTCGACGATGATGCGCAGCGCGCGCACGTCGTAGACCTCGGAGAAATCGACGCCTTTCTTGCGCATCTTGTTCCAGATGCTGAAGATGTGCTTCGGCCGGCCGTAGATTTCGGCGTTGGTGATGCCGGCCTCGGCCAGTTCGCTGCGTACCCGGTCGACCGCATCGTTGATGAAGGACTCGCGCTCGCTGCGCTTTTCATCCAACTGCTTGGCGATGGTCTTGTAGATGTCGGGATGGATGAAGCGGAAGGACAGGTCCTCCAGCTCCCATTTCAGTTCCCAGACCCCCAGCCGGTTGGCCAGCGGCGAATAGAGTTCCAGTGTCTCGCGTGCCACCTGGACGCGCAGTTCGTCCGGATTGGCCGCATAGAAACGCAGGGTTTGCGTCCGGCTGGCCAGGCGCAGCAGGACGACGCGGATATCCTCGACCATGGCCAGCAGCATCTTGCGCAACACTTCGACCTGGGCACGCATTTCCGCCGGGTTGCTCTCGCCGGCTTCGATATCGACTGCGACGAAGCCCTTGGCAATCGGCCGCAAACGGTTCAACCGGGAAATGCCATGAACCAGATGCGCCGCCGGCTTGCCGAACTTCTCCTCGATGGTGGCAACACCGTGTTCATCCTGCGCGGGAATGGCAAAGAGCACGGCGGCGATGCGCGACTCGACGTCGAGCTTGAGGCCGGCGATGATGATGGCCATGCCCAGGGCATGCGACCAGACCCGCTCGCCACTGCCCAGCGTCCGGTCGCCGTAGGCTTCCCAAGCATAGGTGACGGCGTCGTGCAGACGCTGAACATCGGCGGCCGGCAGACCCGCCGCAAGAATGGCAAGAAATTGCTCGAAATCGCTTTGTGCAGCGACAGAATGGGCGACGGAAACCATGGGCGCAATTATAGGTCTCAGTCATCAGGAAAGACAGAGACCGGGAAGCGTGCTTACAGACTGTCACAAGAATGTTCAGCACCGGGAAAATCGGGGTTTACCCTACTCCCCCACCCCCGTATTCTGTGGGACCGTGAACGACGTTGTGCCCCGCATCGGCCGACTTGCCCATGGCCACAAGCCGAAGCGGCATCAAGAGACAAACCTTTTACGTCACCCGTAAGGAGAAAACATGAAGAAAATCACCGCACTGGCCGCCTCTCTGGCCATCATCGGCACGCTCGGTGCCACCCCGGCACAAGCCCAGCAGAAATTCGTCACCATCGGTACCGGCGGCGTCACCGGTGTCTATTACGCGGCCGGCGGCGCCATCTGCCGCCTGATGAACAAGGACCGCGCCAAGCACGGCATCCGCTGTTCGGTCGAAAGCACCGGCGGCTCGGTCTACAACGTCAATACCATCAAGGCCGGCGAACTCGATTTCGGCGTCTCGCAATCCGACGTCCAGTTCAACGCCGTCAAGGGCCTGAACCAGTTCAAGGACGGCGGTGCGATGGGCGACCTGCGCGCCGTCTTCGCGCTGCATCCGGAGCCGCTGACCATCGCTTCGCGCAAGGAAGCCAACGTCGCCAAGTTCGAGGACTTCAAGGGCAAGCGTTTCAACATCGGCGTTCCCGGCTCCGGCCAGCGCGCCACCATGGAAGTCCTGCTGCCGGCGATCAACATGAAGAACGCCGACTTCTCGCTGGTTTCCGAACTGAAGCCTGACGAGCACGGCGCCGCCCTGTGCGACAACAAGATCGACGGCTTCGCCTTCGTCGTCGGACACCCGGCCGCCAACATCCAGGACGTCACCACGACCTGCGGCGCCAAGCTGGTCAATGTCACCGGCCCCGGTGTCGACAAGCTGATCGCCACCTATCCGTACTACGCCAAGGCCACCATCCCGGGCGGCATGTACGCCAACAACCCGAACCCGACCACGACCTTCGGCGTCGTCGCCAGCATCGTTTCGTCGGCCAAGGTACCGGACGAGGTCGTCTACACGCTGGTCAAGTCCGTGTTCGAGAACTTCGAAGAGTTCAAGAAGCTGCACCCGGCTTTCGGCAACCTCGACCCGAAGACGATGATCAAGGACGGTCTGTCGGCCCCGCTGCACAACGGCGCGGTCAAGTACTACAAGGAAAAGGGCTGGATGTAATCCGACCCGAGGCCGGTGTCGTCCGGGCGTCCTGACGATGCCGGCCAGTGAAACACCTACAGCAAGGCGCCGCTGGCGTCTTGCTGCGTTTACATCAGCCCGAAATTCTGGGGGAACCGCAGCATGACAAGCTCGGACAAAAAAGACACCATTCATGAACTGAGCGACGAACAGCTCAAGCAAATCGTCGCCGAAGCCGATACCGGCGGTCGAAAACCGACCGGCATCGCCGCCCAGCTGCTGGTCGCCATCGCGCTGGCCTGGTCGCTGTTCCAGTTATGGATCGCCTCGCCGCTACCCTTCTCGCTCGGCATTTTCGTCCTCAACGATACCCAGTCGCGCGCCATCCACCTCGGTTTCGCCGTCTTCCTCGCGTTTGCCGCCTACCCGGCGTGGAAACGTTCGCCGCGGGCCTACGTGCCGGCCATCGACTGGCTGCTTGCTGCCGTCGCGGCCTTCTGCGCCAGTTACCTGTTCCTGTTCTACAACGAGCTGGCGCAACGCCCCGGCATGCCCACCGACCTCGACCTGGCCGTCGCCGTAGTCGGCCTGATCCTGCTGCTCGAAGCCGCCCGCCGCGCGCTGGGCCTGCCGATGGTGATCCTCGCCATCTGCTTCCTGATCTACATCTTCTTCGGCCAGTACATGCCCGATGTCATCGCCCACCGCGGCGCCTCGCTGGCCAAGGGCATGAGCCACATCTGGCTGACCACCGAAGGCGTCTTCGGCGTGGCGCTCGGTGTTTCGGCCAGCTTCATCTTCCTCTTCGTCCTGTTCGGCGCGCTGCTCGAAACGGCCGGCGCCGGCAATTACTTCATCAAGTCGGCGATTGCCCTGCTCGGCCACATGAAGGGCGGCCCGGCCAAAGCCGCGGTGGTCGCTTCGGCCAGTACCGGCCTGATTTCCGGCTCGTCGATCGCCAACGTCGTGACCACCGGCACCTTCACCATCCCCTTGATGAAGAGCGTCGGCTACCGCGCCGACCAGGCGGCCTCGGTCGAAGTCTCGTCGTCGGTCAACGGTCAGATCATGCCGCCGGTGATGGGTGCCGCCGCCTTCCTGATGGTCGAATACGTCGGCATCTCCTACGTCGAAGTGATGAAGCACGCACTGGTCCCGGCGCTGATTTCCTACATCGCACTGTTCTACATCGTGCACCTGGAAGCCCTGAAGATGAAGCTGCAGGGCCTGCCGCGACGCGAACCGCTGCCCTGGCAGAAAGCCATGACCTCGACGCTGATGACCGTCTCCGGTCTGGTCATCCTGTCGGCGATCATCTACTTCGGTTTTGGCTGGATCAAGGATCTGGCCGGCGACGCCGCCTTCTTCATCGTCGGTCTGCTGATGCTCGGTGCCTACATCGCCATCGTCCGCTTTGCCGCCCGCTATCCGGAACTGCACATGGACAAGCCGGACGAGAAGATGGAATACCTGCCGGAAATCGGGCCGACGCTGAAGTCCGGCCTGCACTTCCTGCTGCCGGTCGCCGCGCTGGTCTGGAACCTGATGGTCGAACAACTCTCGCCCGCGCTGTCGGCGTTCTACGCGACGCTGTTCCTGATGTTCATCCTGGTCACCCAGCGGCCGCTGTTCGCCTTCTTCCGCGGCCAGGGCGAGTTTGTCGCCGCCGGTCGCCAGGGCTTCAAGGACCTCTTCGACGGCCTGGTCACCGGTGCCCGCAACATGATCGGCATCGGCATCGCCACCGCCACGGCCGGCGTCATCGTCGGTACCGTGACGCTGACCGGCGTCGGCCTGGCCATGACCGAACTTGTCGAACTGCTGTCCGGCGGCAACCTGATGGTCATGCTGGTGCTGGTCGCGCTGATCTCGCTGATCCTCGGCATGGGCCTGCCGACCACCGCCAACTACATCGTCGTGTCGACGCTGATGGCCCCGGTGATCGTCGAACTCGGCGCACAAACCGGCCTGCTCGTGCCGCTGATCGCCGTCCATCTGTTCGTCTTCTACTTCGGTCTGATGGCCGACGTGACGCCGCCGGTCGGCCTCGCCTCCTACGCTGCCGCCGGTATCGCCAAGAGCGACCCGATCAAGACCGGCTTCACCGCCTTCGGCTACAGCGCGCGGACGGCAATCCTGCCGTTCATGTTCATCTTCAACACGCAGTTGCTGCTGATCGGCATCACCGACGCCTTCCACCTGTTCCTGACCATCGGCAGTGCGACGCTGGCCAGCCTGATGTTCGCGGCGGCAACGCAGGGCTTCTTCGTCACCCGCAACCGCATCCACGAAACGCTGTTGCTGTTGCTGGTCACCTTCAGCCTGTTCCGCCCCGGTTTCTGGATGGACATGATCTATCCGCCGTTCGAGGAAGTGGCACCGACCGAACTCACCCGTCTGGTCGAGGAAGCCCCGCGCAACGCCAAACTGCGCGTCTGGGTCGAAGGACTGACGCTGGAAGGCAAGGAGATCACCAAGGGCGTACTGCTGTCGCTCGGCGAACCGGGCAAGGCCAGCGAACGCCTCGGCCGCATGGGCCTGACCGTGATGTCGCTGGGCGACCAGGTCCAGGTCGCCGCGGTACGCTTCGGCAGCCCGGCGGAAAAGCTCGGTCTTGAGCAAGGGTTCAACCTCAAGCATATCGAGGTACCGAACCCGGGCCGGCCGGACAAGGAATGGATCTTCATCCCGACGCTGATGTTGCTGGCGTTGGTCTGGTTCATGCAGCGCGCCCGCCGCGAACGCGAAAGCGCCGCGGCAACGCCGGCCTGAACGCAACCCTGGAAGGAAAGGATTCAGCATGAGCATGCATGACGACAATTCAGGCGCATCGGCCAGACTCGGCGGCCTTTCCTACCTCAACCCGGCGGCCCCGGAGCCCTGGGCCAGCTTCATCGAACAGATCGAGCGCGTGCGCCCCTACCTGGGGCCGCTCGAACGCTGGATCGAAACGCTGAAGCATCCGAAACGGATGCTGATCGTCGACGTGCCGATCGAGCGCGACGACGGGACCATCGCCCACTTCGAGGGCTACCGCGTCCAGCACAACCTGTCGCGCGGGCCCGGCAAGGGTGGCATCCGCTTCCACCCGGCGGTGACGCTCAACGAAGTCATGGCGCTGGCCGGCTGGATGACCGTCAAGAACGCCGCCATCGGCCTGCCCTTCGGCGGCGCCAAGGGCGGCATCCGGGTCGATCCGAGCAGCCTGAGCAAGGGCGAATTGCAGCGCATGACGCGCCGCTACACCTCGGAAATCGGTCTGATCATCGGCCCCGACCGCGACATTCCGGCACCCGACGTCGGCACCAACGCCAAGACCATGGCGGTGATGATGGACACCTTCTCGATGAACCGCGGCGGCACCGCCACCGGCGTCGTCACCGGCAAGCCGATTGCCCTGGGCGGCAGCCTCGGCCGCCAGGAGGCCACCGGTCGCGGCGTTTACCTGTGCGCCCGCGAAGCCGGCAAGCACCAGCACATCCCGATGGAAGGCGCGCGCGTCGTCGTCCAGGGCTTCGGCAACGTCGGCGGCATCGCCGCCCGGCTGTTCCGTGCCGCCGGTGCCCGCGTCATTGCCATCGCCGATCATACGGCGACGCTGGCCAACGAAGCCGGCATCGACATCCCGGCCGCCCAGGCCTGGGTCGCCGAACACGGCGGCCTGGCCGGCTTTAACGGCGCAGCGCCGATCGATATCGAGGACTTCTGGCAGCTCGAATGCGAGTATCTGGTCCCCGCCGCACTGGAAGGCCAGATCACGCCGGAACGCGCCAACCGCGTCCGCACCCGTGTCGTCGTCGAAGGCGCCAACGGCCCGACCACGCCGGCCGCCGACGACGTGCTGCGCGACCGTGGTGTCCTGGTCGTTCCCGACGTGCTGGCCAACGCCGGTGGCGTCACCGTGTCGTACTTCGAGTGGGTGCAGGATTTCTCCAGCTTCTTCTGGACCGAGGACGAGATCAACGCCCGCCTCGAACGTATCATGGTCAGCGCCTACGACGCCATCTGGCAGGTCGCGCAGGAAAAGCAGGTCCCGCTGCGCACCGCCGCCTTCATCATTGCCTGCCACCGCGTGCTCGAAGCGCGCGCCGAACGAGGGCTGTACCCCTGAAATACCTCACCAACCCCTATCTGCTGCTCACCCTGACCGCGCTGTTCTGGTCGGGCAATATGGTTCTTGGTCGCGGCATCCGTGCCGATGTACCGCCGATGGCCCTGGCCTTCTGGCGCTGGGCCATCGCCTTCATGCTGGTCCTGCCGCTGGCACTGCCGCACCTGAAAAGTCAGTGGCAGCTGCTCAAGCAAGGCTGGCGGCCGGTGCTCGTCCTCGGCCTGCTCGGCGTCGGCGGCTACAACACCTTCGCCTACCTGGCCTTGCAGACGACCACGGCGACCAACGCGGTGTTGCTCAACTCCTTCATCCCGGTCGCCACCATCGCCATTTCCTGGGCTTTCCTCGGCAAGCGGCTGACGCCACTGGCCGCGCTCGGCGTCGTCGTCTCGCTGATCGGCGCGCTGACCATCGTCGCCCGCGGCGACCTCGACCTGCTGCTGCACCTCGCACTCAACACCGGCGACCTGTGGATGCTCGCTGCCGTCGCCATCTGGGCCATCTACACGGTCGGCCTGGCCTGGCGCCCGGCCGGCGTGCATCCGATGCTGATGCTCGCCGCCTTCACCGCGGTCGGCCTGGCCGCGCTGTTCCCGGCCTATCTCTGGGAAATGGCCCAGGGGCGGACGATCAACGTGCATGCCGGCTCGCTGCTGTCACTGGCCTATGTCGGCATATTCCCCAGCTTCGTCGGCTACATCTTCTACAACCGAGGCGTTGCCGAAGTCGGTGCCAACAAGGCCAGCCTGTTCATCCACCTGATGCCGGTGTTCGGCACCCTGCTCTCGGTCGTCTTCCTCGGCGAAATCCCGTACGCCTACCACTACGCCGGCATCGCGCTGATTTTCGCCGGCATCTGGCTGACCATGAAGAAGGGCTGACATGGGCCTGCTCGACTGGCTGCGCCGCCGCCCGCAGCCCATTCCCGAGGCTTTGTGGCAGCAGACCATGGACAGCCTGCCCTTCTTCCGGCACCTGGACGAAGACGAGCGGCAGGCACTGAAATCCCTGAGCGAAGCCTTCCTTGGGGAAAAGGAATTTTCCACCGCCGGCGGCCTGGAACTGACCGATGAAATCTGCGTCGCCATCGCCGCCCAGGGCTGCCTGCCCATCCTGAAGCTCGGCCTGGCCGCCTACCGCGAATGGGTCGGCATCATCGTCTACCCCGACGAATTCGTCGTTCGGCGCGAAGTTGCCGACGACGACGGCGTCGTGCACGAATACGACGACGTACTCTCCGGCGAAGCCTGGGAAGGCGGCCCGCTGCTGGTGTCCTGGCGCGACGTGCAGATGGCCGGCGGCGACTACAACGTAGTCATCCACGAATTCGCGCACAAGCTCGACATGCTCAACGGCGACGTCGATGGCATGCCGGCGCTGCATTCGGGCATCACGGCCAGTGAATGGGAAGGCATCTTCCACCCGGCCTACGACGACTTCTGCCGTCGCGTGGACGACGGCGAAGAGACGATCATCGACCCCTATGCCAGCGAGGCGCCGGCCGAGTTCTTCGCCGTGCTCAGCGAATGCTTCTTCGGCATTCCCGAGGTCGTCAATGCCGAATACCCGGCGGTCTATGACCTGCTGCGCCGCTATTTCCGCCAGGACCCGCTGGCCCGCTTGCCCGCCTGATTCCGGGCAAAATAAAGCCGGCCCCGCAGGGCCGGCCATTTAGCTAACGGCTGGAAGCGATCAGACCTTGCTGACCAGATTCGACAGCGTGACGTTGGTGGCCACCTGGGCCAGCAGCTTCTGCAGGCCGACACGGGCCTTCAGGTTGATGATCAGCGGTGCGCGCAGGCTCGGTGCAATGCCGGCGCCTTCTTCTTCCTGCTTGTACAGGATCAGCATCACGGCGACGTCCTCGGCGGCCGGCGATTGCAGCAGTGCATCTTCCTCGTCGGTCAGTTCGAGCTCATAGCTGAAACCCAGCGCAGCCGGGTCCATGATCTGGAAAGCCAGCGCCGGCTCGTCCAGCGACTGCAGCGTGAAACTGGCCGGCGCGCCCTTGCCTTCCTCGTGCGCCAGCATGAAGCGGGTCTTGCCCTCGAAAGCGAACAGCCCCTTCGGGAAAGTAATCACTTTTTCCGGCGAAACATCGACGGCACCAAACAGGTAAGTCTGAACTTGCATGTATTTCCTCCTCTGTCATTGGAATGCTTACAAACACATCCTACACCAGTCGGACAAGAGTTGTAATTTCAGTTTGGATTCCGCATCATTCACCCCCCATTTTTGCAGTATCGCCTTCAATGCTCGCTCCCATCGAACACCGCATCGCCCTCGAACTCAACGTCCGTCCGGCCCAGGTCAAGGCCGCCGTCCAGCTGCTCGACGAAGGTGCCACCGTGCCCTTCATCGCCCGCTACCGCAAGGAAGTCACCGGCGAACTCGACGACACGCAACTGCGCACGCTGGAAGAACGCCTCGGTTACCTGCGCGAACTCGAAGACCGGCGCGGCGCGGTGCTCGCCAGCATCGAGGAACAGGGCAAGCTGACGCCGGAACTGCGCGGCGAGATCGAAAACGCCGAAACGAAGCAGCGCCTCGAAGACCTCTACCTGCCGTACAAGCAGAAGCGCCGGACCAAAGCGCAGATCGCCCGCGAAGCCGGGATCGAGCCGTTGGCCCTCGGCCTGCTGGAGAACCCCGAGCTGACGCCGGAAGACGAGGCCGAGAAGTACCTCAACGCCGACGCCGGCTTCGCCGACACCAAGGCGGTGCTCGACGGCGCCCGCCAGATCCTGATGGAGAAGTTCGCCGAAGACGCGCAACTCTTGCAGACGCTGCGCGACTACCTGAAGGAACACGGCCTGCTCAAATCGACGGTAATCGAAGGCAAGGAGACCGAAGGCGCCAAGTTCCGCGACTGGTTCGACTTCGCCGAATCCATCGTCGACATGCCCTCGCACCGCGCGCTGGCGCTGCTGCGCGGGCGCAACGA
>DKNF01000210.1 GCA_002470165.1 Betaproteobacteria bacterium UBA7395 | reverse complement strand
CTCTGGGTGGTCAGCCACGAACTGATCCCGGCCTCGCACCGCCCGGGGCGCGAAGCTGCCGGCACCGCCGGCCTGCTCGCCGGTTTCGCGGTGATGACGACGCTGGCGGTCGGACTTTAAATCGAGCGCTCGATGACCACGCCGACGCGCTTGACGCCGGGCATCATGCCAAGTTTGGCGACCGAAACGCGGACCCACTGCGCAGCGAAGTTCTCCAGCAGCCAGGTGGCGATGTGCTCGGTCAGCTTCTCCAGCAGGTTGAAATGGCTGGCGGCGAGGTCCTTGCGCAGGCGCTCGACGACGACCGCGTAGTCCACGGTATCGCGAATGTCGTCGCTGGCCCCGGCCGAGGTCGTCGATACACCGATGTGCAGCGTGATTTCGACCGTCTGCGGCACGGCCTTTTCGCGCGGATAGATGCCTATCCACGTTTCGGCGCGCAGTTCCTCGATGAAAATGATGTCCATGTGACGGTCGACCGTGATCCGGGGTGTAAAATTCGCCGCGATTGTACCTCCGAGACCGCCAAAACCCATGGAAATCCTGCTCGCCATCCTTGCTGCCTACCTGCTTGGCTCCGTGCCCTTCGCGATGATTTCGTCGAAGCTGTTCGGCCTCGCCGACCCGCGCACCTACGGTTCGGGCAACCCCGGCGCGACCAACGTGCTGCGCAGCGGCAACAAGAAAGCCGCCCTGTTCACTTTGATCGGCGACGCCCTCAAAGGCTGGCTGGCCGTCTTCCTCGCACAGCAGGCCGAACTCTCCGGCATGACCGTCGGCTTCGTCGCACTGGCCGTGTTCTTCGGCCACCTGTTCCCGATCTTCCTCAAATTCAAGGGCGGCAAGGGCGTTGCCACCGGCGCCGGCGCGCTGCTCGCGCTCGATCCCATCCTCGGCCTGATGGTCCTCGGCACCTGGCTGCTGGTCGCCTATGTGTCGCGCTATTCCTCGCTCGCCGCCCTGATCGCCGCCGGCACCGCACCGCTGTACTCGGCGCTGATGCACGGCACCAACGGTCAGTTTGCCGTCGTCGGCATCATCGCCATGGCCCTGATCATCAAGCACTGGCAGAACCTGCAACGCCTGATGGCCGGCCAGGAAAGCAAGATCGGCAGCAAGAAGAAGGGATAGCGGCAAGACATCGGCCGGATGCAGAAAATCGATTGGTCGCCAGCGCTGAGCTTGCCTAAAGTGAGCAGGTCAGCAACGCACAGGAGACCAATATGCTCAACCGCCTCATTCAATCCCTGATCGGCGACGAAGCGCCCTGGGAAAACTACCTCGACGTCTTCGCCAGCCTGCCGGAAAACTTCTGAGCCGCCGGCCGCCATGGGTAAAAAGGACTGTTGCGGCAAGAAGCCGGCGTGTCGAAAATGCCCGAAACGCAGGAATCAGCTCGACTTTTCCGTCATCTGCATCAACGGCCAGCGCGGCTGCACGCTGAAACTGCCGGCCGGCTTGGCCGTGGAACCGGCCTGCAATCTGAGGCAACCGGCCAGCGCGATCATGGCGCCGTTGTCGGTACAGAAGGCCAGTTCCGGGTAATGCACGCGGAAGCGCTTGCGCTTCGCCTCATCGTCGAGCATCGCCCGCAACTGCCGGTTGGCACCGACGCCGCCGGCCACGACCAGGCGCTTGAGGCCGGTCTGCTTCAGCGCCTTCAGCGACTTTTTCACCAGCACCTCGACGATGGCTTCCTGAAAAGCCCGCGCCGCGTCAGCCCGAAAGTCGTCGCTCAGCGGCTCGGCCTGCTCACGCACCAGTGTCAGCACCGCCGTCTTCAAACCGGAGAAGCTGAAGTTGAGGTCGGCGGAATGCAGCATCGGCCGCGGCAGGCTGTATTTTTCCGGATCGCCGCGCTCGGCCAGTTGCGACAGCAAGGCACCCCCAGGATAAGGCAGCCCGAGCAGTTTGGCGCTCTTGTCGAAGGCTTCGCCGGCGGCGTCGTCAAGCGTCTCGCCGAGCAGTTCGTACTCACCGACGCCGGTCACCTTCATCAATTGCGTGTGACCGCCGGACACCAGCAGGGCGATGAACGGGAAAGCCGGCGGATCCGCCGACAGCAGCGGCGACAGCAGATGCCCTTCGAGGTGGTGCACGGGGATGGTCGGCTTGTCGAGTGCCAGCGCCAGCGCCTCGGCAAAGGCGCAGCCGACCAGCAGCGCGCCTGACAGGCCGGGCCCGCGCGTGTAGGCGACGGCATCGACCTCGGCCAGACTGCGGCCGGCCTGCGCCAGCGCTGTCCGCAGCAGCGGAACAACACGCCGGATGTGGTCGCGCGACGCCAGTTCGGGAACGACGCCACCGTACTCGGCGTGCATCGCCACCTGCGAGTGCAGCGCATGCGCGAGCAGGCCGGCTTCACTGTCGTAAAGCGCGATACCGGTTTCGTCGCAGGAAGATTCAACACCGAGGATCAACATGGGCGCGCATTTTAGCACTTGATCGACCGAGCCGATCTCGCATAGAATGTTTGGCTGTCCGCGAAATGCGGAATCATTTTTGCGCGCACTGCCGTTTACTTGACCTGGCAGGCGCCTAACGGAAGGGGGTGATTTATATGCCGAACATTCGTGTCAAGGAAAACGAGCCGTTCGAGGTGGCCATTCGCCGCTTCAAGCGCACTGTCGAGAAGACGGGCCTCCTGACCGAGCTGCGCGCCCGTGAGTTTTACGAAAAGCCCACCGCCGAGCGCAAGCGCAAGGCTGCTGCTGCCGTCAAACGCCAGAACAAGCGCCTCCGCAGCCTGACCCTGCCGCCGAAGATGTACTGATCGAGTACGCCTTTGCTGCAAAATAAAAGCCGCCCGCCCTCAAAAGCTGGCGGCTTTGTGTTTTTTACCGCCGAACTTCACCCAGGTAAGCCATGAGCCTGAAAGCACGCATCACCGAAGACATGAAAACGGCCATGAAGGCCAAGGAAGCGACCCGCCTGGCGACCATCCGCCTGCTGCTCGCCGCGATCAAGCAGAAGGAAGTCGACGAGCGCGTCGAACTCGACGATGCCGCCGTCGCCGCCGTCATCGAAAAGCTGGTCAAGCAGCGCAAGGACAGCGTCGCCCAGTACCAGGCCGCCGCCCGCCAGGACCTGGCCGACGCCGAACAGGCCGAAATCGCCATCCTCGCCGCCTACCTGCCGGAAAAGATGAGCACCGAGGAAACCGCCGCCGCCGTTGCCGCAGCAGTCGCCGAAACCGGCGCCAGCGGACCGGCCGACATGGGCAAGCTGATGGCCGTCCTCAAGCCGCGCCTGGCCGGCAAGGCCGACATGGCCGAGGTTTCGAAACTGGTCAAGGCCGCCCTGGCCGGCTAAGCGCGTCGTGATCCCGGAAAGCTTCATTCAGGATCTGCTGGCCCGGGTCGACATCGTCGACCTGGTCGACAGCTATGTCCCGCTGAAGAAGGCCGGCGCCAATTACGCCGCCTGCTGCCCTTTCCACAACGAGAAATCCCCGTCGTTCACGGTCAGCCCGACCAAGCAGTTCTACCACTGCTTCGGTTGCGGCGCGCACGGCACGGCGATCGGTTTCGTCATGGAATACCAGGGCATTGGCTTTGTCGACGCGGTCAAGGAACTGGCTTCGCGGGTCGGCATGACGGTCCCGGACAGTGGCGATTTCTCGCCGGAAAAATACGGCCAGGCACGCAATCTGGTCGAAATCATGAGTCGCGCTGCCGCCTGGTACAAGGAGCAGTTGCGCCGCTCCGACAAGGCCATCGCCTACTGCAAGAAACGCGGCCTCAGCGGCGAGATCGCCGCCCGCTACGGCATGGGCTACGCGCCCGACGGCTGGAATGGCCTGAAGAGCGTCTTTCCCGACTACGACAGCGACGACCTCAAAGTCGCCGGACTGGTCATCGACAACGACTCCGGCCGCCGCTACGACCGCTTCCGCGATCGACTGATGATTCCCATCGTCAATCCCAAGGGAGACATCATCGCCTTCGGCGGGCGCATCATCGACCAGGGCGAACCGAAGTACCTGAATTCGCCGGAAACCCCGCTGTTCGAGAAAGGGCGCGAACTGTTCGGTCTGCCGCAGGCCCGCCAGGCCATGCGAGAAACCAACACAGCCATCGTCACCGAGGGCTACATGGACGTCATCGCGCTGGCCCAGAACGGCGTCGGCAACGCCGTCGCCACCCTCGGCACAGCAACGACGCCGACGCATGTGCAAAAGCTGCTGCGCCAGGTCGACCGCATCGTCTTCTGCTTCGACGGCGACAACGCCGGCCGCAAGGCCGCCTGGCGGGCGCTGGAAAACGCGCTTGAGGCACTGGCCGACAACAAGCAGATCGGCTTCGTCTTTCTGCCCGCCGAGCACGACCCCGACAGCTTCATCCGCGCGCACGGCAAGGCCGAATTCGACCGCCAGGTGACGCAAGCCATGCCGCTGTCGGATTTCCTGCTGCGCGAACTCGCGCAGCGCTGCGACCTGACCAGCTCGGAAGGCAAGGCCAAGCTGATCTACGAAGCCAAGCCGCTGCTGCTCAAGCTACCGACGCCGCTGCTCCGGCTGCAACTGGTCAAGCGCCTGGCCGAAGCCAGCGGCTTCGCCCAGCAGGAAGTCGAGCGCTTGTGCGAACTCAAGTCCTACGCGCCGGCCGCACCGCCGAAAGCCAGGCGCAGCGCGCCGTCGCTGACCCGCAACCTGCTGCGCATCGTCCTGCACAAGCCGCTGCTGGCCGCACAACTCCCGGGCGAACTTCTCCCCGACACCCCAGAGCGTCCGGCACTGCTGCGCCTGCAAGAACTGGTCCGCGCCGGCAACGGCAGCCAGAGCTACGCCGCCTTGCGCGAGCAACTGCGCGGCCTTCCGGAAGAGCAGATCATCGAGGCCGCGGCGTCGGAACTTCTCGGCCTGCCGTTTGACGAAGAAGAGGCCGAGGCGGAATTCCGCGCCACCGTGGAAAAACTCCAGGAAGGCGGACAGATGCGCCAGTTCGCCGAATTACAGGTCAAAGCCCAGCAATTCGGCGTCGCCGGTCTGTCCGCCGCCGAAAAGCAGGCCTACATCCAGTTTCTAAGCACCCGGGGAAATCGCAGCTAAGTTGTGGTAAAATTTACGGTTTTCTCCAATTACATGGATCGTGTTCATGGCTAAGGCAAAAGACACCGCTAAGGAAGCTCCCAAGGCTCGCACCAGCAAGGCCAAGGATAAGGCTGCCGAAAAGGCGCTGCTCGAAGGCGCGATGGCAGAAACCCCGCAACCGCTCGACGCTGAAGCGCGCAAGATGCGCCTCAAGGCGCTGATCAAGCTGGGCAAGGAACGCGGTTACCTGACTTACGCCGAAATCAACGACCACCTGCCCGACGATGTCGTCGATGCCGAGTCGATCGAGGCGATCATTTCGACCTTCAGCGAAATGAGCATCCAGGTCTTCGACGAAGCCCCGGCTGCCGAAGACCTGCTGATGTCCGACACCGCTGCCGGCGCCGCCGACGATGAGGAAGTCGAAGCCCAGGCCGAACAGGCACTGTCCACCGTCGATTCCGAATTCGGCCGGACCACCGACCCGGTGCGCATGTACATGCGCGAAATGGGCTCGGTCGAACTACTCACCCGCGAGGGCGAAATCGAGATCGCCAAGCGCATCGAGGAAGGCCTGAAGCACATGATCCAGGCCATCTCGGCCTGCCCGACGACGATTGCCGACATCCTCGACATGGCCGCCAAGGTCGAAACCGACGAGATGCGCATCGACGAACTGATCGACGGCCTGATCGACCCGAACGCCGTCGAGGAAGAGCCGGCAGCCGAAGCCAGCGCCATCGAGAGCGACGACGACAGCGATGACGACGAAGAGGGCGGTGAAGAAGGCGGCGGCGCCGCTGCAGCCTCGCTGCTGCAACTGAAGACCGAAGGCCTGGAACGCTTCAAGGCCATTCGCGCAATCCACGCCAAGATGCAGAAGACCCTTGGCAGCAAGGGCTCGCAGGACAAGGCCTACCTCAAGCTGCAACAGCAGCTGTCCGACGAGCTGATGAACATCCGCTTCACCTCGCGCTGCATCGAGCGCCTGTGCGATAGCGTGCGCGGCATGGTCGAGGAAGTTCGCGGCTGCGAACGCAAGATCCAGAACATCTGCGTTGACCGCGTGCGCATGCCGCGCCAGCACTTCATCCAGTCCTTCCCGGGCAACGAAATCAACCTCGACTGGGTCGAGGCCGAAATCGCCGCCGCCCCGAAGACCTACGTTGCCATCCTGACCCGCAGCGCGCCGGATATCCAGGAAGAACAGCGCAAGCTGCTCGCCCTGCAGGACCGCATCGGCATTCCGCTGAAGGAACTGAAGGACATCAACAAGCAGATGTCCACCGGCGAAGCCAAGGCCCGCCGCGCCAAGCGCGAGATGACCGAGGCCAACCTGCGTCTGGTGATCTCGATTGCCAAGAAATACACCAACCGCGGCCTGCAGTTCCT
>DKNF01000228.1 GCA_002470165.1 Betaproteobacteria bacterium UBA7395 | reverse complement strand
TCGACCTCGACCTGCCCTCGGCTGCCGCCGACGACCTGCCACTGGGCGAAGGCATGCCCCTGCCCGAATGGGATTACCGCAAGGGTACGCTGGTGGCCGACCATGTCCGCCTGCAGGAACTCGTTGCCCGCGAGGTGCCGGCCGGCAAACTCCCCGTCGAATTGCGGCGGACCGCCAAGCGGCTGCACCAGCAATTCGCCGCCCTGCAACCGCAGCGCCGCTGGCTCAAGGGGCAGCCCGACGGTTGCGAATTCGACCTCGACGCCATCGTGCGGGCGACCACCGATCGCGCCTGCGGCCGCCATGGCAGCGAACAGTTATTCCAGTCGATCGAACGCCGGGAACGCGACCTGGCCTGCCTGGTCCTGGCCGATCTGTCCCTGTCGACCGACGCCTATGTCTCGAGCGAGTCCCGCGTCATCGACGTCATCCGCGATACCCTGCTGCTGTTTGGCGAGGCCCTGCGCGGCACCGGCGACCGCTTCGCGATGTGCGGCTTTTCGTCGGTGAAGCGCCAGGTACGCTTTCATCGATTGAAGGATTTCGGCGAGCGCTTCGGCGACATCGCGCGCGGCCGCATCCAGGCGATCAAGCCGGGGTTCTACACCCGCATGGGCGCGGCGATACGACGTAGCAGCCAGTTGCTCGGCGACGAACCCGCCGGCCGCAAGGTGCTGATCATCCTCTCTGACGGCAAACCCAACGATCTCGATCAATACGACAGCCGCTACGGTATCGAGGACACCCGCGCCGCCATCCAGGAAGCCCGACACCAGGGCATCGTGCCGTTCTGCCTGACCATCGACCGCACCGGCAACAGCTATTTGCCCCACCTGTTCGGCGCCAGCGGCTACAGCATCATCCGCAATCCGGTTGAACTGCCGGCTCGCCTGCCGCTCTGCTACGCACAACTGACCCGCTGAAGCCAGCCAGAAAAGAAAAAGGCCCCGCACAGGGAGGTGTTTGTGCAGGGCCTGAAGACAATCGGGTCAGCGATCATCAGGGGGTCAGGTTGTGTCTGGAACAACCTGAAGCACAGTGTAGGAGGCGCGGCGGCCGGGGACAATCAGCCAAAAGAAGTACTCCGGCACGCCTGAGGGCGTAGGCCGATCAGTTGCCGATTGAATTTCAGGGGGATTTGCTGGATCCGTGGAGCGGATCAATGGCGCGCCCGGAGGGACTCGAACCCCCGACCTATTGCTTAGAAGGCAATTGCTCTATCCAGTTGAGCTACGGGCGCAGGAGGTGTCACGACAGTGCCACCGGCAAGGAAATGGTCGGGGCGGTGGGATTCGAACTCACGACCCTCTGCTCCCAAAGCAGATGCGCTACCAGACTGCGCTACGCCCCGACGAAGGTGCGCATTGTATCAGCGCCAATCGCCGCACGCCAGCACCATGCGGGATTACGAGGGGTTAGCACATTGTCACATTGCGCTGCAGCATGCCTTTTCCTTGCCTGGGTGCCGGCTTTCTGATATTTAATCGCTTTTTTGGTCAATGGAAGCGTCCACAAAATGGCAGAAGACTTGCTCCACAAACATTTCGCCCCTTACCAGCCGAAGGCGGGTGAGGAGTACATGAGCAACAAGCAGCTCGCCCATTTCCGGAAGATTCTGGAAACGCTCAAGCAGGAGCTGAGTGAGGATATCGACCGCACGGTACACACCATGCAGGACGAGGCGACCGTGTTTGCCGACCCGAACGACCGGGCCAGCCAGGAAACGGACATCGCCATCGAACTGCGCAACCGTGACCGCGAACGCAAGCTGATCAAGAAGATCGACGAAACCCTGGGCCGCATCGAAGCCGGCGACTATGGCTTCTGCGACAAGTGCGGCGTGGAAATCGGCATCAAGCGCCTGGAAGCCCGCCCGACGGCGACGCTGTGCATCGACTGCAAAACGCTGGACGAACTCAAGGAAAAGCAAATGGCGAAGTAATTGCCACAGACTTACCGAAAAACCGCTTCGCGAAAGCAGGCGGATAAAAAAAGGGCACCTCGCGGTGCCCTTTCTGCTTTTGCGTAATCGCCGGATTACTGCTGTTGCTGCTGTTCCTGCTGGGCAGCGCCCTCTTCCTCAGCAACGGCCTTCATCGACAGCTTGACGCGGCCGCGGTCGTCGGTTTCGAGAACCTTGACGCGCACAACCTGGCCTTCCTTGACGTAATCCTCGACCTTGTTGACGCGCTCCTTGGCGATCTGCGAGATGTGCAGCAGGCCGTCCTTGCCCGGCAGGACCGAAACGATCGCACCGAAGTCGAGGATCTTGAGCACGGTGCCTTCGTAGATCTTGCCGATCTCGACTTCGGCGGTGATCGCGTCGATCTTGGCACGCGCCAGGGCAGCAGCTTCGCCCGAGGTGGCGGCGATGGTGATCGTACCGTCGTCCTGGATGTCGATGGTGGTGCCGGTTTCTTCGGTCAGCGCACGGATGACGGCGCCGCCCTTGCCGATCACATCGCGGATCTTTTCCGGATTGATCTTGAAGGTGTACAGACGCGGCGCGTAAGCCGACATCTCTTCACGCGGGCCGGCAGCAGCTTCCTGCATCAGGTTGAGGATGTGCAGACGGGCTTCCTGGGCTTGTGCCAGGGCAACCTGCATGATTTCCTTGGTGATGCCCTGAATCTTGATGTCCATCTGCAGCGCGGTGATGCCGGTGGTGGTGCCGGCCACCTTGAAGTCCATGTCGCCGAGGTGATCTTCGTCGCCCAGGATGTCGGTGAGGACGGCAAAGCGGTTACCTTCCTTGATCAGGCCCATGGCGATACCGGCAACGTGCGCCTTGAGCGGTACGCCGGCGTCCATCAGTGCCAGGCAGCCGCCGCAGACCGAGGCCATCGACGAGGAGCCGTTCGATTCGGTGATTTCGGAAACCACGCGCATCGAGTAGGAGAAGTCTTCCGGCTTCGGCAGCACGGCCAGCAGAGCGCGCTTGGCCAGACGGCCGTGACCGATTTCACGACGCTTCGGCGTACCGACGCGACCGCATTCGCCGGTGGCGTACGGAGGCATGTTGTAGTGCAGCATGAAGCGGTCGCGGTATTCGCCGGACAGCGCGTCGATGATCTGCTCGTCGCGGTTGGTACCGAGCGTGGCCACAGCCAGCGCCTGGGTTTCACCACGGGTGAACAGGGCCGAACCGTGGGTGCGCGGCAGGACGCCGGAACGCATGGTGATCGGGCGCACGGTACGGGTATTGCGACCGTCGATACGCGGTTGACCGGAGAGGATGCGACCACGGACGATGCCGGCTTCGAGTTCGAAGAACAGGTTGCCGACGGTGTTGGCATCCGGTGCACCTTCTTCGCCGGTGCACAAGGTGGCAACGGCTTCGGCGGAGATTTCCTTGACACGCTGGCTACGGGCCTGCTTGGAGGTGATGCTGTAGGCTTCTTCCAGCTTGGCACCGACCAGATCCTTCAGGCGGGCAACCAGGGCTTCGTCCTTGGCCGGCGCTTGCCAGTCCCATTCCGGCTTGCCGGCTTCCTCGACCAGTTCGTTGATGGCGTTGATCGCCTTCTGCATTTCGTTGTGGCCGAACACGACGGCGCCGAGCATGACTTCTTCCGACAGCTGATCGGCTTCGGATTCGACCATCAGCACGGCGGATTCGGTACCGGCAACGACCAGGTCAAGCTGGCTGTCCTTGAGCTGGGACAGCGTCGGGCAAAGCACGTACTGGCCGTTGATGTAACCGACGCGGGCAGCGCCGATCGGGCCGGCGAACGGGATACCGGAGATGGCCAGGGCGGCGGAAGCACCGATCATCGCCGGGATGTCGGAATCGACTTCCGGATTCAGCGAGATGACGGTGGCGACGATCTGGACTTCATTGTAGAAACCATCCGGGAACAGCGGACGGATCGGACGGTCGATCAGGCGGCAGGTCAGGGTTTCCTTTTCCGAAGGACGGCCTTCGCGCTTGAAGAAACCACCGGGGATACGGCCGGCAGCGTAAACTTTTTCCTGATAATCGACGGTCAGCGGAAAGAAATCCTGACCGGGCTTGGCATTCTTGGCACCGACAACGGTCACCAGGACGACGGTCTCTTCCATCGAGACGACGACGGCACCGCCGGCCTGGCGGGCGATTTCGCCGGTTTCCAGGGTGACCTGGTGTTCGCCGTAGGCGAAGGTCTTTTTCACGACATTAAACATTGACTTCCTTTCACTCTCATCACATTAAACAACGCAACAATAACAACAACTTAACTAACAACAAAGAACAATGAGACAACTAAAAACAAAAAAGCGGCCGGGAGTTTTCCGGGCCGCTTTTCGTGGCTACGCCGTGCTGCTTACTTGCGCAGGCCCAGCTTCGTGATCAGCGTGCGATAACGCTCGACATCCTTGCCCTTCAGGTAGTCCAGCAGCTTGCGGCGCTG
>DKNF01000084.1:682-2624 GCA_002470165.1 Betaproteobacteria bacterium UBA7395 | reverse complement strand
CCGGCCTCGGCTTCGGCGGCGGCCACCTGGGCAGCCGCCGCGCTGGACGACAAACGCGCGTCCTGCGGATCGAGCCGGGCCAGCAATTGCCCGGCCTGCACCTGAGCCCCGGCGTCAACCTTGCGTTCGAGCACCTTGCCCCCGACCCGGAAAGACAGTTCGCTCTCATGGCGGGCCCGCACTTCCCCGGAATAAACCTGCGCCTGCGCCGCATCGGCGGCGCTTCCCAGCGTACGCACCAGCACTGCCCGGGGCGCCGGCGGCGTGGCCGGCGGCGGCGAGCAAGCGCTCACCAGCAAGGACAGGATCAGGGCAGCCTGAATGACGGACGGTTTCATGAACTGGCTCCGGAAGGCGTCGCTGCAAGACCATGCAGAACCATGTCGATATGCGCCCGAACATAAGCATCGGGGTCGATGTTGCTACCGCAGCAGGGCGCCAGCGAACTGCGCCAGCCGGCCAGATGGATCAGCGGCGAAATCAGCAGGACGTCGATCACCGTCGTATCGACCGCCCGGAAGACGCCCTGATCGATGCCGCGCTGCACGGCACCGCGCAGCAGCGCCAGCCCGCGCTGGATGACGGCATCGTTGTAGTAACGCGCAACCTCGGGAAAATTCGCGGCCTCGGCCATGATCAGCCGGGGAATGCCCCCCAGTTCGGTACTGCCGATGCGCGCCCACCAAGCTTCGAGAAAAGCGCGCAGCAAGGCGCGGGGATCGCTGCCCGGCTCGGCGAACATCGCTTCGCCGGCCTCGATCGCCGGCACCACGCCCTCGCGGATGACAGCCTGGAACAAAGCTTCCTTGCTGTCGAAATACAGATAGAGCGTCCCCTTCGACACACCGGCCCGCGCCGCAACCTCGTCCAGACGCGTGGCGGCATAGCCCTTTTCGACGAACAGGGTCAGGGCGGCGGTGGTCAGCTCATGCGGCCGGGCTTCCTTGCGCCGGCGGCGCTGCATGGGAATGGAGGAGTCAGACACACGCAGCCCCTTCGATGGAGCGTGCGTCACTGCACACAAAGGATCGGGAAGCAGGAGAAAACATCTGGGCACATCCGTTAATGACTGACTGGTCAGTTATTAAATCCCAGCACGTGCATCTTGGCAAGCGTCGCCAGGCCAACCGGCACCGCAATGGAAAACGGCGAGGTACATCGCCTCGCCGTCTTATTTTCTCCTCCGCCCTGTTCGGGTCCGGAATGCCTTTCCCCTTGCGGGGCCTGCTTACATGCTTCTGCGGTACTGGCCGCCGACTTCGTACAGTGCCGAGCTGATCTGGCCGAGCGAGCAGCAGCGCACTGCATCGACCAGCACGGCGAAGACGTTGCCGTCCTCGATCACGGTCTGCTTGAGCTTTTCCAGCATGGCCGGTGCTTTATCGGCGTTGCGTGCGTGGAAATCGCGCAGGCGCTTGATCTGCGACTGCTTCTCCTCTTCGGTCGAGCGAGCCAGTTCGATTTCCTGCTGGGCCATGCCCTTCGGATTGAGGAAGGTATTGACGCCGATGATCGGGTAGGAGCCGTCGTGCTTCTTGTGCTCGTAGTACATCGACTCTTCCTGGATCTTGCCGCGCTGGTAGCCGGTTTCCATGGCGCCGAGCACGCCGCCGCGCGAAGCGATGGCTTCGAATTCCTTGAGCACGGCTTCTTCCACGAGGTCGGTCAGTTCGTCGATGACGAAGGCACCCTGGTTCGGGTTCTCGTTCTTGGCGACGCCCCACTCGCGGTTGATGATCAACTGGATGGCCATGGCGCGGCGCACCGACTCCTCGGTCGGCGTGGTGATCGCCTCGTCGTAGGCGTTGGTGTGCAGCGAGTTGCAGTTGTCGTAGATGGCGATCAGCGCTTGCAGCGTCGTGCGGATGTCGTTGAAGTCCATTTCCTGGGCGTGCAGCGAACGGCCGGACGTCTGGATGTGGTACTTCAGCTTCTGGCTGCG
>DKNF01000084.1:0-532 GCA_002470165.1 Betaproteobacteria bacterium UBA7395 | reverse complement strand
CGTACTTGTTCTTCATCGCCACGGCCCAGATGCGGCGGGCGACGCGGCCGATCACCGAGTATTCCGGGTCCATGCCGTTGGAGAAGAAGAACGACAGGTTGGGCGCGAAGTCGTCGATGTGCATGCCGCGCGCCAGGTAGCTTTCCACGTAGGTGAAGCCGTTGGAGAGCGTGAAGGCGAGCTGGCTGATCGGATTCGCCCCGGCTTCGGCGATGTGATAGCCGGAGATCGACACCGAGTAGAAGTTCTGCACCTGGTTATGGACGAAGAACTCCTGGATGTCGCCCATCATCTTGAGCGCGAATTCGGTCGAGAAGATGCAGGTGTTCTGGCCCTGGTCCTCCTTCAGAATATCAGCCTGGACGGTACCGCGGACGGTCTTGAACACCCATTCGCGGATCTTCTCGGCTTCGTCCTCGGTCGGCTGGCGGCCGTTGTCCTGCTCGAACTTGGCCATCTGCTGGTCGATGGCGGTGTTGAAGAAACAGGCCAGGATGATCGGCGCCGGGCCGTTGATCGTCATCGACACCGA
>DKNF01000007.1 GCA_002470165.1 Betaproteobacteria bacterium UBA7395 | reverse complement strand
GACCCGGAGTTCGCCGACGCGACCTACGTCGAGCCGATCACCGCCGAGTTCGTCGAGAAGGTCATCGAGGCTGAGCGTGACGCCGGGCACCCGATCGACGCGGTGCTGGCAACGCTGGGCGGCCAGACCGCCCTCAACACCGCTGTCGCGCTGCACGACCGGGGTTCACTGGAGAAATACGACATCGAGTTGATCGGCGCCGATTTCGACGCCATCCAGCGCGGTGAGGACCGACAGATGTTCAAGGACATCGTCGAGAAGGTGGGCGGCGAAAGCGCCCGCTCCCGCGTGTGCCACACCATGGACGAGGTCCGCGAGACCGTCGCCGAACTCGGCTATCCGGTCGTCGTGCGGCCGTCGTTCACCATGGGCGGCCTCGGCTCCGGCATGGCCTACGACGAGGCCGACCTGGAACGGATCGCCGGTGGGGGCCTGGCGGCCTCGCCGACGGCCAACGTGCTCATCGAGGAGTCGATCCTCGGGTGGAAGGAGTACGAACTCGAGCTGATGCGCGACCACCGCGACAACGTCGTCGTGGTCTGCTCCATCGAGAACGTGGACCCGGTCGGCGTGCACACCGGCGACTCGGTGACCGTGGCGCCCGCCATGACGCTGACCGACCGGGAGTACCAGCGGCTGCGCGACATCGGCATCGCCGTGATCCGCGAGGTCGGCGTGGACACCGGCGGCTGCAACATCCAGTTCGCGGTGCACCCGGAGACCGGGCGGGTCGTGGTCATCGAGATGAACCCGCGGGTCTCGCGGTCCTCGGCGCTGGCGTCCAAGGCCACCGGCTTCCCGATCGCCAAGATCGCCGCCAAGCTGGCCGTCGGCTACACGCTCGACGAGCTGGCCAACGACATCACCGGCGGCAAGACGCCGGCGTCGTTCGAGCCGTCGATCGACTACGTCGTCACCAAGGTGCCGCGTTTCGCCTTCGAGAAATTCCCGCAGGCTGACAACACCCTGACCACGCAGATGAAGTCGGTCGGCGAAGTCATGGCCATGGGCCGCACCTTCCAGGAGTCGCTGCAGAAGGCCTTGCGCGGCCTGGAAGTCGGTGTCGATGGCTTCAACCTGAAGACGGTCGATCCGGAAACCATCGACGAGCAACTGGCCCGGCCGACGCCGGATCGCCTGTGGTACGTCGCTGACGCCTTCGGCATCGGCATGTCGGTCGAACGCGTTTTCGAACTGACCAAGATCGATCCGTGGTTCCTCACCCAGATCAAGGAGATCGTCGATCTCGAACTGGAAGTGGAGAAGCGTGACCTGGCCTCGTTGTCCGCTGAAGAGATCAGTTTCCTCAAGCAGAAGGGTTTCGCCGACCGTCGTCTGGCCTACCTGCTGAAGACCAGCGAATCCGAGTTCCGCGCCCGTCGTCATGCCCTCGGCGTGCGTCCGGTGTACAAGCGCGTCGATACCTGCGCCGCCGAATTCGCGACCGGTACCGCCTACATGTACTCGACCTATGACGAGGAATGCGAAGCGAACCCGACCGACAAGAAGAAGATCATGGTCCTCGGCGGCGGTCCGAACCGCATCGGCCAGGGCATCGAATTCGATTACTGCTGCGTGCATGCCGCGATGGCGATGCGTGAAGACGGCTACGAAACGATCATGGTCAACTGCAACCCGGAAACGGTTTCCACCGACTACGACACCTCCGACCGCCTCTACTTCGAGCCGCTGACGCTCGAAGACGTGCTCGAAATCTGTGCCATCGAGAAGCCGGTCGGCGTCATCGTCCAGTACGGTGGCCAGACGCCGCTCAAGCTGGCGCTGGCGCTGGAAGCCAACGGCGTGCCGATCATCGGCACGACGCCGGAATCGATCGACATCGCCGAAGATCGCGAGCGCTTCCAGAAGCTGCTGCACGATCTCGGCCTGAAGCAGCCGCCGAACCGCACCGCGCGCACCGAAGAGGACGCGTTGCGCCTGGCGGCCGAGATCGGCTATCCGCTGGTCGTCCGTCCGTCCTACGTGCTCGGCGGTCGGGCCATGGAAATCGTCCATGAGCAGAAGGACCTCGAGCGCTACATGCGTGAGGCGGTCAAGGTCTCCAACGATTCGCCGGTGCTGCTCGACCGCTTCCTCAACGACGCCGTCGAATGCGACGTCGATGCGTTGTCCGACGGCGAGGAAGTGATCATCGGCGGCGTCATGGAACACATCGAACAGGCCGGCGTGCACTCCGGCGACTCGGCCTGCTCGCTGCCGCCGTACTCGCTGTCGGCGGCCGTTCAGGACGAACTGCGCCGGCAGACCAAGCTGATGGCCAAGGCGCTCAACGTCTGCGGCCTGATGAACGTGCAGTTCGCGATCAAGGACAACGACGTCTACGTGCTCGAAGTCAATCCGCGCGCCTCGCGCACCGTGCCCTACGTGTCCAAGGCCACCGGTCTGCAGTTGGCCAAGATCGCCGCCCGCTGCATGTCGGGTCAGAGCCTGAAGGCCCAGGGCATCACCAAGGAAGTCGTGCCGCCGTATTTCTCGGTCAAGGAAGCCGTTTTCCCCTTCGTCAAGTTCCCGGGTGTTGATACCATCCTCGGTCCGGAAATGAAGTCGACCGGCGAAGTCATGGGCGTCGGTACCAGCTTTGCCGAAGCCTTCGTCAAGTCGCAACTGGCCGCCGGCGTCAAGCTGCCGGCGTCGGGCAAGGTCTTCCTGTCGGTCAAGGACAGCGACAAGCCGAAGGCGGTCGAAATCGCCCGCCACCTTCACGAAGCCGGTTTCCAGCTGGTCGCCACGCGCGGTACGGCACACGCCATCGAGGCTGCCGGCCTGCCGGTGCAGCCGGTCAACAAGGTGACCGAGGGCCGTCCGCACATCGTCGACATGATCAAGAACAACGAGATTGCGCTGATCATCAATACCGTCGAGGAAAAGCGCGGCGCGATCAACGATTCGCGTTCGATCCGGACCTCCGGCCTGCAGGCGCGGGTGACGATGTATACGACGATCTGGGGTGCCGAAGCGGCTGCCGAAGGCATCCGCAACCTTGGCGAACTCGTGGTGTATCCGATCCAGGCGCTGCACGCGCAGCTTCACTGAGACCAACCAGAACCACCGCCGGGCCGTCCCTTCCGGGCGCCGGCGGTTTTGCTTTTGCAGGGAAAAGAGATGAGCAAAGTTCCGTTGACCGTAACTGGCGCCGAAAAACTCCGCGAGGAGTTGCATCGGCTGAAGACCGTCGATCGCCCCTGGGTGATCGCTGCGATCGCCGAGGCGCGTGCCCACGGTGATCTCTCCGAAAACGCCGAGTACGATGCGGCCAAGGAGCGCCAGGGCTTCATCGAGGGGCGCATCCAGGAGGTCGAAGGCAAGCTGTCGAACGCCCAGATCATCGATCCCAAGCTGCTCGACGCCGACGGACGTTGCGTATTCGGCGCCACTGTCGAGATCGAGGATCAGGACAGCGGCGAGGTCGTCATTTACCAGATCGTCGGCGAGGACGAGGCTGACATCAAGAATGGCAAGCTGTCGGTGGCTTCGCCGATGGCCCGGGCGCTGATCGGCAAGTATGCCGGCGATATCGCCCAGGTCCAGGCGCCAGGCGGTATCCGGGAATTCGAGATTCTCGACGTCCGCTACGAATAATCATGCGCCGCCTGTCCGAAGCCCTCTATCTGTTTGCGATCACCTTGTGGATCGGTGGTTTGTGGGTCATCGGCTATCTGGTGGCGCCGGTCCTGTTCGCCAATCTCGGCGACCGTCAGTTGGCCGGCATGGTGGCCGGCAAACTGTTTGCCTTGATCGGCTGGATCGGTCTGGGGGCGGCTGCCTATCTGGTGGTGTTTCTGCTCGCGCGGCACGGCGTGCGTGCTTTGCGCGGTGCCGGACTGTGGCTGGTTCTGCTGATGGCGGCGCTGGCGGCCGCCCAGTTGTTCGGAATTCAGCCGCTGATGGAGCAACTCAAGCTGGCGGCCGCGGCACAGGAAGCGATGGCGAGCGTCGTTCGTGATCGCTTCGCTGCCTGGCACGGGATTTCGAGCATCGTTTACCTGATCCAGAGCCTGCTCGGTTTGTGCCTGCTGTTGTGGAGCGGGCGAGGGCTGCGCTGAATCAACCCTGGAAGCTGCGCTTGGTGCGGCGTGGTGCCGCCGGACGCGGTTTTGCCGTATTCTTCGCTGCGGATTTGTCCGGATTCTCGCGATAGACGACCAGCAGCTTGCCGATGTGCTGGACCGGCGCCGCAGCAAGTTCCTGGCAGATACGTTCGTAGTAGGCCAGGCGATCCTCACGGCTGTCGCCATAGACGCGGATCTTGATCAGTTCGTGCGCCTTCAGGCAGACATCGATTTCCTTGAGGACGGCGTCGGTCAGGCCGTTTTCGGAAATCGAGACGACCGGATTGAGGCCATGGGCCTGGGCGCGCAGTTCGCGGACCTGGGCAGAGTTCAGTTGTTGCATGTGAAAACCTTTCAAAAACGGCATTTTACCGAATGAAACGAACCAGAACCAGCAAGGCGTGGATGCGCGAGCATGTGAACGACCCCTACGTCCAGCTCGCCAAGAAGGAGGGCTGGCGTTCGCGCGCTGCTTTCAAGCTGATGGAGATCGACGACAAGGACAAGTTGCTCAAGCATGGCGAGGTGGTCGTCGACCTGGGGGCCACGCCGGGCGGCTGGTCGCAGGTGGCGGTGCAGCGGGTTGGCGGCGGCGGGCTGGTGTTTGCGCTCGACCTGCTGGAAATGGACCCGATCCACGGCGTGCACTTCATTCAGGGCGATTTTCGCGAGGATGAAGTGCTGCGTCAGCTCGAAGAAAAACTCGGAGACCGCCGGGTCGGGCTTGTAATGTCCGACATGGCCCCCAACATGTCCGGTGTACCGCTGGTCGATCAGGCCAGGGTGATGCACCTGGCGGAACTGGGGCTTGAGTTCTCGCGGGCGCATTTGAAACCCGATGGCGCTTTTCTGGTCAAAGTTTTCCAGGGCAGCGATTACGAAGCTTTCGTCAAGGCAATGCGCGAGACTTTCCGTACCGTTGCCGTGCGCAAGCCGGATGCTTCACGAGACCGCAGTCCGGAGATTTACCTGCTCGGCCGCACATTGCGGTGATGGTTTTGTTTAGAATGGTGTTTTTATCGCTCGACGAAGCAGAAGGAGAGCACGCTTGAACAACATGTTCAAAAATCTCGCAATCTGGATGGTGATCGGCCTCGTGCTGATGACCGTGTTCAATCAGTTCAACACCCGCCAGGTGGCGACTGGTGCCGTCGAGTATTCCCAGTTTCTCGAGGAAGTGAAGCAGGGGCGTATCGCCAAGGTGGTCATGGAAGGCCGCACGTTGAAGGCGACGACGACCGAAGGCCGACGTATCACCAGTTATGCGCCGCCGGATTTGTGGCTGGTCTCCGACCTGTTGAAGTACGACGTCAAGATCGAGGCCAAGCCGGAAGAAGAACCCTCCTTCCTGATGAACATCTTCGTCAGCTGGTTCCCGATGCTGCTGCTGATCGGCGTCTGGGTCTTCTTCATGCGCCAGATGCAGG
>DKNF01000041.1 GCA_002470165.1 Betaproteobacteria bacterium UBA7395 | reverse complement strand
TCGCCGCCCTGATCGCAGATCGGACAGTCGAGCGGGTGGTTGATCAGCAGGAATTCCATCACCCCCTTCTGCGCCTTGACGGCCAGGTCGGAGTGGGTGAACACCTTCATCCCGTTGGTCACCGGCGTCGCGCACGCGGGCAGCGGCTTCGGCGCCTTTTCCACCTGGACCAGGCACATCCGGCAGTTGGCCGCGATGGACAATTTCTTGTGGTAGCAGAAGTGCGGGATATAGACACCCAACTGCTGCGCGGCATCCATCACCGTGCTGCCGTCGGGCACTTGCGCTTTCTTGCCGTCGATTTCGATTTCTAGCATGTCGCTACCTTGTAGCCAGTTCTTTCGTAACTAACGCGTAAGCCGTCAGGCCGGGATCTTGTGGAAGCCGCTGCCGGCCCACTGGACATCCTTCGGGACCAGACAGGTCTTGTGCTCGATGTGGTACTCGAATTCGCTGCCAAAATGCTTCAGGAAACTCTGCACCGGGAAGGCCGCCGCGTCGCCGAGCGCGCAGATGGTCCGTCCGGCGATGTTGCCGAGCACGCTGTTGAGCAGGTCGAGGTCTTCCGGCTTGCCCTGCCCGTTCTCGATGCGATGCACGACCTTGTACATCCAGGCCGTACCTTCGCGGCAGGGGGTGCATTGGCCGCAGGATTCCTCATGGTAGAAGAAGGACAGACGCTCCAGCGCCTTGACCATGCACACCGTCTCGTCCATGACGATGACCGCGCCGGAACCGAGCATCGACCCGCCCTTGCTGATCGAGTCGTAATCCATGGTGCAGTCCATGATCACGTCGGCCGGCATGACCGGCGCCGACGAACCGCCGGGGATGACCGCCTTCAGCTTGCGCCCGCCGCGCATGCCGCCGCACATTTCGAGCAGGGTCGAGAACGGCGTGCCGAGCGGGATTTCGTAGTTGCCCGGGCGATTGACGTGGCCGGACACCGAGAACAGCTTGGTGCCGCCGTTGTTCGGCTTGCCCAGGTTGAGGAATTCCTCGCCGCCCATCTTCAGGATGAAGGGGATGGAAGCGAAGGTCTCGGTGTTGTTGATCGTCGTCGGCCGGCCGTACAGACCGAAGGAAGCCGGGAACGGCGGCTTGAAGCGCGGCTGGCCCTTCTTACCCTCGATCGATTCGAGCAGCGCGGTTTCCTCGCCGCAGATGTAGGCGCCGTAACCGTGGTGAGCAAACAGTTCGAAGCCGAACTGGGTACCGAGGATGTTCTGACCGAGCAGACCGGCGGCGCGGGCTTCGTCGAGCGCTTCCTCGAAGCGCTTGTAGATTTCCCAGATTTCGCCGTGCACGTAGTTGTAGCCACGATTGGCGCCCATCGCGAAACCGGCGATGATCATGCCCTCAATGACCGCATGCGGGTTGTAGCGCATGATGTCGCGGTCCTTGAAGGTCCCCGGTTCACCTTCGTCGGTATTGCAGACGACGTACTTGTCACCAGGGAAGGAGCGCGGCATGAACGACCACTTCAGACCGGTCGGGAAACCGGCGCCGCCACGGCCACGCAGGACCGACTTCTTGACTTCGCCGATGACGTCTTCCTGGGTCATGCCGGTCTGCAGGATGCGCTTCAACTGCTCATAGCCGCCACGGGCGACGTAATCCTTCAGGCGCCAGCCGTCATCACCATTCAGGCCGGCCATCAGGACCGGATTGATTGCCCCCATCATGGCCATTATTTGCACTCCTCGAGGAGCTTGTCGATCTGTTCCGGATGCATGTGGCTGCACATCGAGCGGTTATTGACGATGAACACCGGCGCGTCACCGCAGGCGCCCATGCACTCGCCTTCCTTGAGCGTGAACTTGCCGTCGGCAGTGGTCTCACCGTAACCGACGCCGAGCTTCTGCTGCAGGTACTCGCCGGCGTGATAGCCGCCGGACAGCGCGCACGGCAGGTTGGTACACACCGTGATCTTGTACTTGCCGACCGGCTTCAGGTCGTACATGTTGTAGAAGGAAGCAACCTCGTAGGCAGCGATCGGCGGCATGCCGAGATAATCGGCAACGGCTTCGATGGCCTCGGGCGGCAGCCAGCCCTTTTCTTCCTGGGCGTGGGCCAGACAGGCCATGACGGCCGACTGCTTCTGCTCGGCGGGGTACTTGGCGACCTCGCGGGCGAATTTCTGTAGGGTGTCAGCGGAAAACATCAGCGGTCAATCTCGCCAAAAACAACATCCTGGGAACCGATGATCGTCACGACGTCGGCCAGCATGTGGCCCTTCGCCATTTCGTCCATCGCCGCCAGATGCGCAAAGCCCGGCGCGCGGATCTTCATCCGGTAGGGCTTGTTGGCACCGTCGGAAACGAAATAGATGCCGAACTCGCCCTTCGGATGTTCGATCGCGGCATAGGCCTCGCCCGGCGGCACGTGGATGCCTTCGGTGAACAGCTTGAAGTGGTGGATCAGCTCTTCCATGTTCGACTTCATCGCCTCGCGGTTCGGCGGTGCCACCTTGTGATTGTCGGTGATCACCGGACCCGGGTTGGCGCGCAACCAGGCGATGCACTGCTTGATGATGCGGTTCGACTGGAGCATTTCCTCCATGCGCACCAGGTAGCGGTCATAGCTGTCGCCATTGACGCCGACCGGCACGTCGAAGTCGACCTTGTCGTAGGCCGCGTAGGGCTGCTTCTTGCGCAGGTCCCAGGCAATCCCGGAACCGCGCAGCATGGCGCCGGTGAAGCCGAGTTGCATGGCCCGTTCCGGGCTGACCACGCCGACATGGACCAGACGCTGTTTCCAGATCCGGTTGTCGGTCAGCAGCGTGTGGTACTCGGCATGGTATTTCGGGAAGCGGTCGGTGAAATCCTCGAGGAAGTCGAGCAGCGAACCACTGCGATTGTCGTTGAGTTCCTTGGCCTTCTTGGCGCTGGTCCAGGTGGACTCGCGGTACTGCGGCATGCGGTCCGGCAGGTCGCGATAGACGCCGCCCGGGCGGTAGTAGGCCGCGTGCAGACGCGCACCGCAGACCGCCTCGTAGGCATCCATCAGGTCTTCGCGTTCGCGGAAGGTGTACAGCGCCATGGTCATCGCACCGACGTCGAGGGCGTGACAGCCGATCCACAACAGGTGGTTGAGGATGCGCGTGACTTCGTCGAACATCGTGCGGATGTACTTGCCGCGCTCCGGCACTTCGAGCTGCAGCAGCTTCTCGACGCCGAGGCAGTAGGCGTGTTCGTTACACATCGTCGACACGTAGTCGAGACGGTCCATGTAGGGGACGGACTGGACCCAGGTCCGGGTCTCGGCCAGTTTTTCGGTGGCGCGATGGAGCAGGCCGATGTGCGGATCGGCGCGCTGGACGACTTCGCCGTCCATTTCCAGCACCAGACGCAGCACGCCGTGCGCGGCCGGGTGTTGCGGACCGAAGTTGAGGGTGTAGTTGCGGATATCAGCCATGTGCCGGATCCCCGTAGGTGTCTTCGCGGACGATGCGCGGCGTGTTCTCGCGCGGTTCGATGGTAACGGGCTGGTAGATCACGCGACCCTGATCCGGGTCATAGCGCATCTCGACATGGCCCGAAATCGGGAAATCCTTGCGGAAGGGATGACCGATGAAACCGTAGTCGGTCAGGATGCGGCGCAGATCTTCGTGACCGACGTAGGCGATGCCGTAGAGGTCGAAGGACTCGCGCTCGAACCAGTTGGCACTGGTCCACAGCGAGGTCACCGAATCAACTGCCGGGAAATCGTCGTTATCGGCGAAGACGCGGACGCGCAGGCGAACGTTGTGGGCAATCGACAGCAGATGCACGGTCGTCGCAAAACGCTTGCCGGTCCAGGCACCGTCGCCCCAGGTCGAGTAATCGACGCCGCAGAGGTCGATCAATTCCTCGAAGGAAAGGTCGGCGTCGTCGCGCAGCGTCTGCATGAAGGCAAAATAATCGTTGGCGGCGACTTCCACGGTCAGCTCACCGAGGGCGAGCTTGGTCGACAGCAGCTTGTCTCCGAAACGATCCTGCAATTTCTGGCTAAGCGTTTCCAGCTTGGCGGACATAGGGATCAGCCTCGAAAGTTAGCGGGCAATGGTATTGGTGCGGCGGATCTTGTTCTGCAGCTGGATCAGCCCGTAGAGCAGGGCCTCAGCCGTCGGCGGACAGCCCGGCACATAGATGTCGACCGGGACGATGCGGTCGCAGCCGCGCACCACCGAGTAGGAATAGTGATAGTAGCCACCGCCGTTGGCACAGGAACCCATGGAAATGACCCAGCGCGGCTCGGCCATCTGGTCATAGACCTTGCGCAGCGCCGGCGCCATCTTGTTGGTCAGCGTACCGGCGACGATCATCACGTCGGACTGACGCGGACTCGGCCGGAAGACGATGCCGAAGCGGTCCAGGTCATAGCGGGAACAGCCGGCGTGGATCATCTCCACGGCGCAGCAGGCCAAGCCAAAGGTCATCGGCCACATCGAGCCGGTGCGCATGTAGTTGATGAGCTTGTCAGCCGTGGTGGTGACAAAACCCTCTTGCAGAATCCCTTCGATTGCCATTTGGCGCCCTCATTCCCACTCAAGCGCACCCTTGGCCCAGGCGTAGATGTCGCCCAGTGCCAGAATGCCCATGAAGATCAACATTTCGACGAAGCCGAAAACCTTCAGCGAATCGATTGCCACCATGTCCGAGAAAACGACCGCCCACGGTACGAGGAAGGCGATTTCGAGGTCGAACAGGATGAACAGGATCGCAACCAGGTAATAGCGCACGTCGAATTTCATGCGCGCGTCTTCGAAGGCCTCGAAGCCGCATTCATAGGGCGAGAGCTTTTCGGGATCCGGGCGACGCGGAGCGAGCACAAAGCCCATCGCCATCGGCAAGACACCGACCGCGACCCCCACGAGCACGAACATCAGGATTGGAAAGTAGGCTTCCATGATCCGCCGCCAAGTTGTAAGTTTTTATTCGGGACGACCGGATTGCAACGGCCAGCCCACTTTATATTTTGGTGCCGACGGCGAGACTCGAACTCGCACAGCTTGCGCCACTACCCCCTCAAGATAGCGTGTCTACCAATTTCACCACGTCGGC
>DKNF01000214.1 GCA_002470165.1 Betaproteobacteria bacterium UBA7395 | reverse complement strand
TGAACGTGCCCGGCGAGAAGGAGTACAAGGCCAAGGGCGTGTGTTTCTGCCCGCACTGCGATGGCCCGCTGTTCAAGGGCAAGCGGGTGGCGGTGATCGGCGGCGGCAACTCCGGCGTTGAAGCGGCCATCGATCTGGCCGGCATCGTCGGCCACGTGACCCTGCTCGAATTCGCCGACACGCTGCGCGCCGACGCGGTGCTGCAGAAGAAGCTGTTCAGCCTGCCGAATGTCACCGTGATCAAGTCGGCGCAGACCACCGAAGTCACCGGCGACGGCCAGAAGGTCAATGGCCTGAACTACAAGGACCGCGTTTCCGGCGAGGAGCGCCATCTCGAACTCGAAGGCATCTTCGTCCAGATCGGCCTCTTGCCGAATACCGACTGGTTGAAGGGCACGGTCGAGTTGTCGAAGTTCGGCGAGATCGTCATTGACGCCAAGGGCCACACCTCGGTGCCCGGCGTCTTTGCCGCCGGCGACTGCACGACGGTGCCGTACAAGCAGATCATCATCGCCATGGGCGCCGGTGCAACGGCTTCGCTGAGTGCTTTCGATCACCTGATCCGCAGCTGACCGGCTGCTTGCCCGAAGCGAACGGCCGACTTCTCAGTCGGCCGTTTTTTCATTGTGCGGCGAGCCGCCACAGGGACGTGATTTCCTGCGCCCGCGCGACATGCAGCGGATCGCTGCGATCCTGCGCCTTGCCATGCGTCGGTCGGGTATCGATGCGGCCGAGCACGCCCAGGCCGGCATTCTCGACCCATTGCAGCAAGTCGGCGCGACTGCGCAGTCCGAGGTGTTCGGCAAGATCCGACATGATCAGCCAGCCCTCACCTCCCGGCGCCAGGTGCGCCACCAGGCCGTCGAGGAAGCCGCGCAGCATGCGCGAATCGGGATCGTAGACCGCATATTCGACCGGCGAAGTCGGCTGTGCCGGCAGCCACGGCGGATTGCAGACGACCAGCGGCGCCCGGCCATCGGGAAAGAGATCGGCTTCGACGACGCTGACTTTCTCAGCCAGGCCGAGTCTTTCGATATTTTCCGTGGCACAGGCCAGCGCCCGCGGCGCCATGTCGGTGGCGACGACATTCAGGCCACGACGGGCAAGCACGGCGGCGAGGACGCCGGAACCCGTGCCGATGTCAAAAGCCAGATCGCAACCCGGCGGCAGCGGCGCCTGCGCGACCAGATCGACATACTCGCCGCGCACCGGCGAGAAAACGCCGTAATGCGGGTGAATTCTACCGCCGACGGCGGCCACCGGCACACCTTTCTTGCGCCATTCATGGGCGCTGATCACCGCCAGCAGTTCGCGCAGCGCAAGCACGCTGTTGCTGCCATCGGGCTTGCCCCAGGCTTCGCGACACGCCGTGCGGACATCCTGGGCACGACGCAGCGACAGCTTGTAGTCGGGGCCGAGCGGCACCAGCAGGCGCGACAGCAAGGCGGCGCGCTGCCCCTGGCGCTGGCGGTGCGCAGCAAAACTGCGCTCGTCACCCGCCTTGAAAGCGAAATGGCGGTCGGCGCGGCGAGTCAGTTCCTGCATCAGTCGCCGGCCATTCATCCAGTCGCCGCGCCAGAGCAAGGCACAACCGTCGCGCAGGGCAGCAAACGCCGCATCGGCGGTCAGGCTGTCGTCGACAACTTCCAGCAACTGCGGCGGCGCCAGGCCGGCTTCGGAGCGCCAACGGGCGCGGCGGGTCTGGCCGTTCTCCGACCATTCGATGAAGGGATTCATGGACAGCATTGTAAGTGGTGGAAAGCCGGCCGATAAGCCGGGTTCTGTTCCCCTCTCGCGAGGTTCGGCAATCATTCCTCTAGGCCTGCCGTCACCGACAGGCTCAAGCAACCTACCCGGAAGCAGCGCGGGCCACGCCTAATGCTTCCCTATTTGGTCTTGCTCCGGATGGGGTTTACCAAGCCGTCCGCCGTTACCGTGGACGCGGTGAGCTCTTACCTCGCCGTTTCACCCTTACCTGTGCGTCTTGCGACGCCATCGGCGGTCTACTCTCTGTTGCACTTTCCGTTGCCTTCGTCTTGCGACTTATAGCACCCAGCCGTTAGCTGGCATCCTGCCCAATGGAGCCCGGACTTTCCTCCCGACACTTGCGTGTCCAGCGATTGCCTGGCCGACTTTCCGTCGCGGATTATACGCGCCGCCGGGCACTCAATACGGCAGCAGGCGATAAAGACGCAATTCGATGCATTGCGGCGGATTGCCGTCGGCCTCGCGCCGGGTTTCCAGACGGCGCTCCGAATGCGCCAGATCGATGGCGAAGCGGGCGCGGTACAACTGAGTGATCTCGCCGGAGATTTCGGGAAAGCGGTCGTCGGTTTCGCCTTCTTCCGGGTCTTCTGCGGTCAGCAGGAAAACCGGGCAATTTTCCGGCGTCAGCCGGCGCAGGTGTTCGACATAGCCGCTGCGCGCGCTTTCCGGCAGTGCAGTCAGCGCGGCGCGGTCATAGACGGCGGCGATGGTGCCGAGATGTTCCGGCGTCAGCGCAAAGAAATCGCCGCAATAGATGCGGATCGCGCCGTGCTGCCACAGCGTCAGCGGCCCCAGCGCGGTGCGTTTCGGCGTCAGGCGCTGCCGGCGGAAAAAATCGCGGACGGCGACCGGGCTCAGTTCGCAACCGACTACCTGGTGCCCCTGTTCGGCCAGCCAAACGAGATCGAGGCTGCGCCCGCACAGGGGCACAAAGACCGTACCCCCTGGCGACAGGCCGAGGCTGGACCAGTAATGCGCGAGCAGCGGATTGACTTCCGCCTGGTGGAAGGCCATCCGGCCATCGCGCCAGGATTGCTGCCAGAGTTCGTTGTCGGGGCTGCTCATGGCGGTTCCTTGGCGGGAAACCCCCAGCCTAACACCGTTTCGCCAGCTGCTCCGGGCGCATCAGGCGAAGTCGAGCGGCAGCGCGGTGCGGTCGACCACCTTGCGCAAGACGAAACTGGTGTGCACGCCGGTGACGCCCTGGATGCGCGTGATCTTGTTGAGCAACAGGTCCTGGTAGGCGTCCATGTCGCGGACAACGACCTTGAGCTGGTAGTCCGACTGCTGGCCGGTGATCAGCAGGCATTCGAGCACCTCGGGAATGTCCGAAATGGTCGCTTCGAGGTTGGCGAAGCGCTCCGGCGTGTGCTGGTCCATCGAGATGCCGATCAGCGCCATCAGCGTCAGGCCGAGCTTCTTCGCATCAAGCAGCGCGCGGTAGCCGGCGATCAAGCCGGCCTCCTCCAGCGTGCGCACCCGGCGCAGGCAGGGCGATGGTGACAGGCCGATGCGGTCGGCCAGTTCCTGGTTGCTGATCCGACCATCCTGCTGCAGAACGCCGAGAATTTGCCGATCGTAGCGATCTATCGTTAATGAATTGCTCATGATTTTATATACACGCAATTTTCTGCCAAATTAGCTGCAAATCATGCCACAAAACGCAAGCACCTGCCGGGCGCTTTTGCTTAATATTTCGCCATCGCAACAGTTTTCCGGAGCCGCCCCATGTCGCAGCAAAAATCGTCCAAGTACACCGCCTTCCCGCCGGTCGGACTCACCGACCGCCAGTGGCCGAACCGCGTCATCGACAAGGCGCCGGTGTGGATGAGCACCGACCTGCGCGACGGTAACCAGGCCTTGTTCGAGCCGATGAACGCCGACAAGAAGATGCAGATGTTCAAGACGCTCTGCCGGATCGGCTTCAAGCAGATCGAGATCGCCTTCCCGTCGGCCTCCGAGACCGAATTCGGCTTCGTCCGCCGGCTCATCGAGGAAAAGCACATCCCCGACGATGTCACCATCGAAGTCCTCACCCAGGCGCGCGAGCACCTTATCCGCCGCACTTTCGAATCCTTGAAGGGGGCCAAGCAGGCCATCGTCCATGTCTACAACGCCACCTGCCCGAGCTTCCGCGACTTCGTCTTCGGCATGAGCAAGGCCGAAGTGGTGACCATGGCGGTCGATGCGGTCAAGTTGATCAAGTCGCTCGCTGCCGAGATGCCGGAAACGAAGATCACCCTCGAATACAGCCCGGAATTGTTCACCGCCACCGAACTCGACTTCGCCAAGGAAGTCTGCGACGCGGTCACCGCCGCCTGGGGCGCGACACCGGACAACAAGGTCATCCTCAATCTCCCGACCACGGTCGAAATCGCCACGCCGAACATCTACGCCGACCAGATCGAGTGGATGCACCGCCACCTCGAACGCCGCGACAGCGTGATCATCAGCCTGCATCCGCACAACGACCGCGGCACCGCCGTCGCCGCCGCCGAATTGGGGCTCATGGCCGGCGCCGAGCGCGTCGAGGGCTGCCTCTTCGGCAATGGCGAGCGCACCGGCAACGTCGATCTCGTGACGCTCGCACTCAACATGCACACCCAGGGCGTCGATCCGCAGCTCGACTTTTCCGACATCAACGCCGTCGCCCGCACTTACGAACACTGCACCCAGCTCCCGATCCATCCGCGCCACCCATACGTCGGGGATCTCGTTTTCACGGCCTTCTCCGGCTCCCACCAGGATGCCATCAAGAAGGGGTTTGCCGCTCAAAAGGCGGATGAGACCTGGTCAGTGCCCTATCTCCCGATCGACCCGGCCGACGTCGGCCGTTCCTACGACTCGGTCATCCGCGTCAACAGCCAATCGGGTAAAGGCGGCATCGCCTACCTGATGGAAACCGAGCACGGCATCGTCATGCCGCGCCGCCTCCAGGTGGAGTTCTCCGGCGTCGTCCAGAAGCACACCGACACGCATGGCGGCGAAGTGAGCGCCGACGACATCTGGAATCTTTTCAGCCAGACCTACCTCGACGCCGGTGACAGCATCCGCTACCGCGAGCACCACCTGTTCGAGCACGGCTCGCAACAGGGCATCCGACTCACTGTCGACATCGGCGGCACCACGCACGTGCTCAGCGGCGAGGGCAACGGCCCGATCAACGCGGCGATGCACGCCCTGGCAAGCGCTGGCATCCAGGCCCAGGTGCGCAGCTACGAGGAGCGCTCGATGGTGCCGATGGGCGAGGACGGCAACGCCCGCGCCTGCGCCTTCATCGAAATGGCTGCCAGCGGCCGCGGTGAATGCTACGGCGCCGGCATCGACGGCAACATCGTCACCGCCTCGATCAAGGCCCTGATCAGCGGCATCAACCGGCTCGGCGTCAACGCCCTCGACGCCGCCGCCTGACCGCCCGGGCGCTTGCCGGATTTTCGGCAAGCGCCTGAATTTCCGGGTTTTTCTTGCCAACACCCGGTTCACGGCGTAAGATGCAGCCTCTTATCGACGCCATCCAGGCGTCACCGCCATCGTTCTGCCGCGCCAGATGCCGTCCCCCATGCCGCCCTCGCCCACCGCGATCCCGGCAAGCCGAACCGCACATTTCTCCGTTGCATAGCGCCGTCCCACCGCCCGTTTCCGTAGCCTGACCCGGCCTGCGCGACGCGCCGCTCACCCTGGAATTGCATGGTTCGCATACAGTTTGCGATCGACCTCAACTACGCACTGAACTCCCCCGGCGCCGATTTCGTTTTCAACATCCACGCCGCCCAGACCGCCAGTCAGCACATCGTCAGCGAAACCCTGCAGATCAATCCGCAGATCATCCCGGCGATCCAGACCGAGCCGCAGACCTGCGCGCGCTTCATGCGCCTCAACGTGGCCGCCGGCCCGCTGCACGTCGCCTACCGGGCCATCCTCGACATCGACCAGCACATCGGCAATCCGGACGAAATTCCCGAAACGCCCATCGACCGCCTGCCGCTGTCGGCCCTGACCTACATCTACCCCAGCCGCTATTGCCAGTCGGATCGACTGGCAACGCTGGCCATGACCGAATTCGGCCACCTGCCCAAGGGTTATCGCCGGGTCGAGGCCATCTGCAACTGGGTCAATCGCCATGTCGCCTTCCGCTCGGCCACCAGCAGTTCGACGACCTCGGCTGTCGACACCCTGGTAGACCGCGTCGGCGTCTGCCGCGACTTCGCCCATCTGATGATCGCGATCTGCCGGGCGCTGAGCATTCCGGCACGGTTCACCACCGGCATCGACTACGGTGCCGACCCGGCGCTTGGGCCGACCGACTTCCACGCCTACGTCGAGGTCTTCCTCGACAACCGCTGGTACATCTTCGATCCGTCAGGGACCGCGATTCCGATGGGTTTCGTCCGCATCGGCACCGGCCGCGATGCCGCCGACGTGTCCTACGCCACCATTTTCGGCAGCGTCAGCTCGCCGCCACCGCTGATCTCGGTCAGCGCCATCACCGAAAACGGACGCCCGTGGGAAATGCCGCGCCGCCGTTCCGACGCCCTGTCCACCGATGCCACGGTCGACCGGCAAGCAAATTCCCCGATCAATCACTGAAGGAGCAGCACATATGGCCAAGGAAGAACTACTCGAAATGATGGGCGTCGTCGAAGACGTCCTGCCCGACGGGCGCTATCGCGTGCTGCTGGATAACGGCCACAAGATGGTCGCCTACACCGCCGGCAAGATGAAGAAGCACCACATCCGCATTCTGCTCGGCGACAAGGTCAGCCTGGAGCTGTCACCCTACGACCTGACCAAGGGCCGGATCACCTTCCGTCACCTGGAAACGCGCAGCGGCAGCACGCCGCCGCCCCCGCGCCGCCGTCACTGAGCGGGATTACTCGTCGTTGCCGGCCGACGCCTCGGGCGTTTCGGCAGCAAAGACGAGTTCGCCGTTGCGCACACGGAAAACACCGCGCAACTCGCCCATCCCCTCCGCCGGCTCCTCGTCGAGTCGCGCCCAGGCCGTACAGGTCTGCGACTCGGTCGCATACATGCGCTTGCCGACCTTGGCGATGAAAGCCCCCGACGGCACCTGCCAGATTTCCACGCGCGTGTTCTCGGTCCCGGCCCCCAGGCTGTGCCGGCGCAGGCAGGCCGGCATGCGCGAGACGACCAGCCAGAGATTGACCTTCTTGTCCCAGAACAGCGGCTGCTCGCGAACCAGCGCCAGGTAATGCTCGCGCGTGCCGTCGATGTCCATCGCCGCGCGGTCATCCACACAGGCACTCAGCAGGGGGATGGCCAGCAGCAGGGTGAGCAGGGCACGCAGACGCATGATCTTTTTCCTCAGCGCATTTTCCAGGTCAGCGACTCACCCGCACGCAGCGGGACGATGTCGTCGGTCGAGACATAAGGATAGCTCGCCGGCACCGTCCATGTCTCCTTCATCAAGGTGACGGTGTCGGTATTGCGCGGCAGGCCGTACCAGTCCGGACCGTTGAAGCTGGCAAAAGCTTCCAGCTTGTCGAGCGCCCCGGCATTCTCGAAGGCCTCGGCATACAGTTCGATGGCGGCGTAGGCCGTGTAGCAGCCGGCACAGCCGCAGGCAGCTTCCTTGGCACCCTTGGCGTGCGGCGCCGAATCGGTGCCGAGGAAGAATTTCGGATTGCCGGAAATCGCCGCCGCCACCAGTGCCTCGCGATGCGTCTCGCGCTTGAGTACCGGCAGGCAGTACCAGTGCGGGCGCACGCCGCCCTGGAAGATGGCGTTGCGGTTGTAGAGCAGGTGGTGGGCGGTGATCGTCGCCGCGACGTTGGCCGCGGACGAGGCCACGAATTCGGCGGCGTCCTTGGTGGTGATGTGCTCCATCACCACCTTCAGCTTCGGAAAACGCTGCGTCAGCGGCAACAGCACGGTATCGATGAAGACCTTCTCGCGGTCGAACAGGTCGACCGCCGGATCGGTGACTTCGCCATGCACCAGCAGCGGCAGACCGACGCGCTCCATTTCGGCGAGCGTCGCATCGGCCTTGCGGATGTCGGTCAGACCGGCATCGGAATTGGTCGTCGCACCGGCCGGATACAGCTTGACCGCCTTGACGAAACCGGACGCCGCCGCCTTGGCGATTTCCGCCGGCTGCATGTTGTCGGTGAGGTAAAGCGTCATCAGCGGCTCGAAAGCCATGCCGGCCGGCAGTGCGGCCAGGATGCGGTCACGGTAGGCGGCGGCCTGCTCGACCGTCGTCACCGGCGGCTTGAGGTTGGGCATGACGATGGCCCGGCCGAACTGGCGGGCGGTATGGGGCAGCACGGCGGCCAGCGCTTCGCCGTCGCGCAGGTGGAGGTGCCAGTCGTCGGGGCGGGTGATGGTGATTTGCATGGGGTCTCTCTCGTGAATTTCCGCAATTCTAGCTTTTCAGCGCCAGGGCGCGCTCGTACAGCGCATTCTTCGCCTCACCGCTGATCGCTGCCGCCAGCTTGGCCGCCTGCTTGGTGCCCAGGCCTTCGTCGAGCAGCAGCTTGAGTACGCGCTCGCCCTCGCCGCTGGCGGCATCGGCGGGCGCGCCGGAAACGATCAGGACGAACTCGCCGCGCTGGCGGTTGGGGTCGGCCTTGAACCATTCGAGCGCGCCGTTCAGCGGCAGGGCATCGATGTTTTCAAACAGCTTGGTCAGTTCGCGGGCGACCACCAGCGTGCGTTCGCCAAATACTTCCGCCATCTCGGCGACGGTGTCGAGCACGCGGTGCGGCGCCTCGTAAAACACCAACGCGTAGGGATGCCCCGCCAGCGCTTCAAGCGCCTGCCGGCGCTGCCCGGCCTTGCTCGGCAGGAAGCCGTAGAACAGGAAGTGCTCGTCGGTCAGGCCGGCAGCGGACAGCGCAGTGGTTGCCGCGCAGGCGCCGGGCAAAGGCACGACCTGGCAACCGGCAGCACGGACGGCGGCGACGAT
>DKNF01000145.1:2447-3019 GCA_002470165.1 Betaproteobacteria bacterium UBA7395 | reverse complement strand
CCAAGCGCAAGCTGATCCAGCTGGTCGAGGAAAAACACGTCGACGGCTGGGACGACCCGCGCATGCCGACGCTGGTCGGCGCCCGCCGCCGCGGCTATTCGCCCGAGGGTTTCCGCCTCTTCGCCGAACGCATCGGCGTCTCCAAGCACGACTCGCTGATCGACTACGTCGTCTTCGAGGACGCCATGCGTGAAGTCATGAACGAGGCCGACGAACGCCGCGTTGCCGTGCTCGACCCGCTCAAGCTGATCATCGACAACTACCCCGAAGGCCAGTTCGAGGACTGCCACGCGCCCAACCATCCGCTCAAGCCGGAACTCGGCCAGCGCACCATGCCCTTCGGCCGCGAACTGTGGATCGAGGGCGAGGACTTCCAGGAAGTCCCGGAAAAAGGCTTCCGCCGCCTCTTCCCGGGCAACAAGGCGCGCCTCAAGTACGGCTACATCGTCGAATGCACCGGCTGCGACAAGGACGAGAACGGCAAGGTGATCGCCGTGCATTGCACCTACCTGCCCGACACCAAGTCGGGCACGCCGGGCGCCGACAGCGTCAAGGTCAAGGGCAACCTGCAC
>DKNF01000145.1:0-2332 GCA_002470165.1 Betaproteobacteria bacterium UBA7395 | reverse complement strand
GGTCAAGGGCAACCTGCACTGGATTTCGGCGGCGCATGCCTGCCCGGCCGAAATCCGCCTCTACGACCGCCTGTTCTCGGTGCCGGCACCGGGCAGCCGACGCGAAAGCGACGCCCCCGACCTCGAACGCAACTTCCTCGACGACCTCAACCCGGATTCGCGCAAGGTCATCACCGCCATGCTCGAACCCTCGCTCAAGGATGCCCAGCCCGAACAGCGCTTCCAGTTCGAACGGCACGGCTACTTCGTCGCCGACCGCATCGACTCGCAACCGGGCGCGCCGGTCTTCAACCGCGCCGTCACGCTCAAGGATTCGTGGGGCAAGGGTAGCTGACATGGCGGGAAGCTGGGGTTGTCCGCATGAGGTCGCTGACCGCTGCACGAAGATCAACAATCTGCCGTGCAACCCCGGCATGAAGGGCTGCGAACTCGCCGGCCGCTACCGCTTCGTCGACGAGAGCAAGAACGAGCGCTACTGGGAAAAGAAGGCGCGCGAACAGGCCACCGCACAACGGACGACCGGCAGCGACTGATGCCGCTCGACGTCGAACGCCTCGGCCAGGTCTTCACCCCGCCCAGCGTGGTGGAGTTCATGCTCGGCCTGTGCCGCAACCGTGGGCGAGTGCTCGAACCGTCGGCCGGCGACGGTGCGTTCTACCATGCGCTGCAGGCGCGCGGCGCCGAGCTCACCGGGGTCGAGATCGACCGCCGCGTGGCCCCGGCCGGTGCCCGCGTCATGGATTTCTTCGCGCTGCCGGAAAACGAGCGCTTCGCCACCATCGTCGGCAATCCGCCCTATGTCCGCTACCAGGACATCGCCGCACGTACCCGCAAGAAACTGAAATCGCCGCTGTTCGACAAGCGCAGCAACCTGTTCCTGTTCTTCATCGAGAAGTGCATCCGCCACCTCGAGCCGGGCGGCGAACTCGTATTCATCGTGCCGCGCGAATTCATCAAGCTGACCTCGGCCAGGAAGCTCAACGCCTGGCTGTTCGCCCAGGGCAGCATCACGCATTTCTTCGAGACCGGCGATGTCCGCGTCTTCGCCGGGGCGACGCCGAACTGCTGCATCTTCCGCTTCGAGAAGGGCCGTTTCGACCGGCGCATGGACGACGGCCGGACCTTCACCGAAGTCGACGGCCAGTTGATGTTTCTGCGCGAAAATCATGGCGTGCGCCTGTCCGACCTGTTCGACGTGCGCGTCGGCGGCGTTTCCGGTGCCGACCCGGTATTCCGGCACGCCGAGGGCAACCTCGATTTCGTCTGCTCGAAGACCGCCGACACCGGCGAGACGCGGCGCATGATCTACGGCATCGAACACCCTGCCCTGCTGCCGCACAAGCAACGCCTGCTCGCCCGCCGCGTGCGCAAGTTCGACGACAGCAACTGGTGGCACTGGGGCCGCCATTTCCCGATCAACGACGATCCGCGCATCTACGTCAACGGCCGCACACGCAAGCCGACGCCGTTCTTCCTGCACGACTGCCCGAATTTCGACGGCTCGGTGCTGGCACTGTTCCCGAAAAACCGCCGGATGCGTCGCCGCGACCTGATCGAGTGCACGATGATGCTCAACCACGAAGTCGACTGGCAGCAACTCGGCTTCGTCTGCGACGGCCGCTTCCTGTTCACCCAGCGCAGCCTGCAGACCTGCCTGCTGCCAGACAAGTTTTCCCGCTATCTGCCAAAGGACGAAACATGACCTTTACCGAACAACTCGCCGCCGCCTGGCAAAAGAACGACTCGCAGCTCTGCGTCGGCCTCGATCCCGATCCGGCCAAGTTCCCGGCACACCTGAAGGGTCGCGATGACGCCATCTTCGAATTCTGCAAGACCATCGTCGACGCCACGGCCGCCCTCGTCTGTTCGTTCAAGCCGCAGATCGCCTACTTCGCCGCCCGCCGCGCCGAAGACCAGCTGGAAGCGCTGATCGCCCACATCCACGAGCGGCATCCCGGCATCCCGGTGATCCTCGACGCCAAGCGCGGCGACATCGGTTCGACCGCCGAGCAGTACGCAGTCGAGGCCTTCGAGCGTTTCAAGGCCGATGCCGTCACGGTCAATCCCTACATGGGCCGCGATTCGGTCGAGCCCTACCTGGCCTTCCCGGACAAGGGCGTGATCCTGCTCTGCCGGACCTCGAACGCCGGCGGTTCCGACCTGCAGTTCCTCGATGTCGGCGGCGAAAAGCTGTACGAACGCGTCGCCCGCCTGGCCGCCGAACAATGGAACACGACCGGCCAGATCGGCCTGGTGGTCGGCGCCACCTTCCCCGCCGAAATCGCCCGCGTGCGCGCAATCGTCGGCGAGATGCCGCTGCTGGTGCCCGGCA
>DKNF01000113.1 GCA_002470165.1 Betaproteobacteria bacterium UBA7395 | reverse complement strand
AACTGGCCGCCGAATTCGAGCGCACCCAGGCCGGCGGCCTGCCGGAGAGCTGGCCGGAAATCCGCGCCGAACTGCTCGCCCAGTCGGCAGCGAAGAGTGGCGGCATCGCCAGCCGCAAGTCCTCGCAGAACTGCCTCGATTTCCTGATCGACCGCGTTCCCGAACTGCTCGGTGGTTCGGCCGACCTGACCGGCTCCAACCTGACCGCCGGTAAAGGCAGCGTTGCCTGGCATGCCGCCGGCGAGCGCACGCCCAACTACATCTCTTACGGCGTGCGCGAATTCGGCATGGCGGCGATCATGAACGGGGTCGCCCTGCACGGCGGGCTGATTCCCTACGGCGGCACTTTCGCCGTCTTCTCGGACTATTCGCGCAACGCCATCCGCATGAGCGCGTTGATGCAGCAGCGCGTCGTCCATGTGCTGACCCACGATTCCATCGGCCTCGGCGAGGACGGACCGACGCACCAGCCGATCGAGCACGTCGGCAGCCTGCGCCTGATTCCCGGTCTCGATGTCTGGCGTCCGTGTGATGAACTGGAAACGGCAGTGGCCTGGGCCGAGGCGCTGGAACGCCGCGACGGGCCGAGCGCGCTCTTCCTGTCGCGGCAGAACCTCGACCAATGCGGCGACCGCGCTGGCCGGGCCGAAGAGATTGCCCGCGGCGGCTACGTCCTGCGCGACGCCGACGGCCCCTTGCAGGCGGTGATCATCGCCACCGGCTCGGAAGTCGGCATCGCCCTGGAAGCGCAGCGCGAACTGGCCACCCACGGGGTTGCCGTGCGCGTCGTCGCTATGCCTTGTTGCGAACGCTTCGACCGCCAGAAAAGCGCCTGGAAGCGCGCGGTGCTGCCGCCGGAGGTCGTGCGCATCGCCATCGAGGCTGCGCATCCCGACCCCTGGCGCAAGTATGTCGGCCTGGTCGGCGAGGTGGTCGGCATCGACAGCTTCGGCGCCTCCGCCCCGGCGTCTGCGCTCTACGAACATTTCGGGCTGACCGCCCGCCACCTGGCCAGCGTCGTCGTCGAAACCATCGCCCGTGAAAGCGGCAACGACGGCGATTTCTGAACGCGCCAGCGACAAAAGAATTTTTCATAAAATCAGGAGACAAACCCATGCCAATACGGGTGGCAATCAACGGCTTCGGCCGTATCGGACGCATGGCCTTCCGCGCCATCGCCCAGGAGGCCGAGTTTTCCGGGCTGGAGGTGGTCGGCATCAACGACCTGCTCGATCCCGACTACCTCGCCTATCTGCTGACGCACGACTCGGTGCACGGGCGTTTTGCCGGTGAGGTGGCTGTCGATGGCAGCCACCTGGTCGTCGATGGCCGGCGCATCCGCCTGAGCGCCGAGCGCAATCCGGCCGACCTCAAGTGGGGCGAACTCGGCGTCGATCTGGTGATCGAGGCGACCGGCTTCTTCCTCACCCGGGAAAGCTGCCAGGCGCACGTCGCCGCGGGGGCGCGCAAGGTTGTCCAGTCGGCGCCGGCCAAGGACGATACGCCGATGTTCGTGTTCGGCGTGAATCACGCCGATTACGCCGGCCAGGACATCGTCTCGGCAGCGTCGTGCACGACCAACGGACTGGCGCCGGTGGCCAAGGTGCTCAACGACCGTTTCGGCATCAAGCGCGGGCTGATGAGCACGGTGCACGCGGCGACGGCCACCCAGAAAACGGTCGACGGCCCGTCCGGGAAGGATTGGCGCGGCGGGCGCGGCATCCTGGAAAACATCATCCCGTCGTCGACCGGGGCGGCCAAGGCGGTCGGCAAGGTGATTCCGGCGCTCAACGGCAAGCTGACCGGCATGGCCTTCCGCGTGCCGACCTCGGATGTCTCGGTGGTCGACCTGACCGTCGAACTGGATCGCGCGGCGAGCTACGCCGACATCTGCGCGGCCATGCGCGAGGCGGCCGAGGGGCCGCTCAAGGGCGTGCTCGGCTATACCGACGCAGCTGTCGTGTCGACCGATTTCCGGGGCTGCCCGCAGCCGTCGATCTTCGATACCGGCGCCGGCATCGCGCTTGATCCGACCTTCGTCAAGGTCGTCGCCTGGTACGACAACGAATACGGCTATACCTGCAACCTGTTGCGCCTGGCGCGCCACATCACGCACTGAGGAAACCCCATGGCCCTGATTTCCCTGCGCCAGTTGCTCGACCACGCCGCCGAGCACGCATACGGCCTGCCCGCCTTCAACGTCAATAACATGGAGCAGATCCACGCCATCATGCAGGCGGCGGCGGACTGCGACAGCCCGGTCATCCTGCAGGCCTCGGCCGGTGCCCGCAAGTACGCCGGCGAGCCCTTCCTGCGCAAGCTGGTCGAAGCCGCCATCGAGCAGTACCCGGACATTCCGGTCTGCCTGCACCAGGATCACGGTACCTCGCCGGCGGTCTGCCTGCAGTCGATGCGCAGCGGCTTCTCCAGCGTGATGATGGATGGCTCGCTGGGCGAGGATGGCAAGACGCCGACCAACTACGCCTACAACGTCGACACCACCCGCAAGGTGGTCGAGATGGCGCACGCCATCGGCGTTTCCGTCGAGGGCGAACTCGGCTGCCTCGGCTCGCTGGAAACCGGCGAGGCCGGCGAGGAAGACGGCATCGGCGCCGCCGGCAAGCTCGACCACGCGCAACTGCTGACCGACCCCGACGAAGCCGCCGACTTTGTCGCCAGAACCGGTGTCGACGCGCTGGCCATCGCCATCGGCACCAGCCACGGGGCCTACAAATTCACCCGCCCGCCAACCGGCGAAATCCTGGCCATCGAGCGGATCAAGGCGATCCACGCGCGCATTCCCGACACCCATCTGGTCATGCACGGCTCGTCGTCGGTGCCGCAGGAATGGCTGGCGACTATCCGCCAGTACGGTGGCACGATCAAGGAAACCTACGGCGTACCGCTCGAGGAAATCGTCGAAGGCATCCGCCACGGCGTGCGCAAGGTCAATATCGACACCGACATCCGCCTGGCGATGACCGGCGCGATGCGTAAAGCGATGGCCGACAAGCCCGACGAGTTCGACCCGCGCGCCTTCCTCAAGGCCGCCGTGATCGCCGCCCGCGGCATCTGCCGGCTGCGTTTCGAAGCCTTCGGTTCGGCCGGGCGGGCGTCTGCCATCAAACCGATCCCGCTGGATCGCATGGTCGCCCGCTACCGCTGATCTCTACCGATGTTCTCTGCGCGACCCTTGGTCGTTTTCGGGCCCCGCCAGCCGGGGCCATTTTTTTGCTGAGGAAGAGCCCATGAATCCCCTGGAAGCCATCATTGCCCCGAGCATCCTTTCGGCCAACTTCGCCCGTCTGGGCGAGGAAGTCAGCAACGTCATCGCCGCCGGTGCCGACTGGATCCACTTCGACGTGATGGACAACCATTACGTCCCCAACCTGACCATCGGCCCGCTGGTCTGCGAGGCGATCCGGCCATGCACGACGGCGCCGATCGACGTGCATCTGATGGTCAAGCCGGTCGACCGCATCGTTCCCGATTTCATCCGTGCCGGGGCCGACCTGATCACCTTTCATCCGGAAGCCTCCGAGCACGTCGACCGCAGCCTGGCGATGATCCGCGACGGCGGCTGCCAGGCCGGCCTGGTCTTCAACCCGGCGACGCCGCTGGACTGGATGGATCACGTCATGGACAAACTCGACGTGGTCCTGCTGATGAGTGTGAACCCCGGTTTCGGCGGCCAGAAATTCATTGCCCAGACCCTGCACAAGGCGCGCGCCGCGCGTGCGAAAATCGACGCCTACCAGCAGTTGACGGGCCGGCGCATCCGCCTCGAAATCGACGGCGGGGTCAATCCCGGCAACATCGCCGAGATCGCCGCCGCCGGGGTCGATGCCTTCGTCGCCGGGTCGGCGGTTTTTGGCGCCGGCCGCGACAGCGATCCGCACCGTTACGATACGATCATCCGGACATTGCGTCAGGCGCTCAAGGAGTCCCCATGAAATTCCGTTCCATCACCTTCGACCTCGACGGCACGCTGCTCGACACCGTCGGCGACCTGGCCGAGGCCTGCCGCCTGATGCTGATCGACCTCGACCAGGCGCCGCGCAGTGAAACCGAAATCCGTCATTTCGTCGGCCGCGGCATGGCCGTGCTGGTCGAACGCTGCCTGACCCGCGACTCGGCCCCCGACGCCGAGCTGATGGCCCGTGGCATCGCCGCCTTTCAGCGGCACTACGCGGCGGTCAACGGTCATCGCACCGAATTCTTCCCCGGCGTCCGCGAAGGCCTCGCCGCCTGGCACGCGACCGGCCTGCCGCTGGCGGTGGTGACCAACAAGCCGGCCGCCTTCACCGAGCCGCTGCTCGAACGCACCGGCATCGCCCATTACTTCCAGGCCGTCGTTTCCGGCGACACCACCCCGCACCGCAAACCGCACCCGGCCCCGCTGCTGCACGCCTGCGCCGCACTCGGCAGCGCGCCCGCCGACAACCTGCACATCGGCGATTCGAAACACGACATCGAAACCGCCCGCAATGCCGGCTGCGCGGTGTACTGCGTACCCTACGGCTACAACGAGGGCGAGCCGGTCAATGCCGCCGATTGCGACGCGCTGGTCGCCGATTTGGGCGTGGCGCTGCGACTGGCGCACAGCGCCTGAAATGCCAACAGCCACCCGTAGGTGGCTGTTGGCGGACGAGCGTGAAAACCGGCTTATTTGACGATCTGGTTCAGTTCGCCCTTGGCGTAGCGTTCGGCCATCTTGTCCAGCGACAGCGGCTTGATCTTGCTTGCCTGGCCGGCGCAGCCGAAGGCTTCGAAGCGGGCAAGGCAGATCTTCTTGGCGGCTTCGCGGGCCGGCTTGAGGTAGTCGCGCGGGTCGAACTTGGACGGGTTCTCGAACAGGTAGCGACGGACCGCGCCGGTCATCGCCAGGCGGATGTCGGTGTCGATGTTGACCTTGCGCACGCCGTGCTTGATGCCCTTGACGATTTCCTCGACCGGCACGCCGTAGGTTTCCTTCATGTCGCCGCCGAACTGGCGGATTTCCTCGAGCAGTTCCTGCGGTACGCTGGAGGAGCCGTGCATGACCAGGTGGGTGTTCGGGATGCGCGCGTGGATTTCGGCGATGCGGTCGATGGCGAGGATGTCGCCGGTCGGCTTCTTGGTGAACTTGTAGGCGCCGTGGCTGGTGCCGATGGCGATGGCGAGTGCGTCGCAGTTGGTCTGGCGGACGAAGTCGGCGGCCTGTTCGACGTCGGTCAGCAGCTGTTCGCGGGTCATCACGCCGTCGGCGCCGTGGCCGTCTTCCTTGTCGCCCTTCATCGTTTCGAGCGAACCGAGCACACCGAGTTCGCCTTCGACCGAAACGCCGATGCTGTGCGCCAGTTCGGTCACCTTGCGGGTGACTTCGACGTTGTATTCGTAGCTGGCGACGGTCTTGCCGTCGGCTTCCAGCGAGCCGTCCATCATCACCGACGAGAAGCCGGACTTGATCGCGGCCATGCACACCGCCGGGCTCTGGCCGTGGTCCTGGTGCATGACCACCGGGATGTGCGGGTAGGCTTCGAGCGCGGCCAGGATCTGGTGGCGCAGGAAGGGTTCGCCGGCGTATTTGCGGGCGCCGGCCGAGGCTTGCATGATCACCGGCGCGTCGAGCTGGCTGGCCGCTTCCATGATCGCCCAGACCTGTTCCATGTTGTTGACGTTGAAGGCGGGCAGGCCGTAATCGTGCTCGGCGGCGTGGTCGAGCAGTTGGCGCAGGGAAACGAGCGGCATGGGAACTCCTGTGTTCGTTAAGTTTCGGGATCAGCCCGCTATTTTATTACGGCTGGGTGTTCAGGTGGTCGCCGACGCGGACGATCTTCAGCGTATTGGTGCCGCCGATGCTGCCGATCGGCTCGCCGATGGTGAGCACGATCAGGTCGCCGATCTCGACCACACCGCGCTCGATCAGCAGGCTCTCGGCTTCGGCCAGCAACTGTTCGCGCTCGGTGTGTTGCTGGGCCATCAGCAGCGGGCGGACTTCGCGGAACAGGGCCATGCGCGACAGCGAAACAACGTCCGGCGTCAGTGCATAGATCGGCACGCCGCAGTTCAGGCGGCTCATCCACAGCGCGGTCGAGCCGGACTGGGTGAGTGCGGCGATGGCCTTGACCTTGAGGTGGTGCGCGGTCCAGATCGCGGCCATGGCAATCGACTGGTCGATGCGGGTGAAGATGCGGTCGAGGAATTCGCGGTCGAGCGTGACTTCGGCCGAGCGTTCGGCCTCGACGCAGATGCGGGCCATCGATTCGACGACTTCGACCGGGTACTTGCCGGCGGCGGTTTCGGCCGACAGCATGACGGCGTCGGTGCCGTCGAGCACGGCGTTGGCCACGTCGGAGACTTCGGCGCGGGTCGGCACCGGCGAGTGGATCATCGATTCCATCATCTGCGTCGCGGTGATGGTCAGCTTGTTCTTGTCGCGCGCCATGCGGATCATCTTCTTCTGCAGCGCCGGCACGGCGGCGTCGCCGACTTCGACCGCGAGGTCGCCGCGGGCGACCATGACGCCGTCGGAGGCATCGAGGATCTCGGCCATGTTTTCAACGGCTTCGACCCGTTCGATCTTGGCGATCAGCACCGCATCGCTGCCGGCGGCGCGCAGCAGCTGGCGGGCCATGTACATGTCGGCGGCGCTCTTGGGGAAGGAGACGGCGACGAAATCGACACCGATCTCGGCGGCGGTGCGGATGTCTTCCATGTCCTTGGCGGTCAGCGCCGGCGCGGTCAGGCCGCCGCCCTGGCGGTTGATACCCTTGTTGTTCGACAACTCGCCGCCGACCAGCACGCGGGTATGGATTTCCGTGCCGCGCACGGCCTCGACCGTCAGTTTGAGGCGGCCGTCGTCGAGCAGCAGGATGTCGTTGGGACGCACGTCCTTGGGCAAGTCCTTGTAGTCGAGACCGACGCGTTCCTGGGTGCCGAGCTTGCAGGCGGCGTCGAGGATGAAGCCGTCGCCCTGGGCGAGCGTGATCTTGTTGTTCTCGAACTTGCCGACGCGGATTTTCGGGCCCTGCAGGTCGCCGAGGATGCCGACGATCCGGCCGTGCTTGGCGGCGGCAGCGCGGATGCCTTCGGCACGGGCCTTGTGGTCGGCGGCGGTGCCGTGCGAGAAATTCATGCGGACGACGTCGATTCCGGCCTCGACCATGCGTTCAAGAACTTCCGGGGAGGACGAGGCGGGGCCGAGGGTGGCGACGATCTTGGTGTGGCGGGTCATGGTTTGTCTCTTGGGTCGTTGTCTGGCCGGGCGGCCCGGCTATGCTGAAGGAGTTTCGTTGCCGGCGTGTTTCCGGAAATGGGCTTCCATTTCCGCCAGGGGCAGGCCGAGGCGGAACTGTTGTTCGAACAGGTGCATCATCGGGAGTAGTTCCAGGCCGGCCTGGCCCAGGCGCTGGGCGATGTCGTCCTGGCGCAGCAGTGCCTGCATGCGGACGAAGGGATCGTCCGGCTCGGGGTCACGGGCGACGATGGGATTGCCCGGTGTCTTGCGGGCCAGGTCGAGGCGTGCCAGCGCCAGGTCGATCAGCTGTGCCGCGGAGCGTTCGCCATCAGCGGGCGAAGCGGCGATGCCGGCGCTCAGGTTGATCCGCGTCTGCTGGTCGCCGATGGTGATCTTGCGCTCGCTGAAGGCGCGACAGACGCGCTGGGCGAAGGCGATGGCGGTGGCCTGGCTGGTGCCCGGCGAAACGATCACGTAGTTGGAGTCGCCGGTGTGGCCGATCATGTCGTGGCGACCGATTTTTTCGCCGATCACCCGGGCGATGCGTTTGCCGATGTCGACCATGGTTTCCGTGCCGAAGCGGTCGATCAGGCATTGTTCGTTTTCGATGCCGAGGGCGACGCAGCAGGCGGAGAAGTTCTCTTCCGGTGCGTGCGCGGCAATGTCGGCGCACAGTTTGCGGCAGATCGGCGTGCGGCCGGGGAAAGGTTCGTCGGCGTCGTCGCGGCGGCTGTCGGGAAGACCGAGGTTGGACGAAATATCCCAGTTGACCAGGCGGCCGATGCGCTGACGAATCTCGTTGCCGGCCATGCCGCGGACGATGAAGTCGCTGACGCCGCGATCCTTGGCCTGGTCGCGGTTGGGGGCTGTTTCATCCTTGGAAATGAGCAGGAAGAACGGCATGTCGCTGAGGCGCTGCAAACGGTTTTCGCGCAGCCGGGAGAGCAGTTCGTAGCCGCTGGTCCGGGTCAGGCTGATCGCCGACACGACGGCGACGATCGAGGCATCAAGGACCAGCGTCTGCCAGGCCGATTCGCCGTCGCTTTCCTCGCGGATGTCGAAGTCATCGCGCAGGTGCTTGACGAGCGCCGTCCTGGCCACCCGTGACGGATCGACGATCAGGATGCGGCGCTTGTCGCTCATGGCGGTCAGCCGGCGGCGCGCTCTTCGAGGACGGCGATGGCCGGGAGCGTCTTGCCTTCGAGGAATTCGAGGAAGGCACCGCCGCCGGTCGAGATGTAGCCGACGTCGTCGGCGATGTGGAACTTGGCGATGGCGGCCAGCGTATCGCCGCCGCCGGCGATGGAGAAGGCCTCGGAGTGGGCGATGGCCGAGGCCATCATCTTGGTGCCGCCGGCGAACTGCGGCAGTTCGAAGACGCCGACCGGGCCGTTCCAGACGATGGTGCCGGCATTGGCGATGATCTCGGCGAGCTTGACGGCGGTCTTGGGCCCGACGTCGAGAATGCGGTCGTGAGCGCCGACATCGTCGATCGATATCTTGTTGGCACGGGCCAGGGCCGAGACTTCGTCGGCGACGACGACGTCGGTCGGCAGCGGCACTTCGGCACCGCGTTCCTTCATCATGTCCATGATCGCGTGGGCTTCCTTGACCAGGTCCGGCTCGGCCAGCGATTCGCCGATGCGCTTGCCGGAGGCGAGCAGGAAGGTGTTGGCGATGCCGCCGCCGACGATCAGTTGGTCGACCTTGTCGGCCAGCGACTTGAGGATGGTCAGCTTGGACGACACCTTGGAGCCGCCGACGATGGCCACCAGCGGGCGCTTGGGGGCGTGCAGGGCCTTGGACAGGGCGTCGATTTCGGCGCCCATGAGCACGCCGGCGCAGGCGACCGGTGCGTATTTGGCCATGCCGTGGGTGGTCGCTTCGGCGCGGTGTGCGGTGCCGAAGGCGTCGTTGACGTAGATGTCGCAGAGCTTGGCCATTTTCTGCGCCAGTTCGTCGTTGTTCTTCTTCTCGCCCTTGTTGACGCGGCAGTTCTCGAGCAGCACGACTTCGCCCGGCTTGACCTCGAATCCGCCGTCGACCCAGTCGGCGATCAGGCGCACCGGCTGGTGCAGCATCTGGCCGAGACGGACGGCGACCGGCATCAGGCTGTCTTCGGGCGTCAGTTCGCCTTCGGTCGGGCGGCCGAGGTGCGAGGTGATCATCACCGCCGCCCCCTTTTCCAGGCAGTAGCGGATCGATGGCAGCGAGGCACGGATGCGGGTGTCCTCGGTGATGTTCCCGGCTTCGTCCTGCGGTACGTTGAGGTCGGCGCGGATGAAAACGCGCTTGCCGGAAACATCGAGGTCGGTCAGTTTGATGACGTTCATGGTCTTCTCCAGAAGGTGGGTTTTATTGTTGATCGGTCCAGTGGCGCGACCAGTGGTCGGCGACTTCGAGCATGCGGTTGGCGAATCCCCATTCGTTGTCGAACCAGACGAAGAGATTCACCAGATGGTTACCGGCGGTGCGGGTCTGGCTGCCGTCGACGATGGCCGAATGCGGGTCGTGGTTGAAGTCGATCGAGGCGTGCGCCTGATCGGACCAGGCCAGGCGCCGGCTCAACGGCCCGGCGGCGGCATCGGCGAGCAGGCGGTTGATGGTCTTGGCCGAAACCGCCTGGCGGGTGTGCAGGGTCAGGTCGATCGCCGAGACATTCAGCGTCGGCACCCGGATCGCCTTGGCGTGTACGCGGCCGGCCAGTTGCGGCAGCAGGCGCTCGACGCCGCGTGCCAGACCGGTCGATACCGGGATGATCGACTGCATGGCGGAACGGGTGCGGCGCAGGTCGTCGTGGTGATAACCGTCGATCAGCGGCTGGTCGTTCATGACCGAGTGCAGCGTGGTCAGCAGCGCCTGGTCGACGCCGATTTCGCGGTCGAGCAGGTCGAGTACCGGCACGATGGCATTGGTCGTGCAGGATGCTGCCGAGACCAGGCGCTGGCTGCCGTTCAGCTCGTCCTGGTTGATGCCGGCGACGATGGTCGCGTCGACGTCCTCGGCGCTGTGGCCGGGGTGCGACAGCAGCAGGCGCGGGCAGCCGGCGGCGAGGAAACGGTTCAGTTCATCGCGGCGGCCATAGGCGCCGGAGCATTCAACCAGCAGGTCGATGCCGTGCTCGGACCAGTCCACATCTTCCGGCGTGCGCGCATGGCTGACGGCGATCGGTTGGCCATCGACGAACAGTTTGCGTTCGCCCAGGCCGATTTCGGCGGGGAAGCGCCCGTGCGTCGAATCGTAGCGGGTCAGGTAGGCGATGCTGTCGAGGTTGGCCGGTTCGTTGATGGCAACGACCTCGAAACGCCGGCGGGCATCGCCTTCGTGCAGGGCGCGCAGGAAGCAGCGACCGATGCGACCGTAGCCGTTGATGGCAAGACGCAATGGCGAGGATGTCGCGGGAGTGGGCGCAGGCACGGGCCGGGATTGGCACTAGGATGAAAGTGGGGATTTTACAGCGATGCAGACTGACTGAACATTGCTAAACGGTCAGGATGTCTGAATTCGGCATGTACTTCTGCTGAGGCCTGGCGGTTTGCCGGCAATTTCTGCCGAGCGTTTGCGCCGGTGGGTGTAAAAAACGCCCGAAGCGCCGCGGTCCTGTGCTGGGTACGCTATTTGCATGAAGCGCTGGTCGATTTGTTTCAGGCGAGGACGATATGAAAATCGGAACGGATTATGCGGGGGCGGCAATCGGTCTCGGCGGCAGTGCGCCGACCGGGGCGGCGGGGGATTTTTCGGCCGCGATGGCCGATGCCATGGCGGCGCAGGAAGGTGCTGCCAGGGGCGAGGCCAAGCGCCAGCCGACCGAGGCCGAACGCATCGAGGCGGCACGCGAGGCGAGGGCGAATCTGGTCAAGGAACTCGTCGATTTCCTGGAAAAGCCGCTGGAAGTGCATCTGCGCGAAGCGGTAATGAAGGAAATGGGGCTGACCGAGGAGAAACTGGCGGCGATGCCGCCGGCCGAACGCCTGGCCGCCGAGGCCATGATTGCCCAGAAGGTGCGTGAGCGCCTGCTTGAGCGCAAGGATGAAGGCGAGCAGTCGGCGATGGATCAGCCGCTACGCCCGGGCAATGAAATCGTTGCGGTGCCCGACGTGCAATTCTCCGCCGAACGGCTGGCGACGATCATGGCCAACAGCATGGCCACGGTGGCTGGCAAGGCATAAAAAAACCGCCGGGCTGGCCGGCGGTTCTTCGTTGCGCTGGGGCGCCTTACTTGGCGGCCATCCAGGCGCGGGCAGCGTCGAGCATGCGGCAGGAGTAGCCCCACTCGTTGTCGTACCAGGCCAGCACCTTGACCAGCGTCGAGCCGTCTTCGGCCTTGAGCACGCGGGTCTGCGTCGCGTCGAAGGTCGACGACACGGTGGTGTGGTTGAAGTCCGACGACACCAGCGGCTCGGTGTTGACCGCCATGATGCCCTTGAGCGGGCCGTTGGCCGCCTTGGTCATCAGTTCGTTGATTTCTTCCTTGGTGGTGGCGCGCTCGGCAGTGAAGGTCAAATCGACGAGGGACACGTTGATCGTCGGCACGCGCAGCGCGAAGCCGTCGAACTTGCCGACCAGTTGCGGCAGCACCAGGCCGACGGCCTTGGCGGCGCCGGTCTTGGTCGGGATGATGTTGGCGGCGGCGGCGCGGGCGCGGCGCAGGTCCTTGTGGCGGACGTCCACCGTGACCTGGTCGTTGGTGTAGGCGTGCACCGTGGTCATCAGGCCGGACTTGATGCCGATGGCGTCGGACAGCACCTTGGCCACCGGGGCCAGACAGTTGGTCGTGCACGAGGCGTTGGAAACAACCGTCATCGCCTGGGTCAGGATGCTTTCGTTGACGCCCATGACGATGGTGCCGTCGACGTCGTCACCGCCCGGCGCGGAAATCAGCACGCGCTTGGCGCCCTGTTCCAGCAGCGCCTGAGCCTTGGCCTTGGAGGTGTAGGCGCCGGTGCATTCGAGCAGGACGTCGACGCCGTGGTCGGCCCAGTTGATGTCCTTGGGGTTCTTGGTCGAGTAGAAGGCGATCTTCTTGCCGTCGATGATGATGCAGTTCTCGCCTTCGGTTTCGACGCTGGTCGTGAACCGGCCGTGCGTCGTGTCGTACTTCAGCAGGTGGGCGTTGGTCGCCAGGTCGCCGGAGGCGTTGATGGCGACGACGTCGAACTCGCTCTGCAATCCCTGCTCGTAAATGGCGCGCAGCGTGCAGCGACCGATACGACCGAAACCGTTGATTGCAACCTTGATAGCCATGGATCTATTTCCTCTCTGCGTTGGATGTATTGAAATCAGGACAACAGGCTTTTCGCCGTGGCGACGACATTGCCGACGGTGAAGCCGAGCATTTCGAACAACTGGCCGGCCGGCGCCGATTCGCCGAAGCGGTCGATGCCGATCACGGCGCCGTGCAGGCCGACGTACTTGCGCCAGAAATCCGGGTGCGCCGCTTCGATGGCGATGCGCTTCTTGCAGGTGCCGAGCACCGAAGCCTTGTAGTCGTCGCTCTGGCGGTCGAAGACATTGGTGCAGGGCATCGAGACGACACGTGCGGCGATGCCTTCGGCGGCCAGTGCGGCCTGGGCGTCGAGCGCCAGCTTGACTTCGGAACCGGTGGCGATCAGGGTGATCTGCGCGTCGGCGTTTTCGGCCAGCACGTAGCCGCCCTTGGCGATGTCGGCGTCGGCGGCGTTCTGCGTCACCGTCGGCAGGTTCTGGCGCGACAGGGCGAGCAGGCTCGGGCCGTCCTTGCGGTCGACGGCGGAAATCCAGGCGATGGCGGTTTCCGTTGCATCGGCCGGGCGCCAGACATCCAGGTTCGGGATGATGCGCATCGACGGGATGTGCTCGACCGGCTGGTGCGTCGGGCCGTCCTCGCCGAGACCGATGGAGTCATGGGTATAAACCATGATCTGGCGCTGCTTCATCAGCGCCGCCATGCGGATGCCGTTGCGGGCGTAGTCCGAGAAAACCAGGAAGGTGGCGGTGTAGGGGATCAGGCCGCCGTGCAGCGCGATGCCGTTGGCGATCGCCGTCATGCCGAATTCGCGCACGCCGTAGTAGCAGTAGTTGCCGCCTTCGGTCTTGGTGACGCCCTTGCTGCCCTTGACGAAGGTCAGGTTGGAGCCGGCCAGATCTGCCGAGCCGCCGAAGATTTCCGGAATCGCCGGGACCAGCGCGGCGATGGCGTTCTGCGAGGCCTTGCGGGTGGCGATGTTCTCGGCCTTGTCGCGGCAGGCCTGCAGGTAGGCGGCCTTGGTCGCTTCCCAGGTGGCCGGCAGTTCGCCCTTGAGCACGCGACGCTCGAATTCGGCGGCCAGTTCGGGGAATTCGGCCTGGTATTTGGCGAAACGGCGTTGCCAGTTTTCCTCGAAGGCGGCACCGCGGACCTTGCCGTTCCAGGCGGCGTACACGTCGCCCGGGATTTCGAACGGCGGATGGTTCCAGCCGATGTAGGCGCGGGCTGCGGCGATTTCGTCCTTGCCCAGCGGTGCGCCGTGGCAGTCGTGGCTGCCCTGCTTGTTCGGCGAGCCGGCGCCGATCACGGTGCGGCAGCAGATCAGGCTGGGCTTGTCGGTCACCGCCTTGGCGGCGAGCAGGGCGCGTTCGATGGCTTCCGGGTCGTGGCCGTCGACATTGGCGACGACGTGCCAGCCGTAGGCTTCGAAGCGCTTCGGGGTGTCGTCGGTGAACCAGCCTTCGACGTGGCCGTCGATCGAGATGCCGTTATCGTCCCAGAAGGCGATCAGCTTGCCCAGGCCGAGCGTGCCGGCGAGCGAGCAGGCCTCGTGGGAGACGCCTTCCATCAGGCAGCCGTCGCCAAGGAAGGTGTAGGTGTGGTGATTGACGATGTCGTGGCCGGGGCGATTGAACTCGGCGGCCAGCACCTTCTCGGCCAGCGCGAAGCCGACGGCGTTGGTGATGCCCTGGCCGAGCGGCCCGGTGGTCGTCTCGACGCCCGGCGTGTAGCCGTATTCCGGATGGCCCGGCGTTTTGGCGTGCAGCTGGCGGAAGTTCTTCAGGTCGTCAATGCTGACGTCGTAGCCGGTCAGGTGCAGCAGCGCGTAGATCAGCATCGAACCGTGGCCGTTCGACAGCACGAAGCGGTCGCGGTCGGGCCACGCCGGATTCGCCGGATTGTGGCGCAGGTGGCGACGCCACAGCACCTCGGCGATTTCGGCCATGCCCATCGGGGCGCCCGGGTGACCGGAGTTGGCCTGTTGCACGGCATCCATGGCCAGGGCGCGGATGGCGCCGGTCAGGGGATTGAATTTGGGAGGGATGCTGATGCTCATGTTCCGGAAATCCAGCCTGCTGAAAAGCGCGAATTATCGGCGAAAAGCACTGTTTTGGATAGGCTCGTCGCGGGGGCATGCCGGTGTCCGGCATCCCCGGACGGTTGGCGCGATATGCGCAGCGCGTTATGATGATCCGACCAACAATTGCCGCCAGAGGGGCGTCTGCCGCCCTTGGTCAGGCCAACGACAGGAATATTCCGCCATGACGACTTGCCGTATTCGCTATGCCCGCATTGCCGCACCGGTTCTTCTGCTGAGCCTGCTTGCCGGTTGTGTCTCCAACCAGCCGAAGGAGGAGGCCAAGCCCGAGCCGGCGCCGCCGGTTGCGGAAAAGAAGGCTGCGGCACCGACTGCCGCCACAAAAACGGCAGCGCCCAAGCCGGCTGGCAAGAACGGTTACGATCTTTCGAAGAACAAGCCGGTTACCGACTCGACCAAGGTGGAGTCAGGGCAGGGCACCATGGTCAAGGGGATCAATAACTGGGAAGGTGAAGTCACCGGTGTGCCGGCAGCGAAAAGCCGCTTCACCAACCTGCGCATCGGCATGTCGCAGCAGCAGGTCGTCGATATCGCCGGGCAGCCGACCGATCAGGGTGCCTATGTGACTGGCAAGGCCTTCATTCCCTTCTATTTCGGCAGCGACCGTTCGCGCTGGGAGATGGTGTACAAGGGCCAGGGACGTCTGATCTTTTCCAATCAGGCCGGCTTCGGTTCCGGTTACTACCTGACCTGGATCATCCACAACGCCAACGAGGGCGGTTACCGCTGATTGGTGCTCGGGCCTGTCAGGGCTATCCCTAATTTGGGCTGACCGAGCCCGCGAGTAGACTGCGTCGCTGAAATGCCGCCCTTCGTGCGGCTTAGGAGGATGACATGCAGCTTCTACTCAAGCTGTCGCGTTTGATCGACGCGTTCAGCGAACGTTTGGGAAACCTGATTTATTGGCTGGTCCTGGTGGCCGTGCTGATATCCGCGGGTAATGCGGTGGTGCGCAAGACCCTGAACATCGGGTCGAACGCCTTTCTTGAAATCCAGTGGTACCTGTTCTCGGCGGTTTTCATGCTGGGGGCGGGTTATGTGTTCCTGAAGAACGCCCACGTCCGTATCGATTTCCTGTCCAACCGCTTCTCGCCGCGGGTACGAAATATCATCGATATTGTCGGCATCCTGCTGATTCTCGCGCCCTTGTGCGTGGTCTTCATCGAGTTGTCCTGGCCCTTGTTCCATCGTGCCTGGGTCAGCGGCGAAATGTCGCAGAATGCCGGCGGCCTGGTCCGTTGGCCGGTGTACCTGCTGATGCCGCTGGGTTTCGGTTTGCTGCTGTTGCAGGCCGCATCGGAACTGATCAAGCGTTTTGCCTTCCTCGCCGGCCTGATTCCCGATCCGATCGGCCACAACCCGCATGCGCCGGAGGAAGAGGTACTTTCCTATGAAATTGAGGAGCACGCCGGTCGTGCCCGCGAGGAGCTGCGCTAATGGCCTTCATCGTCGAATACTTCGTGCCCTTGATGTTCGTCGGGCTGATCCTTTTCCTCATTTCCGGTTTCCCGGTGGCTTTTGCCCTGGCCGCAACCGGCCTGCTGTTCGGCACCATCGGCATGGAGGCTGGGCTGTTCCCCTCTACCCTGTTCCAGGCATTGCCGCTCCGCTTGTTCGGCATCATGCAGAACGACACCCTGCTGGCGATCCCGTTTTTCACGCTGATGGGCATCATCCTGCAGAAAAGCGGCATGGCCGAGGATCTGCTTGAATCGATCGGCCAGGTCTTCGGCCCCCTGCGCGGTGGTCTGGCGCTGGCCGTGATCATCGTCGGCGCGCTGCTGGCGGCGACCACCGGCGTGGTTGCCGCGTCGGTGATCGCGATGGGTCTGATCTCGCTGCCGATCATGTTGCGCTACGGCTATAACCGCGCCATCGCTGCCGGGACGATCACCGCTTCCGGCACACTGGCGCAGGCGATTCCCCCGTCGCTGGTGCTGATCGTCATGGCCGACCAGTTGGGTCGCTCGGTGGGCGACATGTATGCGGGGGCAATGATTCCGGCCTTCATGCTGGTCGGGCTCTATGTGCTGCTGATCGTCGGCCTGGCGATCATCAAACCTGAGTGGGTGCCGGCGCTGCCGCCCGAGGCGCGTATCTATCGCGAGCCGAATGGCAGCAGCGGGCAGATGTCCCTGTGGATTCTCTCGGCCGGCTCCTGGGCGGTCGGTGCCTTGCTCTACTTCAACTACAACAGTGTTGCTGCCAGCCTGTTCGGCAGGAAAGGCGAAGCGCCGTTCGACGAGCGTGTGATCTTCACGCTGTCGGTGATCGGTATCGTCGCCCTGTTGCTGGCGATCATCAACAAGAAGCTCAAGCTCGGGCTGCTCTCGGTACTCGCCGAGCGCGTGACCTTTGCGCTGATTCCGCCGCTGGTGCTGATTTTCCTGGTGCTCGGCACGATCTTCCTCGGTATCGCCACGCCGACCGAGGGCGGGGCAATGGGGGCGGTCGGTGCACTGATCATGGCCCTGTCGCGCCGTCAGCTGTCGATGGTTCTGCTCAAGGAAGCGCTCGACAACAGCGCACGCCTGTCCTGCTTCGTGCTCTTCATCCTGATCGGCTCGACGGTGTTCTCCTTCACCTTCAACGCCGCCGACGGTCACATCTGGGTCGAGCATCTGTTTGACAAGCTGCCGGGCGGACAGATCGGTTTCCTGGTGTTCGTGAACCTGCTGGTCTTCATCCTCGGCATGTTCATCGACTTCTTCGAGATCGCCTTCATCGTCGTGCCGTTGCTGGCGCCGGTCGCCGAGAAGATGGACATCAACCTGATCTGGTTCGGCGTCATGATCGCGATGAACCTGCAGACCTCCTTCCTCACGCCGCCCTTCGGCTTTGCCCTGTTCTACCTGCGCAGCGTCGCGGCCCGGACGGCGTACAAGGATGTGGTCACCGGCAAGCAGATTGAGCCGCTGACGACGCCGCAGATCTACAAGGGTGCCGTTGCCTTCATCATCCTGCAGGTGATCATGGTTGCGCTGCTGATCATGTATCCCGGTCTGGTGACTGGCAACCTGGACGAGAAGGTCAAGGTCGATCTCAACACCATCGAGCTCGATGCGGGGGGGGCTGGCTGGGGCGATGATCCGGGCCTGCCGGAACCGGCTGCACCGTCCGACGCCCAGGCCGACCCGGGCGCCGCCCTGATGGAACAGATGCGGCGCGACGCCCAGCGCTGAATCCGTCGGAAAGAAAAAGCCGCCCCGCTAACGCCGGGCGGCTTTTTTGCGTCTGCGCGCTGGGTGACGGGCGTAAAAAAACCCGCAGACTGGCTGCGGGTTGTGTGGCCTGGTGTTTCGCTTACAGCTTCTGGGCCTGCATGTAGCTGTCGAAACCGGCTTCGGCGAAGCGGAACCACTGGTGCTGCTCGCGGCGGAAAACTTCGTAGTCGGCGTAGATCTTCTTCCAGTTCGGGTTCTTCTCCGACAGTTCGGCGTAGTGTTCCTGCGAGTACTTGAAGGCAGCGTCCATGACGTCCTTCGGCAGGCGGAACAGCTTGGTGCCGCTGGCGACCAGTTCCTTCAGCGCGGTCGGGTTGCGGGCGTCGTACTTGGCCTGCATGTCGACGTGGGCGAAGGCCGAAGCGCACTCGATGATCGCCTTGTATTCGGCGGACAGCGAGTTGTAGGCCTTGTCGCTGACGTACAGCGTCAGCTGCGGGCCGCCTTCCCACCAGGCCGGGTAGGCGTAGTAGCCGGCAACCTTGTTCAGGCCGAGCTTCTGGTCATCGTACGGGCCGATCCATTCGGTTGCGTCGATCGTGCCCTTTTCCAGCGACTGGTAGATTTCACCGGCCGGGATGTTCTGCGGCACACCGCCGATGCCGGCGAGGATGCGACCGCCGAAGCCGCCGATACGCATCTTCAGGCCGTTCATGTCGGCCAGCGACTTGATTTCCTTGCGGTACCAGCCGCCCATCTGGGCACCGGTGTTGCCCATCGGGAAGTTGACGATGTTGTACTGGGCGTAGAGTTCGCGCAGCAGCTTCAAGCCGTTGCCCTGGAACATCCAGGCCGTGGTCTGGCGGGAGTTGAGACCGAACGGGATGGTGCAGTCCATCGCGAAGCTCTCGTCCTTGCCGAAGAAGTAGTACGGCGCGGTGTGGGCGCATTCGACGGTGCCCTGCTGGACGGCGTCGAGGACGCCGAACGGCGGAACCAGCTCGCCACCCGGGTGGATGGAGATTTCGAACTTGCCGCCGGACAGTTCCTTGACCTTGGCGGAGAAGGTTTCGGCAGCGCCGTAGATGGTGTCGAGCGATTTCGGGAAGCTGGAAGCCAGGCGCCAGCGGATGGTTTCACCGCCGGTGACGACAGCCGGTGCGGCCGGGGCAGCGGTTTGTGCTTCTTCTTTCTTGCCGCAGCCACTCAGCAGCAGGCCGGCGCCGGCAGCGGCGCCAAGCGAAGCGGTGGTCAGGAACTTGCGTCTTTCCATGAAGGGTCTCCTCGGTTTTGATGCCCTGCAGACGCAGGGCGGATTGATGCAGCGTCTATCGAAGCGAATCGATAGACGCCATGGTCAGCCCATTTGCTTCAATACCGAATTAGGAGATTCCCTAATCGCCGTGGCGCGTCTTTAGTTGCTGTGATAAGCGGTGACGCGGTCGACTTCGGTTTTTGAACCGAGAATCACCGGGACACGCTGGTGCAGGTGCGCCGGTGCGATGTCGAGGATGCGCTGGCGGCCGGTGGTGGCGGCGCCGCCGGCCTGTTCGACGAGGAAGGCCATCGGGTTGGCTTCGTACATCAGGCGCAGCTTGCCGCCCTGGGCGCGGACCTTCTCATCCATCGGGTACATGAAGATGCCGCCGCGGGTCATGATGCGATGCACGTCGGCGACCATCGAGGCGACCCAGCGCATGTTGTAGTCCTTGCCCAGCGGGCCGCTCTTGCCGGCGACCATTTCGTCGACATAGCGCTTGACCGGGGCTTCCCAGAACCGCTGGTTCGACATGTTGATGGCGAATTCCTTGGTTTCGGCGGGAATCTGCACGTTTTCCTGAGTGAGCACGAACTGGCCCTGTTCGCGGTCCAGAGTGAATACCGCGACGCCGTCGCCGACGGTCAGTACCAGCAAGGTCGTCGGACCATAAACCGCGTAGCCGGCCGCGACCTGAGCGGTGCCGGGTTGCAGGAAGGCTTGTTCGGCCGCTTCAGCGGTGGACAGGTCGGCGCCATCCGGGCACTTGAGGACCGAGAAGATGGTGCCGATCGAGACATTGACGTCGATGTTCGACGAGCCGTCGAGCGGGTCGAAGGTCAGCAGGTACTCGCCCTTGGGGAAACGGTGCGGCACCAGGTGCGGCAGGTCCATTTCCTCGGAGGCCATGGCGGCGAGGTGACCGCCCCATTCGTTGGCTTCGAGCAGGATCTCGTTGGACAGCACGTCCAGCTTCTTCTGCGCTTCGCCCTGAATGTTGTCGCTGCCGGCTTCGCCGAGGACACCGCCGAGGCCGCCCTTGCCGATGGCAATCGAGATGGCCTGGCAGGCGCGCGAAACGACCTCGATCAGGAACTTGAGATTGGCCGGGATGCGGCCCTTGTTGCGATGCTCTTCGGTCAGATAGCGAGCCAGCGTGCGCTGTGCCATGGGAACTCCGGACGGGAAGTGAAAACCGGAATTTTACTCCGCCCGGCCGTTGGCGTGCAGGAAGGCGAACGCGGCACCGCTGGTCAGCGGCTTGCTGAACAGGTAGCCCTGCACCTCGTCGCAGCCGTTGCTGCGCAGCAATTCAAGCTGGTCCGGCGTTTCCACGCCTTCGGCGATGACGTTGAGGCCGAGCGAATGCGCCAGCGCGATGGTGCCGAAGGCGATGGCCCGGTCGTTGAGGTCGTGCTCGATGTCGCGGACGAAGGAGCGGTCGATCTTCAGGTGGTCGATGGGGAACAGCTTCAGGTAGGCGAGCGAGGAATAGCCGGTGCCGAAATCGTCGATGGCCAGGCTGATGCCCATGCGGCCCAGACGTTCGAGGATGAGAATGGCTTCCTGCGGGTTTTCCATCACCGAGCTTTCGGTGATTTCCAGTTCCAGCAATTCGGCCGGCAGGCCGGATTCGGCCAGCGCGCCGGCAACGGTTTCGCAGAAGTCGCGGCGGCGCAGCTGGCGGGCCGAGACGTTGACGGCGACACGCACCGGCTTGAGGCCACTGTCGATCCAGTGCTTCATCTCGCGGCAGGCGGTATGCATGACCCAGTCGCCGATCTCGACGATCATTCCGGTTTCTTCGGCGATCGGGATGAAACGGTCGGGCGGGATCATGCCGTCGCTCGGGTGGTGCCAGCGGATCAGCGCTTCGACGCCGGTCGGATGCTTGCCGTCCGAGGCGAACTGCGGCTGGTACACCAGTGCCAGTTCGTTGCGGCTGATGGCGTGGCGCAGCTTGCGCTCGATGTCGAGACGTTCGGTCGCCTGCTGGTTCATGTCGGCGGCGAAGAACTGGTAGTTGTTCCGGCCGGCCGCCTTGGCGTGGTACATCGCGGTGTCGGCGTTCTTCAGGATGCTGTCGCCGTCCGGGCCGTCGTCCGGGAACAGGCTGATGCCGATCGACGGGCTGGTGTGCAGTTCATGGCCCTCGGCTTCGATCGGCGTGCTCAGTGCGTTGACGATCTTGCTGGCGACCAGCGCCGCGTCGGCCGGGTTGTTGATGCCGGGCAGGATGACGACGAATTCGTCGCCGCCGAGACGGGCCACGAAATCGGTTTCGCGGACTACCTTGGACAGCCGGCAGGCCACTTCGCGCAGCAGTTCGTCCCCGACCTGGTGACCGAGTGTGTCGTTGATGATCTTGAAGCGGTCGAGGTCGATGAACATGATCCCGACTTTCCACTCATGGCGGCGGGCTTCCGGCAGCAACTGGGCCAGGCGCATGAGCAGCGACAGGCGGTTGGGCAGGCCGGTCAGCGAATCATGCTGGGCGATGTGCTGCATGCGCGCTTCGGCTTCCTTGCGCTCGGTGATGTCGGCGAAGATCCAGATGTAGTGCCGGGGCAGGCCGCCGTTGTTTTCCTCGACGCGGTTGGTGCGCAGGCTGGCCGGGAAGCTCTGGCCGTCGTGGCGCTGCATCGAGACTTCGCCGCGCCAGGTGCCGTGCAGGGACAGCGTGGCCTGCAGTTGATCCTGCTTCCAGTCCGGGTCGGCGAGCACCAGGTCGAGCACCGAGGTGCCGAGCAGTTCGCCGGCGTTGCGTCCGGTCATGCTCGACGCTGCCGGATTGAGCGACAGCACGCGGTAATTCTCGTCGGTGACGATGATGCCGGCCGGGGTGTGGTTGAAGACGACCTGGGCCAGTTGTTCGCGCTCGGCGCTGGTGCGCCGTTCGGTGACGTTGGTGTAGATGGTGACCAGGCTGTTGTCGTCCAGCGGCACGCCGCGCACGTCGATGGTCTGGCCGTTCGGCCGGGTGCGCTCGAAATGGTGGGCGACCGGGTGGCGGGCGCGGGTCATCAGCGAACGGACAATCTGCTCCGGGTCGCCGGGGCCGTATTCGCCGCGTTCGGCGTTGAAGCGGAAAATCCGCTCCATGGTCACCGGCGGGTTTTCGAACAGGCTGTCGGGCAGTTCCAGCAACTTGGTGAACTCCCGGTTGTGCAGCAGCAGTTCCTGGTTGCTGTCGAACAGCGTGACGGCGCAGGGGATGGCCTCGATCACCGTTTCCAGCAGCGCGTGCTGGTGCCGCAACTGCTCTTCCGCCGATTTGCGTTCGGTGATGTCGGTGTAGGTGGTGATGAATCCGGCCAGTTGGCCGTTGATCCGCAGGGGCTCGCCATGCACCAGGTGGGTCCGTCCGTTCGGTCGGGTCCGTTCGAAGCGGTGCGGCTGGAATTTCAGGGCCAGCTCGGTGATCCGCCGGACATGGGATTCCGGGTCGCCGATGCCGTATTCGCCCCGGGTCGCCGGAATGCGGATGAGGTCGGAAAAACTGACGCCGTCGACGACGATTTCCGGCGGCAGGCCGACGATCTCGACAAAGCCCTTGTTCCAGACGCGCAGCTTGAGGTTTTCGTCGAAGACGCTGATCCCTTGCGGCATGCTCGACACCACGGCCTGCAGATAGGTCAGCCGCAGTCTGGAGTTGTCGGCAGTCGAGAGGGTGTCGTCGATGTTCAAGGCCGGATCAGTCGAGTCAAGGTAATGGTGGATGATAACCCAAGGTGACCCAGTGGCTTGCTCAGGTATTGCGCCATTTGATCGAACAGCCGATCGATGCGGTCTGCTGCTGCGGGCCCAGGCCGCCGGCGGCAATCATGCGCATGGCCTCGAACAGTTCGCGTGGCGCGTCCGCCGGTCCGGGGTTGCGCCCGGAGGCGTCGAGCCGGCCGCGGTACTGGAGTTCCAGTCCGGCGTTGTAACCGAAGAAGTCCGGTGTGCATACGGCACCGTAAGCCCGCGCCACCGACTGGTCGGCGTCGAACAGGTAAGGGAAGGGGAAGGCCAGTTCCTCGGCCCAGCGCTTCATGTTGGGAAAGGCGTCGTCCGGGTAGGCCTCGGTATCGTTGCTCATGATCGCCACGCTGCCGATGCCGTGTTCGGCGAGTTCCCGACAATCGCGGATGAGCCGGTCGATGATCGCCTGGACGTAGGGGCAGTGGTTGCAGATGAACATCACCAGCAGGCCGTTCGGGCCGCGGCAATCAGTCAGGCGGTAATGCCGGCCGTCGGTGGCCGGCAGCAGGAAATCGGGGGCCGGCTGACCAAAATCGCAGACCGGCGGATTGAGTGCGACCACGATGCTCCCTTCGACAACGCGTTTCGCCGCATAATAGCACCGATGAATCTGCCCCGTTTCTATTGTCGGGAGGCCCTTTCGCCGGGCGCCCATATCGAACTGCCCGAGCCGGTGGCGCGCCACGCCGTGCGTGTTTTGCGCCTGCCGCCGGGGGCGCCGATGGTGTTGTTCGACGGTCGCGGCGGCGAGTATCCCGCCCACATCGAACGCATCGAGAAGGACAAGGTCTTTGCCGAATTGGCCGCCTGGCGCGAGGTCGAGCGCGAGTCGCCGCTGGCGGTGACGCTGGTGCAGGCGCTGCAGGCCGGCGACAAGATGGATTTCACCATCCAGAAAGCGGTCGAACTGGGCGTGCGCGACATCGTGCCGGTGGAGAGCCGGCGCAGTGTCCTGAAGCTGGCCGGTGACCGCGCGGCCAAGCGCGTTGCGCACTGGCAGGGCGTCGCCGCTTCGGCCTGCGAGCAATGCGGGCGTAACCAGGTACCCCTGGTGGCGCCGCTGGAAAGACTGGATCAATGGCTGGCCCGGCCGGCCGACGGCGTGCTGCGCCTGATGCTGGCGCCGGATGCCGAAGAAACGCTGGCCGGCATTGCGCCGGCCAGCCGGGTTCAACTGCTGATCGGTGCCGAAGGGGGGCTCGATCCGCAGGAAGTGATCGCGGCACGACAGGCGGGGTTCCGGGCTGTGCGCCTGGGGCCGCGCGTGTTGCGCACGGAAACGGCCGGGCTGGCCGCGTTGGCCGCCCTGCAGGTGTTGTGGGGTGACTTCAGGGGGGAGTGAAGATGTTCGAAGCGGCAGAGTTGGGACACAAGATCGACAAGGAAACCTTCCGGCAGGAGGTGCCGAAGCTGCGCGCCGCCTTGCTCGACGTTCAGTACGATGTCCTGCAGAAAAAGGAGTTTCCGGTCGTCATCCTGATTTCCGGGGTCGACGGCAGCGGCAAGGGGGAGACCATCAACCTCCTGTATTCGTGGATGGACCCGCGACACATCTCGACGCTGGCCTTTTCCGAGCCGAGCGACGAGGAAGCCGCCCGCCCGGTCATGTGGCGTTACTGGCGTGCCCTGCCGGCCAAGGGCAAGGTCGGCATCTTCGCCGGTTCCTGGTACTCGCAGCCGATTGCCGACCGCATCACCGGCAACATGCGCCGCGCCGAACTCGACGAGCGCCTCGACGACATCAACCGGTTCGAGGCGATGCTGGTCAACGAAGGCGCGCTGGTGCTCAAGTTCTGGTTCCACCTGTCCAAGGACGCCCAGAAGCAACGCCTGAAGGCGCTGGAAAAGGACCCGCGCACGGCCTGGCGGGTGACCAAGGAAAGTTACGACCGGCTGAAGACCTACGACAAGCTGCAGGAAGTGGCCGGCCATGTGCTGCGCGTGACCAATACCGCCAAGGCGCCGTGGATCATCGTCGAGGGGACCGATGATGCCTACCGCTCGCTGACCGTCGGCCGCATCGTTCTCGACGCCATGAAGCGCCGCCTGCAGCAGCCGGTGCCGCAGGTGCCGGTGGCGCCGCCCATCGTCCAGGCGATCGACGGCAGGAACGTGCTCAGCGAACTCGATCTGACGCAGAAGCTGGCCAAGAAGGATTACGAAAGCCAGTTGGCCAAATACCAGTCGCGCCTGTCGGAACTGGTCCGCGATCCTCGCTTCACCGGCAAGCATTCGCTGGTGCTGGTCTTCGAGGGCTCGGATGCCGCCGGTAAAGGCGGCAGCATCCGCCGGCTCGGGGCGGCGATGGACGCGCGCCAATACCAGATCATCCCGATTGCTGCGCCGACCGAGGAGGAGCGCGCCCAGCCCTACCTGTGGCGTTTCTGGCGCCATCTGCCGCGTACCGGCCGGGTGGCGATCTTCGACCGCTCCTGGTACGGCCGGGTGCTGGTCGAGCGGGTCGAGGGCTTCTGCAGCGAGGCCGACTGGTTGCGCGCCTACGCCGAAATCAACGACTTCGAGCATCAAATGGCCGGCGCCGGGTGCATCGTGATCAAGTTCTGGTTGCAGATTTCTGCCGAAGAGCAGTTGCGCCGTTTCAAGGAGCGTCAGGACACCGAATTCAAACGCTTCAAGATCACCGACGAGGACTGGCGCAACCGCGAGAAGTGGGATGCCTATGTAGATGCCGTGTGCGACATGGTGGACCGGACCTCGACCGGGCTGGCACCGTGGACGCTGGTCGAGGCCAACGACAAGAATTTTGCCCGCGTGAAGGTCCTCAGGACCGTCTGTGAGCGTATCGAAGCCGCCCTGGATGGCGAGGGGAAAAAGAAGAGCTGATATGAGCGAAAATTCCTACGACGAAAACTTCGTCGCCTGGTTCCGGGCGGTCACGCCCTACATCAATGCCTTTCGCGGCAAGACCTTCGTCATTGCCTTCGGCGGCAAGGCGATTGCCAGCGAGTTCATCAAGACCCTGGCTTACGACGTCAATCTGCTGGCCAGCCTGGGCATCCGGCTGGTACTGGTGCATGGTGCGCGGCCGCAGATCGAGGAAGAGCTGCGCGAGAAGAACCTCGAATCGAAGTACCACCGCGGCTACCGCATCACCGATGCCGATACGCTCGATTGCGTGCTCGATGCGGTCGGCAGTGTCTATCTCGAAATCGAGGCCATGCTGTCGCAGGGCTTGCCGAATACGCCGATGGCCAACAGCCGGATCCGCGTGATCGGCGGCAATTTCATCACCGGCCAGCCGATCGGCGTGCTCGACGGCATCGACATGCATTACGCCGGCAAGGTGCGCAAGGTCGATAGCGAAGGCATCAATGCCCAGCTCGGCCTGGGCAACATCGTCCTGCTCAACTGCGAGGGGCCGTCGCCGACCGGCGAGATCTTCAACCTGCAGATGGAAGAAGTCGCGGAAAGCGTCGCCGTCGCGCTCAAGGCCGACAAGCTGGTGTACCTGACCGACAGCGCCGGCGTCACCGATCGTTCCGGCGAACTGCTCGACGCAGTCACCGCCGATGAAGCATCGCAGTTGTTGCGCGATGCCGACTGGCTGACTTCGGACATGATGCGCTACCTGCCCTGTACCGTCCGCGCCAGCCGCTCCGGTGTCGGTCGCGTGCACCTCATCGGCTATGCCCAGGATGGCGCGCTGCTGCGCGAACTGTTCACCCACGACGGCGTCGGCACCGTGATCACCCGCGAATCGCTGGAAAACATCCGCGAAGCCAAGCCCGACGACATCGCCGCGTTGATCGCGCTGATCGAGCCGATGGAGCAGGAAGGCATCCTCGTGCACCGGCCGCGCGAATTGCTCGAACGCGAGATCGAGCGTTTCTCGATCATGCTGCACGACGGGATCATCGTCGGTTGCGCCGCCCTCTATCCGCACACCGAAGACGAGGCCGAACTGGCTTGCCTGGCCGTCAACCCGGACCACCGCGAGTGGGGTTACGGCGAGCAACTGATGGAACGCATCATCCGCCGTGCCAAGAAATCCGGCATCAAGCGCCTGTTCGTGCTGACCACCCGTACCGAGCACTGGTTCGTCGAGCGCGGTTTCAAACTCGGTACGGTCGATGACCTGCCGGCGGCGAAAAAGGAAATGTACAACTACCAGCGGCGGTCAAAGGTGCTGTTCAAGACTCTATAATCCCCGCATTCATTCCCAAGGAGAACAACATGGCAAGAATGGTCAATTGCATCAAGCTCGGCTGCGAGGCTGAAGGGCTGGACATGCCGCCCTATCCGGGCGAGCTGGGCAAGCGTATTTTCGAGAACGTCTCGAAGGAAGCCTGGCAGCAGTGGATCAAGCTGCAGACGATGATCATCAACGAGAATCGCCTGAATCTCGTCGATGCCCGGCACCGTAAGTATCTGGCCGAGCAGATCGAAAAGCACTTCTTCGGCGACGGCGCAGACCAGATCCAGGGCTACGTTCCGCCCAAGCCCTGATCCGGAAGTTACCGCACCACGACCCCGCTACGGCGGGGTTTGTTTTTTCAGGGACTGATCTGCAGTCCGAGTAGGTAAAGTGCGACCCCGACACCGGGGAGAATTGCGCCGTTGATCCAGAACCAGGCGAGGCGCAGGGTCTTGTCCAGGCTGGCGCCGATGTTTTCGGCTTGCTCGTTGTAGGTTGTTGTTGTCATTGGTGGCTCCCTTGGGTGAGTCGCAAGTCAGGGTGATGATATACCGTTTGGATTCAGAGTGGATGACATTTGTGTGTGTCGTCCGGTTTCGGTGTGCCGATCATCCTGTCATCTTCTGCGCCAGGTAAAACAGCGCCAGGGCTGCCGGCAGGGCGACCGAGGCGGTCAGCAGGCCGGCGCGTTTCAGTCGATTGATCTGTTCGTCGAGGAACTGTTCCATGTCGTCGAACAGTTCCGGGAAACTTGCAATGTCGTTCGGCTTGGGCATGTCGTTTGACCATCGGGTTGCGGATGGGAAAAGCATGCCGGGCGATGGTTACATGGCCGTGACACAGCATCCTTGCATGCCGTATGGGTTTAACCGGGCTGAAATATATGGGCCATACACTTGGCGGCCCCATATTCATGAGCTGTCATCGCCATGCTTTCCGTTATCGACCAGGAAGTTTCCGAGTTGCGCACCATCCTCGCCGAGGGGCTGCTCGTGCCGGTATTCCAGCCCATCGTCGATTTCCGGGCGCGTGCCATCTACGGCTATGAGGCGCTGATCCGCGGCCCCGAAGGCAGTGCCCTGCAACGGCCAGACAAATTGTTCGCAGCCGCGCGGCGTGCCGGCTGCTCGCTGGCGCTGGAGCACGCCTGCCGCGAGACCAGCATGCGGGCGTTTGTCGCCCAGTCGCTCGGGGGGCGGCTGTTCCTCAATGTCACGCCCTGCTGCCTGCTGGCGCCGCAACTGATGAACGGGGAAACGCAGGCCTTGCTGCGCGAACTCGGCCTGCCCGCCAACCGCATCGTGCTGGAGTTGACCGAGAACCAGCAGATCACCGATCTGCCGGGCATCCAGGAGGCCTTGCTGCATTACCGCGGGCGCGGTTTCCAGATTGCCATCGACGATCTCGGCGAGGGTTTTGCCAATCTGCGCATGTGGTCCGACCTGCGGCCCGAGTTCGTCAAGATCGACAAGCATTTCGTCCATGGCATTGCCGACGACCGGATCAAATACCACTTTGTCCGGGCCATGCAGGACCTGGCGGGGATCTGCAATGCCTCGCTGGTGGCCGAAGGCATCGAGCGCCAGGAAGACTTCAACTGCATCCGCGACATGGGGATCGCCTGCGGGCAGGGCTACTTCATCGAGCGCCCGGTGCCGGCACCGGCACGTCAGCTGAGCTTGCCGGTGATCACCGCCCTCGACCAGCGACGCGTCGCGCTGACGCCGACTCAGGGCGGACAGGGCAAGGTGCCGACGGCACGTAACCTGTTGCGGGCCATCGAGCCGCTCCCGCACCTGGCCACCAACGATGTGGCGATCGCCCGTTTCGAGGCCGATCCGGAGCTCTACGTGTTGCCGGTCGTCAACGGTCAGCAGCCGATCGGCATGATCAACCGGCACAGCCTGATCGACCGCTTTGCCCGGCCGTTCCGCCGCGAGCTCTATGGCAGCAAGTCTTGCGAACTGTTCATGGATCATGCGCCGCTGATCGTCGATCAGCATGCCAGCATCCAGGAACTGGCGCTGATGCTGGCCCTGGCGCCGAAGCACTACCTCTACGACGGCTTCATCGTGACCGGCGAGGGCAGTTACCTCGGGATCGGCAACAGCCAGGACCTGATGGCGACGATCACCGAAATGCAGATCAGCGCCGCCCGCTACGCCAACCCGCTGACCCAGTTGCCGGGCAACGTGCCGATCAACGAACACATCGACCGGATGCTCGACGCCGACGTCGAATTTGTCGCTGCCTACATCGACATCGACAACTTCAAGCCGTTCAACGACAACTTCGGCTATCGCCGTGGCGACGACCTGATCCAGACGCTGGGGCAGCTAATTTGTGACGCCGTCGACGAACGTAACGATTTTGTCGGCCACATCGGCGGCGACGATTTCTTCGTCATCTTCCAGAGTGCCGACTGGGAGAACCGCTGCTGGCAACTGGTGCACGGCTTTGCCGAGCGGACGCAGGCCATGGTCGGTCCGGAAGAGCTCAGCCAGGGCGGCTACATGGCCGAGAACCGACGCGGCGAACTGGGCTTTCAGGCCTTGCCGACCCTGTCGATCGGCGCCGTCCGCATCCAGCCGCGCCAGTACGACTCGCACCGGGAAGTGGCTGCGGCCGCCTCAGTCGCCAAGAAGCAGGCAAAGAAACGGGTCAAGGAACAGAGCGAAGGGGTGATCGGCGGCAGCGTGTTTGTCGAGCGCCGTCGCGGCGGCCTGGAGGCAGCCCAGATGCCGCTGCGCCAGTTGAACTGAACAAAAAAGAAGCCCGACTGACGCCGGGCTTGAATGGAGAGATTTGGGGTTTCTGTTTTTGCTGGACGAACTTTAACCCCAGGATGTGACAGGAAAATGACTCAGCCGATCCGGCGCACGCCATCGGCCGTGCCGAGCAGCAGCAGGTCGGCCGGACGCATGGCAAAGAGGCCGTTGGTGACGACGCCGACGATCTGGTTGATCTGTGCTTCCAGGCCTTTGGGATCGGTGATTGCCAGGCCATGGACGTCGAGGATCAGGTTGCCGTTATCGGTCACGAAGCCCTCGCGCAGCACCGGCTTGCCGCCGAGTTTGGCCAGCTGGCGGGCGACGTGGGCGCGGGCCATGGGGATCACTTCGACCGGCAGCGGGAACTTGCCCATGGTGTCGACCAGCTTGGAACCGTCGGCGATGCAGACAAAGATGTCGGCCACCGCCGCGACGATCTTCTCGCGGGTCAGTGCGCCGCCGCCGCCCTTGATCATG
>DKNF01000268.1 GCA_002470165.1 Betaproteobacteria bacterium UBA7395 | reverse complement strand
CCCCACGCCGGTTTTCAAGACCGGTGCATTCAACCGCTCTGCCACAGACCCGCAGAAGGCGCGCATGATATCACAGGCCTTCGCGGCACCTCACCGGCAATCAGGGTTTGAAACTTGCGCGCCTCTCCGCTAGTCTTAGCCTTCGTTGAAACCAGACTGATGTGAGGCTTCGAACCATGACCACCAATTTTGAAATCGCCCGCCAAGGTAGTGGCAGTTTCGCCGCACCGCAGAACCGTGTCCTGCGCAATACCTACATGCTGCTCGGCCTGTCGATGGTACCGACCGTCCTCGGCGCCCTGGTCGGCATCCAGATGGGCTTTTCCTTCTTCGCCGGCAGCCCGCTGATTTCCTTCGTGCTGTTCATGGCCACTGCCTTCGGCTTCATGTGGGGTATCGAGAAGAACAAGGATTCCGGTCTCGGCGTCGCACTGCTGCTCGGCTTCACCTTCTTCATGGGCCTGATGCTGTCGCGTATCCTGCAGTTCGCCCTGGGCTTCTCGAATGGCGGATCGATGATCGCGCTGGCCGCTGGCGGCACCGGTGCCATCTTCTTCACCCTGTCCTCGATCGCCGCCACCAGCAAGCGCGATTTCACCGGCATGGGCAAGTTCCTGTTCGCCGGCGTGATCCTGGTCCTGCTGGCCATCGTCGCCAACATCTTCTTCCAGATCCCGGCTTTGTCGCTGGCCATTTCGGCGGCTGTCGTCGGCATCTTCTCGGCCTACATCCTGTACGACATCAGCCGTATCGTGCAGGGCGGAGAGACCAATTACGTCAGCGCCACCCTGGCGGTTTACCTGAACGTTTACAACGTCTTCGTCGGCCTGCTGCAACTGATCATGGCGCTGACCGGCGAACGCGAATAAAAGCGCTTCGACGATCATGGAAAGGGCGGCCACGGCCGCCCTTTTTCATGCCCGCTCGAAAAGTGCGATCGATTCGACGTGGGCGGTATGCGGGAACATGTTGACGATACCGGCGGCAGCCAGGCGGTAGCCTTTGATCGAGGCCAGCACACCGGCGTCGCGAGCCAGTGTGGCCGGGTTGCAGGAAACGTAAACCAGACGGCGCGGCGCATCGTCGCCGAGCGCCTTGCACAGCTCGACGGCGCCTTCGCGCGGCGGGTCGATCAGCATCTTGTCGAAGCGACCGAGTTTGGCCAGCGATTGCTCGGTGCAATCGAACAGGTTGGCGACGCCGAACTCGACCCGCTCACCGAGACCGTTCGCCACCGCCGCCTCGCGACCGCGCGCAACCAGTGCCGGACTGCCTTCGACACCGACGACCAAGGCACCGCTGCGCGCAATCGGCAACGTGAAATTGCCCAGGCCGCAGAACATGTCGGCAATCCGCTCGCCCGGCTGCGGATCGAGCAAGCGTAAAGCGCGGCGGACCATGACACGATTCACCGCATGGTTGACCTGGGTGAAATCGGTCGGCCGGAAATCCAGTTCGAGATCGAACTCGGGCAGCGTGTAGGACAGGCGCGGCCCGGGCAGCGGATGGAAGCGCCGGGCACTGTCCGGACCGGCCGGCTGGAGGTAGATCACCACGCCGTGATGATCGGCAAAGGCCCGAACCGATTTCTCGTCACCCGCAGTCAGCGGCTGCAGGATACGGAAGACCAGGGCCGTGCAGTGCTCGCCGACGGCAACCTCGATCTGCGGCAGGCGGTCGGCGACACTGAGGCCGCCGATCAGCTCACGCAGGGGCATCAGCAAGTCGGAAACGTGGGGAGGCAGCACCAGGCAGCTGCGGATGTCCGCAATATAGCTGCTGCGCCACTCATGGAAGCCGATCAGCATGCCGCCGCGCGATTCGACCTTGCGCACGCCCAGGCGCGCCCGATGACGATAGCCCCAGGGCGCACCGTGGATGGGCGGCAGGATGGTTTCGGCACGGACGCGACCGATGTGCCACAGACTGTCCTCAAGCACGCGCTGCTTGGCGGCAATCTGTGCCGACGGCTCCATGTGCTGCATGGCGCAACCGCCGCAGATGCCAAAATGCGGACACGCCGGTTCGACCCGGGCGACCGATGCCTTCTGCACCCTTACCAGATGGGCCAGTTCATATTTTGGCTTGCGCCGGAAGCTGGCGTATTCGACCGTTTCTCCCGGCAACGCACCATCGACAAAAATGGCCTTGCCGTCCTCGCGAACGATGCCGCGCGCTTCGTGATCCAGCGATTCGACTTTGCCGACAGGCATGCCCACTCCCGTTAAATGGCGGATTCTATCAACCGCATATTGCCGGCGCCATGCTCAAGCACCGGCCAGCGCACTGCAGCAATCGTGAAATTTTGTGTAAATAACGTTTCCAACGTGACAATCGCGTATTGCGCTGCGTCGCAGCAATTTTTTTGCGCTATAATTTTGTGCGGATCGGTTGAAGCCGACCTGATATATATCTCGAATTTTTGTTTCTTGTCGATAAGGAAATCTCATGAACAAGTCCCTCCTCGTTGCTGCCCTGATCGCCCTCGGCCTGACCGCTTGCGGTAAGAAGGAAGAGCCGGTTGTTGCCGCTCCGGCTCCGGTCCAGGAACAAGCTGCTCCGGCCGCTCCGGCTGCTGCTCCGGCTGACGCTGCTGCCGCTCCGGCTGCTGCCCCGGCTGACGCTGCTGCCGCTCCGGCTGCTGCCCCGACCGCTGAAGAAAAGAAGTAATTCTTTTCCAGCACCAATGAAAAACGGGGCTTCGGCCCCGTTTTTCATTTCCGTTGCAAAAACACCGATGGCCGAAGCCACCGGTGCCCTGCAGGAAATTACTGCAGTTGCTGCTGCAGCAGGCCGAGAATCCGGCGCGCGGTCTCGGAGCGATCGACACCGCCCTCGCTGGTCAACACCTGCACCGTGGAACTGCTGCCGCCGCTGTTGCTGACGTGGATGCGATACTGCTCGCGGGACATCGCGGACTTCTCCGAGCCGCGCCAGAACGCCAGCTTCGACAGCGCGCCTTCGGGTTTCTTGCTGGCGTTGTCGATCTCGGGATCGACATAGCGGACGAAATACAGGCCGCCGGCGCGATCGCGGTCCTCGACCGTGAAACCGACCCGGTCCAGCGCCAGACCGACGCGACGCCAAGCACGGTCGAAGCGGTCGAAGACTTCCAGCTTGCCGCTACCGTCCTCGGCGCTGGCCAGACGCGCCCTGGGCTCGGCCTTCGGCGTTGCCAGCGCGACTTCCGCACGCTTTTCCTCGGCCCCCAGACGGACCATCAGACGACGCAGCATCTCCGCCTCAAGCTCGGGATCGGGCGCACGCGGCTGCCAGCGGGTCTCATCCTTGGCCGACGAGGTATAAACCTCCTCCATCGCCCGGTGGCTGATGTAGATTTCGGTGGTTCCCGGCGTGCTGCCCGGCTCCAGACGGGTACGGAACTTGTCCCGCTCGCCCGTGGAATACAGGGAATCGATCAGGCGACCAAGCGTATTGCGGATGATGTCCGACGGAATCTTGGCCCGGTTCTCCGCCCAGTCGGTTTCCATCACGCCGGCTTCCGGACGCTCGATATTGACGATGAAGCCGGTTTCCTGCCAGAAATCCTTGATCGTGTCCCACAAGACATCGGCGGGCACGGCGGCGACCAGCCAGCGCTGGCTGCCGGAACGCTCGACCCTGACCTTTTCCACATCGGGCAGGACGAAGGTCTGCCCTGCCTGGGCGCCAGGCTGACGCTCGGCTGCATAAGCGGAGAAGGTTGCCGAGCCGCGACCGGCATCGTCGGGCACGAGATAGCGATCATCGCGACTGATCTGCGACAGGTCCGGCGGCACCTCCAGCGTCGGCACCTTGCCGGCGGACTTGTAATCGATCTTGCGCGAATCGGGCAGCATGCTGCAACCGGCGACAGCAACGGCGATGATGCTCAGGGTAAAACCGGAAATCCGACGATTCATCTTTTTCATACTCCGTCAGGCATTGATGCCAGCCTGGCGCATCGCGGCCAGTACGCGAGCCTGATTGGCTTCGGACAGCGGGGTCAGCGGCAGACGGATACCTGCCGGCATCAGGCCCATGCGGCTGACCGCCCACTTGACCGGAATCGGGTTGGCCTCGCAGAACAGATCGCGGTGCAGACCGAGCAGACGGAAATGAATGTCCTTGGCCTTGGCGACATCGCCGGCCGCCGCAGCGACGCACATTTCATGCATCAGGCGGGGAGCGACGTTGGCCGTCACCGAGATATTGCCGTGGAAACCCATCATGATCGACAGCACGCAGGTCGGATCATCGCCGCTGTACAGCGCGAAGCCCTTGGGCGCGCGCTGGATCAGGTCGTAGGCACGGTCCATGTTGCCGGTGGCGTCCTTGACGCCGACGATGCCGGGCACTTCGGCGAGGCGCAGGATGGTGTCGTTGCTCATGTCGGCAACGGTGCGCCCCGGCACGTTGTACAGCAGCACCGGCAGTTCGACGGCTTCGGCAATGGCCTTGAAGTGGCGGTACAGGCCTTCCTGGGTCGGCTTGTTGTAGTAGGGCACGACCGACAGTGCCATGTCGGCACCGGCTTCCTTGGCAAAACGGGTCAGCTCGATGGCTTCCGCCGTCGAGTTGGCGCCGGTCCCGGCGATCACCGGAATCCTGCCGGCCGCGTGGTCGACGGTGAGCTTGATCAATTCGCAGTGTTCCTCGACATTGACCGTCGGCGACTCGCCGGTCGTACCGACAACAACGATGGCATCGGTGCCTTCCTTGACGTGGAAGTCGACCAGATTGCGCAGGGAATTCAAATCGAGGCTGCCATCCTCGTGCATGGGCGTAACGATGGCGACAAGGGATCCGGTAATCATGGCCTGTATGCGTGAAATTAATCCGGTGATTGTAACTGAAGCCTTCCGACAGGGGAAAGGCGCTCGGTAACCAATTGTTATTCCTTCGGCAACCAGGCCAGCCGCCCGCGCGACAAGCGCATCCGTCCCGCCGGCAGGGACAGTTCCGGATGCCGGTCGGGCGCGGCACTGAGCAGTTGGCGGGCAAACTCGGTCAGCCGGTCGGCCACCGGCACTTGCCAGCCCAGCATCTGCAGGCGCCAGCGCAGCAGGTTCTTCAGGCGCGCCATCGTCAGGGTACGCAAGCCCGCCAGGCAGGCATGATCGCCAACCGCCACCGCCTGCCAGTCGGCCGCCGCCAGTTCATCGAGCAGGTCCGCCGCCTCGCGGAAATTGTCGGCGGCCCGCGCCAGCGCGGCCTCGGCGCCGGGAAAACGGCAGGCGATCTCGGGCAGCAGCCGATGGCGCAGGAAATTGCGCGAAAACCCGGTATCGGCATTGCTTTCGTCCTCGACCCAATGCAGACCGAGTTCCCGGGCACAGGCTTCGATCTCGGCCCGGGGCACACCAAGCAAGGGGCGCAGGATGCGCCGCCCCTGCCAGGCCCGTTGCTCGCGCATGCCGGCTGCGCCGGCAACGCCGCTGCCGCGCAGCAGATTGAACAGCACGGTCTCGGCCTGATCGCCGCGGTGCTGGGCCAGCAACAGGTTGCAAGCGGCCGGCAGATGCGCGGCAAATGCCGCATAACGGGCATCGCGAGCGGCCGCTTCGACACCGCAACCGCTGCTGCGGTCGACGGAAACCCGGACAACCGCCAACGGGATGCCCAGTTGTCGGCAATAGTCATGACAGAATTGCGCCCACGCGTCGGCATGCGGCGACAGTCCGTGGTGCACATGGATCGCGGTGAGGCCCGCCGGCCAGCCCAGACGACCGAGTAGCGCGAGCAGCAGCACCGAATCGCAGCCGCCGGACAAGCCGACGCAGATCGGCGCATCGCCGACGCAGCGGTCGGCGACAAAGGCGCCGACCCGGGCAGCCAGGTCAGGAAACGGCTTGTTCCTTGAACCGCCCATAGCTCATCAAACGCTCGTAGCGCTGGGCCAGCAACTCGTCGACCGGCAGGGCCGACAACTGCTTGAGGGATTCCTGCAGTGCCTTCTTGAGATTGGCCGCCATGGCGACATGGTCGCGATGGGCGCCGCCGGCCGGTTCGTTGACGATGCGGTCGATCAGCCCCAGGGTTTTCAGGCGCTGGGCCGTGATCCCCATGGTCTCGGCGGCATCCGGCGCGCGGTCGGCACTCTTCCACAGGATCGAGGCACAGCCTTCCGGCGAGATCACCGAATAGGTCGAATATTGCAGCATCTGCACGGTATCGCCGACAGCGATGGCCAGCGCACCGCCGGAACCGCCTTCACCGATGATGGTGACGATCACCGGCACCTTCAGTTCGGCCATCACGTAAAGATTGCGGCCGATGGCTTCGGACTGGCCGCGCTCCTCGGCGCCGATGCCGGGATAGGCGCCGGGCGTGTCGACAAAGGTCATCACCGGCAGGCCGAATTTCTCGGCCAGCTTCATCAGGCGCAGGGCCTTGCGATAGCCTTCCGGACGCGGCATGCCGAAGTTGCGGTAAATCTTTTCCTTGGTGTCGCGACCTTTCTGGTGGCCGATGACGACCACCGCCTGACCGTTGAAACGGGCCAGGCCGCCGACGATCGCATGGTCGTCGGCAAAGGCGCGATCGCCGTGCAACTCCTCGAAATCGGTGAAGATGTGCTGAATGTAGTCGAGCGTATACGGCCGCTGCGGATGGCGGGCCACCTGGGAAATCTGCCAGGGCGTGAGCTTGGCGTAGATGTCCTTGGTCAGTTGGGCGCTCTTTTTCTCCAGCCGCCCGATCTCCTCGGAGATATCGACGGCACTGTCGTCCTGGACGAAGCGGAGCTGTTCGATCTTGGCTTCGAGGTCAGCGATGGATTGCTCGAAATCGAGAAAACTAGTTTTCATGGACTGCTCGGTTCTGAAGTTGGCGCGCATTTTACCCCAAAGGGCAGACGGTCAATCGATCAGTACTCAACTGGCACCGGATCGAGGCTGCGCCAGAGATACCAGGTCGCCACCGAACGCCACGGCCGCCAGCGTTCGCCAAAATCCGCCAACACCTGTCGCGAGGGCTTTTCGCCGCTCAGGTAGTGTGCGCCTACCGCCCGTTGCAGGCCGATGTCGTCAAGTGGAAAGACATCGGGGCGCATCAGGTTGAAAATCAGGAACATTTCCGCCGTCCATCGCCCTATCCCGCGCACCCGGCACAATTCGGCGATCAATTCGGCATCGTCCCGGTCCGCCCAGCCGACCGGATCGAGCCGGCCATCGGCGAAGTGCGCCGCCAGATCGCACAGGTACTCGATCTTGCGCTGCGACAGGCCGCAACCCACCAGCCCCGTGGCGCCCAAGCGCAGCACCTGTTCCGGAGCAACTGGCCCCAAACGCTCGACAAAGCGCGCCCAGACACTGTCGGCGGCCTTCACTGAAATCTGCTGACCGACGATGGAACGGGCCAGCGTGGCAAAGGGGTCGCCCCGGGAAACCAGCGACGCCTCGCCGTGGCGGGCGACCAGCCCGGCCATCACGGCATCGTCCGCCGCCAGTGCGCGCGAAGCCTCCCCCCAATACGCCGGCGAATTTGCTACCATCCCGCAAAACTCCTGCAACGGCAGAACATGACATCCCAGGTCCACACCTTCATCCACCCCCTACTCGACCCGGTCGATGCCTGCGGTGGCTACCTCGTCGAACTGTCCGCCAACGGTTCTGAAAATCCTCAGGCCACAGAATACATCGTCCGGCACCCGCTGCTCGATGCTTTCGACCACCGGCACCCCTGGTTCCTGCCGGCGGCGCCGCTGGACGGCGGCAGCCCGGCACGCCTGATCGCCACGTTTCACACCTGCCCTTCGGCCCAGCCCGACCCACTGGAAAGCACCCTGCGCCAGTCGAAGCGCAAGCTGGCACTGGCACTGGCCGCCAACGGCAAACTTCCGGCCAGCGGCGCCTGGGAACATCTGCTGATCACCACCAGCCAGGCCAGGACCCTGCCGCCCTTTACCTTGCAGGGCCTCTCGGCAAGAACGACGATCGTCGCCACCGGCGTGCAGAATCACAGTGACCGCGACTGGGCACATGGCCACGCCTGCACCCTGTGCACCGGCGAATACCTGATGACTCGCGCCGCACCGGGCAAAAAAGCCGACACGACGCGCCAGAAGATGCTGCAGCTGCTCGCCCTGATCGCTCAGGACGCCGACACGGCAGAGCTCGATCAGATTTTCCGCCAGGAAACCAAGCTTTCTTACAGCCTGCTGCGCCTGGTCAATTCGGCCGCCATCGCCCCGCGCACGCCGATCACCAGCTTTGCCCAGGCCATCAACCTGCTCGGCCGCCGGCAACTGGAACGCTGGCTGCAACTGCTGATCTACGCCGACCCGGAAAACGATCATCACCCCAACCCCCTGCTTTACAAGGCTGCGATTCGCGGCCGGCTGATGGAATTGCTGTCAGTGGAACTGAGCCCTGCGCCCGACCTGCCCAACCTGGCCGACGGCGCTTTCATGATCGGCAGCTTTTCGCTGCTGGACGTGTTGCTCAACATGCCGATGGCGGAAATCCTGCAGCAACTGCCGCTGGCGGGCACGGTCAACGAGGCGCTGGCGCACCACGGCGGCACCGCCGGCAAACTGCTGCTGGCACTGGAGGCCGCCGACCGCCGCAACCTGCCGGAGGCAAGCAGACTGCTCGCGGAACTGGGAATAGACCCGGCCCGTTTCGTCGATGCCCAGATGCAGGCATTGAGTTGGGCCGGCCGCATTCACACGGCCGCCTGATCAGCCGAAACGGCCGCTGAGGAAGGGGTTGTAGCGACGCTCCTCGCCGAGCGTCGACATCGGCCCGTGGCCGGGGATGAAATCGACATCGTCGCCCAGCGCGAACAGCTTGTTCTTGATCGAGGCGATCAACGTGTCGTGGTCGCCGCGCGGGAAATCGGTACGACCAATCGAGCCCTGGAACAGCACGTCGCCAACCTGGGCCAGCTTGCTCGGCGCGTGGAAGAAGACGACATGGCCCGGCGTATGTCCGGGGCAGTGCAGCACGTCGAGTTCGATGTCGCCGAAGCTGACCTTGTCGCCATCGTTGAGCCAGCGATCCGGCGTAAAGGCAGCCGCCTCCGGAAAACCGAACATCCGGCTCTGCTGGGCCATGCCCTCGATCCAGAACGCGTCTTCCGCGTGCGGTCCTTCGATCGTCACGCCACAGCGTTCGGCCAGCGCGGCAACTGCACCGGCATGATCGATATGGCCGTGGGTCACGAGGATTTTCGCCAGCGTCAGTTGCTCGGCTTCCAGCGCCCGCAGGATGCGTTCAATATCGCCGCCGGGGTCGATCACCACCGCCTGCCGGGTGTTTTCGCACCAGAAAATGGTGCAATTCTGTTCGAAGGGCGTAACGGGAACGATCTGGTAACGCATGGCGGACATCCGGAATTGATCAAGGGCTGCATTATTGCATGGGGTATCGCTTGCCCGCCGCGATGCCGCCACTTACACTCCGGGCCATACAGTCTTTCGCGGACATCGAGCGCATGATCGACCACCCTTTACCCGACCGGGACGCCTGGGTTCTGCTGTTCAGCAACAACAGCCTGCCCGTGCTGCGCGCGACCAAAAGACGGCTGGGCGAAATGCGCGAAGACCTCGACGATCTCGATGCCCGCGAACTGGCTCACCTGATCCTGCGCGACCCGATCATGACCGTGCGCGTGCTGGCCTATATCCAGCCGTTCCGCGGCCGCTCGCTGCAGCACGACATCACGACCATTGCCGGCGCCGTGATGATGTCCGGACTGCTGCCCTTCTTCCGCCGTTTCGACAACCTGCCGAGCATCGAAGACGCGCTCAAGGCGCACGACCCGCACGCGCTGCTCGGCGTCCTTCACGTCATCCGGCGCGCCCAGCGCGCTGCCGACTATGCACAGGACTGGGCGATCCGGCGCCAGGACATGAATCTCGAGGAAATCCGCATCGCCGCGCTGCTGCACGATCTGGCGGAAATCCTGGTGTGGTGTTTCGCCCCCAGCCTGGCGCTGGACATCCAGGCCCGGCAACAGGCGCAGCCGACGATGCGCAGTGCCGAAGCCCAGTATCAGGTGCTGGGGCTGACCTATCAGGACATCCAGGTCGCGCTGTGCAAGGTCTGGCACCTGCCCGACCTGCTGTCCCTGCTGATCGACGACCAGCATCAGGATCAGGTCCGCGTACGCAACGTTTCGCTGGCCGTCCGCCTGGCCCGCCATTCGGCGCATGGCTGGGACGACCCGGCCCTGCCGGACGACTACCGCGACATCGGCGAACTACTGCACCTGACCCCGGATGCAGTCCGCAGGCACCTTGGCGTCCCGGACGACGATCAACCGCAATAGTTCAGATTGGTCCAGTCGAGCAGCAGTTCCGGCATCTGGTAGGCCATGAAGATGAGGGCCAGCAACACGCCGGCCAGGGCCAGCCCGACCCCGGCCAGGAACCAGCGCCATTGCGGTTTCATGCGGTCGCCGGCCGCAGCAGCGGCTTCTCATTGATCGGCCAGGAGCACAGCGCCGCCAGCACCGACAGCACGATGGCGATGATCCACGCCAGTTCGTAGGAACCGGTCTGGTCGAAGATGCGCCCGCCCAGCCAGGCGCCGAGGAAGCTGCCGAGTTGGTGGCCGAGGAAGACGATGCCGGTCAGCATCGACATGTAGCGCAGGCCGAAGATCTGCGCCACCAGGCCGTTGGTCAGCGGCACCGTGCCCAGCCAGAGGATGCCCATCACCGCCGCGAACACCCAGGCACTGACCGTGGTCAGCGGCAGCATCATGAAGATCAGGATGGCCACCGCCCGCGCCGCATAGATCAGCACCAGCAGGTTCTTCTTGCTGCCGCAGCCGCCGGCCCAGCCGAACAGGAAGGAACCGAAGATGTTGAACAGGCCGATCAGCGCCACCGCGGTCATGCCGACATTGGCGGTCAGGCCGCCGTCGACCAGGAAGGACGGCAGGTGGAGCATGATGAAGGCCGTCTGGAAGCCACAAACGAAATAGCCCCAGAACAGGTAGTGGAAGCTCTTCTGGCCACCGGCCTCGCGCAGCGCCTGGGCAATCGACTGGCCACCGCCGGCGGCCGGCTTGTGGCCGTCGGCCATGGCGTAGGCCAGCGGGGCGATCAGGCCGACCCCGCAAGCGAGCAGGACCAGCGCGCTCTGCCAGCCGTAGGCGGTGATCAGCGCCTGACCGATAGGGAGCACGGCAAACTGGCCGAAGGAGCCGCCGGCGCTGGCAATGCCAAGCGCCAGGCTGCGTTTCTCGGGCGTCGTGTGCCGGCCGATGACGCCCATGATCACTGCGAAAGTCGTCCCCGACAGCCCAAGACCGATCAGCACGCCGGCCGTCAGGTCGAAGGTCAGCGGCGAGGCGGCCTGCGACATCAGCACCAGGCCGAGCACATAAAGCACGGCGGCACCGACCACGGTGCGCCCGGCGCCGTGGCGGTCGGCCAGCGCCCCGGCAAACGGCGAAGCCAGGCCCCAGATCAGGTTCTGCAGGGCAATGGCAAAGGAGAAGGTCTCCCGGCTCCAGCCGTGGTCCAGCGTCATCGGTTGCAGGAACAGGCCGGCGGTGTGGCGCACGCCCATCGACAGGGTGAGGATCACGCAGCCGGCGATCAGGATGATCAGCGGGGTGCGCCAAGTGGGTTTGGTCAGGGTCATCGGTCTTCGATCCGCCGTTTCAGTTAGGGTTCCCGACACGGGCTTCCAGATTTTCCCAGCGCTCGAGCAGCGCCAGCAACTCGTCGTCGATCGCCGCCAGCCGCTCGGACGCCTTCTGCGCGCCCAGCGCGTCGCGCTGGTAGAGGCCTGGGTCTTCGAGCAATGCGGTCAGCTTCGCCTGTTCGGCTTCCAGCGCGGCGATCTTTTCCGGCAGCGCCTCCAGCTCGCGCTGTTCCTTCCAGCTCAGCTTGTCGGCTTTGGCCTTCGCCGTTTCGGCGGGCTTCGCGGCCGGCTTGGCTTCGCTCTTCGGCTTGTCGACGACGACCTTGGGCTGGCTCGCCTGGTAGTTGGCCCAGTCGCTGTAGCCGCCGGCGTATTCCTTCCAGCGCCCGTTGCCTTCGGCGGCGATGGTCTGGGTGACGACGTTGTCGAGGAAGGTCCGGTCGTGGCTGACCAGGAAGAGCGTGCCGTCGTAGTCCTGGAGCAGTTGTTCGAGCAGTTCCAGAGTGTCGATATCGAGGTCGTTGGTCGGCTCGTCGAGAACCAGCACGTTGGCCGGCTTGGCGAACAGCCGGGCCAGCAGCAGCCGGTTGCGTTCGCCGCCGGAGAGGGAGCTGACCGGCGAACGGGCGCGTTCCGGTGCGAACAGGAAATCTTCCAGATAGCCGATCACGTGCTTGCGGGCGCCGCCGATCTCGACCCAGTCGGAGCCCGGCGAGATGACATCGGCCAGCGTCGAATCCGGATTGAGCTGGGTGCGGAACTGGTCGAAGTAGGCGATTTCCATCTTCGTCCCCTGGCGCACGCTGCCGGCGTCCGGCTGCAGTTCGCCGAGAATCAGCCGTAACAGCGTCGTCTTGCCGGCACCATTGGGACCGATCAGACCGATCTTGTCACCGCGCTGGATGCGCGCCGAGAAATCGGCGACGATGGGCCGCTGTCCGTAGGATTTGACGACATGATCAAGTTCGGCGACCAGCTTGCCGCTCTTGTCGCCGACTTCGAGCTGCAGGTTAACCTTGCCCATGCGCTCGCGCCGCGCCTGGCGTTCGGCGCGCAGGCGGTCAAGGCGCTGGACGCGGAACACCGCACGCGTGCGCCGCGCCTCGACGCCCTTGCGGATCCACACTTCCTCTTCCTTGAGCAGCTTGTCGGCGCGCGCGTTGGCCAGCGCCTCCTCGTGCAGCATCGCTTCCTTGCGCTGCTGGTACTGCGTGAAGTTACCGGGAAAACTGGCCAGCTGGCCGCGGTCGAGCTCGACGATGCGGGTGCTGACCCGATCGAGGAAGGAACGGTCGTGGGTGATGAAGAGCAGGGTCACGCCCGATTCGATCAGCATCGTCTCCAGCCATTCGATGGCGGCGATGTCGAGGTGGTTGGTCGGCTCATCGAGGAGCAGCACCTCCGGCGCAACGGCCAGGGCCTGGGCCAGCGCCAGGCGCTTCTTCTGACCGCCGGACAGGCTGCCGACCCGCGCTTCCGGATCGAGCCCGAAACGGGCGATGACCTTTTCCGCCTGCGCCTCGTAGGCCCAGGCGCCGCGCGCCTCGAGTTCGTGCTGCAGCGTATCCATGCGCGCCAGCAGGGCGTCGTGATCGCCCTGCCCTTCGCCGAGGCGGTGCGATACCTCGTGATACTCGGCGAGCAGGGTCGAGGTCTCGCCCATGCCTGAAATCACGGCTTCGAACACCGAGTGTTCCGGATCGAACGGCGGCTCCTGTGGCACGTAACCAACGCGGATACCCGGCTGCACCCAGACCTCGCCGTCGTCCAGCCGCCCCTTGCCGGAACCGGCGGCCATCGCCGCCAGCAGCGACGATTTTCCGGTGCCGTTGCGGCCGATCAGGGCGACGCGCTCGCCCGGATCGAGCTGGAACTCGGCATGATCCAGGAGCGGCACATGGCCGTAGGCGAGACAGGCATCGGAAAGTTTCAGATAGGGCATCGTCGGCAATGAAAACGGCGCCCCGCGAGGCGCCGTGCACTGGGAAATTGGGAGATCCCGATTCTAATCGTTCAGGTGGTGAAACGGGAAAGTTGTGCCTGCAATTCGGCGGCCAGGCGCTCCAGCTCCTGCGCCCGCTGACGGTTGCCGAGCGCGCGCTCGTTGGTGCCTTCGGCGGCCTGGGCGATATGCTCGACCAGACGCGCGATTTCCTGGCTGGCGGCGCTCTGCTCCCGGGTTCCGTCGGCGATATGCATGATCACGCTGACCGTCTGCTCGGCGCGCTCGTCGATGGTGGTCAGCGATTCGCCGGCTTCGCGCGCCAGTTCGACGCTGCCGGTCATGTTGCTGCTGACCGACTGCATGCGCCCGACGGCATTGTCGGTTTCCTGCAGGATGGCCGACACCGTGGTCGAGATTTCCTGGGTCGACAGGGCGGTACGTTCGGCCAGCTTGCGCACTTCGTCCGCCACCACGGCGAAGCCGCGTCCCTGCTCGCCGGCACGGGCTGCTTCGATGGCGGCATTGAGCGCCAGCA
>DKNF01000202.1 GCA_002470165.1 Betaproteobacteria bacterium UBA7395 | reverse complement strand
ACCTGATCTACACCGGCACGCCGGCCGGGGTCGGGCCGCTGTTACGCGGCGACCTGCTCGAAGGCGGCGTCGACGGCCTGCCCGGATTGCGCGCCCGCATCGTCTGATCGTCTGTCCGTGCTGAGCGCAATGCGTGGCCTGATTGGCCACGCCTTTCCCATTCTCGTTGCCCAGCTTGCGTCGATCGGCATGATGGTCGTCGACACGGCGGTACTCGGCCACGTCAGCCCGGCCGACCTTGCGGCGGTCGCCATCGGCGGCGGCATCCATATTTCGCTGGTGTTCGCCCTGGTCGGCGTGGTTCAGGCGGTGGCGCCGCTGGTCGCGCATCTGCACGGCGCCCGTCGCGGCGACGAAGTGGCCGGCATCCTGCAGCAGGGTTTCTGGCTGGCGCTGCTGCTCAGTCTGCCCGGCATGCTCTTCCTGCGTCATCCCGGTTTCGTGCTCGACCTCTTCGCCATGGATGCGGCGGTCGATGCCAAAGTCCGCGAATACCTCGGCCTGCTCGCCTGGAGCCTGCCGGCGGCGCTGCTCTATCGTACCTTCTACGCCTTCTGCAATGCCCTCGGGCGACCGCGGGTGTTGATGGGCATCGGGCTGGCGGGACTGGCCATTCACGCCGTGCTTGCCTGGGGGCTGGCCTTGCAGGGCTGGCTGGGCGAGCCTCTTGGGGTTGTCGGTTGCGCCCTGTCGAACATCGTAATTGGCTGGCTGGCCTGTACGACGGGGGCGCTGTGGCTGAATTTCGGTTCGCTCGGTCGCCGCTATCGACCGTTTGCCGCCTGGCAGGCGCCGCGCTGGCCGGTCTGGCGCCAGTTGCTGCGTCTGGGCCTGCCGATGGGATTTTCCAATCTGGTCGAAATCACGGCATTCACGCTGGTCGCCCTGTTCGTCGCTTCGCTCGGCGCAACCGAAGTCGCCGGTCATCGCATCATCGCCAACCTGTCGGCACTCGCCTACATGCTGCCGCTGTCGCTGGCGATTGCCACGCTGGCGGCGGTCGGTCAGTTGCTCGGCGCGCGCGACTGGGCACGGCTGCGGGTGACGGTGCGCGCTGCCTTGTATCTGTCGGCCTCGCTCTCCCTGCTGCTCGGGGTGCTGCTGTGGCTGGCCGCCGAGCCGCTGGTGGCGGCCTATACCGACGATCCGGCGGTGCGCGGGGTGGCGCTGAGTCTGATCGTCTATGTCGCGATCTACCAGTTCTTCGATGCCCTGCAGACCATCGCCGGCCATGTGCTGCGAGCCTGTCGGGTGACTTTCGTGCCGATGCTGATCCAGACTTTCTGCTTCTGGGGGATCGCCCTGGGCGGCGGTGCCTGGCTGTGCTATCGCTGGCAACCGGCGCTAGGGGTTGCCGGTTTCTGGCTGGCAGCGGTGATTGCGCTGGTGGCGGCAGCGGCATTGCTTTTGCCGTTGATGGTCAAGGTCATCCGCCTGAGTGAAAGCGCTTCGTAATTATGAATTTTGGCCTGCAATAATTTGTTGCGGCTGTGGTAAGATTTTCGGCTCGAAGAAGTATAACCGGGCGGGGCCAGGGGGATGTTCGGCGCCGCTCAAAGCTCGCAACTCAACTCAACGCAAGGAAAGCGCATGAAAATTCACGAATATCAGGGCAAGCAAATCCTGAAGAAATTCGGCGTTACGGTTCCGCGCGGGATTCACTGCACGACCGTCGAAGACGCGGTCAAGGCAGCTGAAACCCTGGGCGGCAAGGTCTGGGTCGTCAAGGCGCAGATCCACGCAGGCGGCCGTGGCAAGGGCGGCGGCGTCAAGGTCGCAACCTCTCTGGAAAAAGTGCGTGAGTACGCCAGCCAGATCCTCGGCATGCAGCTGATCACGCACCAGACCGGTCCGGAAGGCCAGAAGGTCCGTCACCTGCTGATCGAAGAAGGCGCCGACATCCAGCACGAATACTATGTTGCCGCGCTGACCGACCGTGCCACGCAATCGGTCGCCATGATGGCCTCGTACGAAGGCGGCATGGACATCGAAGAAGTCGCCCACAAGACCCCGGAAAAGATCGTCAAGGTCTTCATCAACCCGCTGGTCGGCCTGACCGACGAGCAGGCGCTGACCCTGGCCAAGGGCATGGGCATGAACGAAGCCTCGATTCCGCAGTGTATCGATACGCTGAAGAAGCTGTACACCTGCTACATGGAAACCGACGCTTCGCTGGCTGAAATCAACCCGCTGATCCACGAAGCCGACGGTACCGTCAAGGCGCTCGACGCCAAGTTCAACTTCGACTCCAATGCTCTGTTCCGCCAGCCGGAAATCGTCGCCATGCGCGACCTGGACGAAGAAGACGCCGACGAAATCGAAGCTTCCAAGTTCGACCTGGCCTACATCTCGCTCGACGGCAACATCGGCTGCCTGGTGAACGGTGCCGGTCTGGCCATGGCCACCATGGACACGATCAAGCTGTTCGGCGCCGAGCCGGCCAACTTCCTCGACGTCGGCGGCGGTGCCACGACCGAGAAGGTCACCGAGGCCTTCAAGATCATGCTCAAGAACCCCAAGGTCAAGGGCATCCTGGTCAACATCTTCGGCGGCATCATGAAGTGCGACACCATCGCCACCGGCGTGGTCGCTGCAGCCAAGGAAGTCAATCTGTCGGTGCCGCTGGTCGTCCGCATGAAGGGCACCAACGAAGACCTGGGCAAGAAGATCCTCAAGGATTCCGGCCTGCCCATCATCTCTGCCGATTCCATGGCCGAGGCCGCCACCCAGATCGTTGCCGCGGTCAAGTAAGGAGCCACCGAATGTCTATCCTGATCAACAAGAACACCAAGATCATCACCCAGGGCATCACCGGCAAGACCGGTCAGTTCCATACGGAAAAGTGCCAGGAGTATGCAAACGGCAAGGAATGCTTCGTTGCCGGCGTGAACCCGAAGAAGGCCGGCGAGTCGATCTTCAACATCCCCATCTACGCTTCGGTCAAGGAAGCCGCCGCTGAAACCGGCGCCACCGTGTCCGTCATCTACGTGCCGCCCGCCGGTGCCGCTGCCGCGATCTGGGAAGCTGTCGAAGCCGACCTCGATCTGGCCATCTGCATCACCGAAGGCATCCCCGTCCGCGACATGCTGATGGTGCGCAACAAGATGAAGGAAAAGGAAGCCAAGGGCGGCAAGAAGACCCTGCTGCTCGGCCCGAACTGCCCCGGCCTGATCACCCCGGACGAAGTGAAGATCGGCATCATGCCGGGTCACATCCACCGCAAGGGTCGCATCGGCGTCGTTTCCCGTTCCGGCACCCTGACCTACGAAGCCGTCGGTCAGCTGACCGAACTGGGCCTCGGCCAGTCGTCTGCCGTCGGTATCGGTGGTGACCCGATCAACGGTCTGAAGCACATCGACGTCATGAAGATGTTCAACGACGATCCGGATACGGACGCCGTGATCATGATCGGCGAAATCGGCGGTCCGGACGAAGCCGAAGCCGCTCAGTGGTGCAAGGCCAACATGAAGAAGCCGATCGTCGGCTTCATCGCTGGCGTGACCGCCCCGGCCGGCAAGCGCATGGGCCACGCTGGTGCCCTCATCTCCGGCGGTGCCGATACCGCTGACGCCAAGCTCGCCATCATGGAAGAGTGCGGCTTCAAGGTCACCAAGAACCCGTCGGAAATGGCCAAGCTGCTCAAGGCCATGCTGTAAACTTCGAGCCTTGCTCGACGAAGAAGGCGGGCCGCGTGCCCGCCTTTTTTACGTCCATCTTCCGGAGAACGAATCATGGCGATATTCCTGAGCGAAAACGACGTCAAGCAGGTGTTGACCGTGGACATGGCGATGGCCGGCGTCGAATCGGCGCATCGCGACCTCGCGCTCGGCCAGGCGCTGGATACGCCGCGCCAGCGCAGCCGTCTGCCGCAGACGGTGTTGCACATCCTCCAGGGCGCCCTGCCGGCACAGGGCGTGATCGGCTACAAGGCCTACACCAGCAATCGTTCCGGCAACCGCTTCCTGGTCCATCTGTTCGATGCCGGCAGTGGCCAGTTGAAGGCGGTGATCGAAGCCGACTACCTGGGCATGATGCGTACCGGCGCCGCCAGCGGTGTCGCCGCGCGCTGGCTGGCGCGCCCGGATGCGACGGTGGCCGGTGTCTTCGGCAGCGGCTGGCAGGCCGAAGGGCATGTGCGGGCGATCTGCGCCGCGTTGCCGTTGGAGCTGGTCAAGGTGTGGGCGCGCGATGCCGCCAAGCTGCGCGATTTCTGTGCCCGCCTGAGCGAGCAGACCGGGCGCCGGGTGGTACCCGCCGCCGATGCCGAGGACGCGGTGCGCGAAGCCGACCTGCTCGGCACGGTGACGACGGCGGCGAAGCCGCTGTTCGAGGCCGACTGGTTGCAGCCGGGAACGCACATCAACGCCGCCGGCTCGAACGCGCTGATCCGCCAGGAGCTTTCCGAGGCTGCCATACGCCGTTGTGGATTGATCACAGTCGATGCCGTGCCGACGGCGCTGGCTGAAGCCGGTGACTTGCTGCCACTACTGGAAAAAGGCCGGCTGCAGGCGCGCCAGCTGGTCGAGCTCGGCGAAATCATCGTCGGTCGCCATCCGGGGCGCAGCGATGCCGAACTGATCAGCCTGTTCGAATCGCAGGGCATGGCCATCCAGGACCTTGCCGTTGCTGTGCGCGTGCTGGCGGCGGCGATCGAACGGGGGCTGGGACGGGAAATCCCGGTGCAATGAGTCGGGGGCAACGAAGGTTTGACCGCTTGGCCTGTCCCGTCGACAATATGCCGCGTTGCTAAGGGAGAGTCCGGAGGATGTATGAGGGGGGCGAATGAGTCTTCATGAAGTGCTCGACATCGCGTTGTGCAGCGACCCGGGCGTCGTCCGTTCGCACAACGAGGATGCGGTATTTGCCGATGCCGATCTCGGTATCGCCATACTGGCCGACGGGATGGGCGGCTACAACGCCGGCGAGGTGGCCAGCGGCATGGCGACCAGCCTGTTGTCGACGGCTTTCTCGCGCTTGCTACGCGATGCGAGCAACGAGACGGCGTTGCTGAGCTACCCGGAGCAACTGGTCAACGACGAGATTTGCGGCACCAACGCCGCGATTTTCCATGCCTCGCAAACCCAGGAAAAATACTCGGGCATGGGAACCACGCTGGTTTTTGCCTGGTTTCTCGATAACCGTGTCTATGTCGCGCACGTCGGCGATTCGCGGGCCTACCGCTGGCGCGACGACAATCTGGGCTGCCTGACGCGCGATCATTCGCTGCTTCAGGAGCAGATCGACAGCGGCTTGATCAGCCTCGACGAAGCCAAGGTTTCGCACAATCGCAACCTTGTCACCCGTGCCTTGGGGATCGAACCCGAGGTCGAGGTCGATATCGGTGTACATGATGTTCGCCAGGGCGATATCCTGCTGCTCTGTTCGGACGGCCTCAACGACATGCTCGACGACGCGCAGATCGCCGAAGTCATCGCGGTGCATGGGGATAACCTGGCGCAGGCGGCAGAAAAACTGGTCGAAAGAGCCAATGACCACGGCGGTCGGGATAACGTCTCGGTGATTCTGGTCAGGGTGATGGGTGATTGCGCAGTACACTGCGGCTGGTGGCACAAGCTGCTGGCCAAATTGAAGTGATGGGGAATGAAAGATGGCGAAGCTGATCCTTTCCATGGATGGTCTGGTGCTCAAGGAAATCGTGCTGGACAAGGAGCGTCTGACGATCGGGCGCAAACCGCATAACGACATCCAGATCGACAATCTGGCCATTTCCGGCGAACACGCCGTGGTGGTCACCATCCTGGCCGATTCCTTCCTTGAGGACCTGAACAGCACCAACGGCACACTGGTGAACGGTCAGCCGGTCAAGAAACATTTTCTGCGCGCCAACGATGTCATCGAACTGGGCAAGTACAAACTCAAGTACATGACCGATGCCGCAGCGGCGCAGCCCGCAGAAGCCGATGCTGCGATCAAGCGGCCGCCGGCGCCCAGAGCGCCGGGGGAACTGCAGCTCGCGCCGAGCGAGCAAGGCGTGCGCTCCAACGTCGGCGTGAGTTCACGGCCGACGGCCGTACCGCCGGCGGCAATCCAGTTGCTGAACGGGCCGAACGCCGGCAAGGAACTGGCCCTGCAGAAGACCCTGACGACCATCGGCAAGCCCGGCACGCAGGTCGCGGTGATCGCGCGGCGCCCGCATGGCTACTTCATCACCCATGTCGAGGGCAGTTCCTTCCCCGTGGTCAATGGCGAACAACTCGATGCGCAGGCACACCCCTTGGGTGATCACGATGTCATCGAAATTGCCGGCATCAAGATGGAATTTTTTCTGAAGGCCTGACATGGAACTGCGCGTGCTCGGCTGCAGTGGCGGAATCGGCGGGGCAGCGCAGCGGACCACCGCCTTGCTGCTCGATCGCGACATCCTGATCGATGCAGGCAGCGGCGTCGGCGACCTGTCGATGGACGCACTGTGCCGGATCGACCACGTCTGCCTGACCCACGCTCACCTCGATCACATCGCCTTCCTGCCGCTGCTCGTCGATACCGTGGCCGGCATGCGGCAGACGCCGTTGACGGTGCACGCCCCGGCGGCCGTCATCGAAGCGCTGCAGCGGCACGTCTTCAACGGTACGATCTGGCCCGATTTTTCTCGTCTGCCAACGGCAGATGCGCCGTTCATGCGCTATCGCGAACTTTCCTTGGGGCAGGTGTTACGCCTCGGCGAGCGGACAATTCTGCCGTTGCCGGTCGACCACTCGGTGCCCGCTGTGGCCTACCGGATCGATTCCGGGCAAGGCAGTCTTGTCTTCTCCGGCGACACCGGTCCTTGCGATGTTTTCTGGCAGGCGGTCAACGCCATCGACAACCTGCGCATCCTGATCATCGAATGCGCTTTTCCGGATCGCGAACGCGATCTGGCTGTGCTTTCACGGCATTTTTGCCCGTCCATGCTGGCCGATTCGCTGGCAAAACTGGAACGGGCATGCGATCTTTATATCACCCACCTGAAACCGGGGCAGGCTGAAACCACCCTGGCGGAAATCGAATCCTGTCTCGGCCATCTGGCGCCACGCCGGCTGAGCAACGGACTGGTACTGACGTTTTGAGCGATGCGGGAGAACCGGAATGCAAACCTTGAGTGACCTGTTTCACCGTCTCGAGCAACTCAACGATATCGGCGTCTCGCTGTCGGCCGAACGCGACATCGAAACCCTGCTTGAAAAGATACTGCTTGCCGCCAAGGAAATCACCCGTGCCGACGGCGGCACCTTGTACCGCCCGTCGCCAGACGGACAGCGCCTGCAATTCAAGATCGTCCGTACCGACTCGCTCGGACTGGCGTTCGGCGGCACCACCGGCAAGCCGTTGACCGAGAACTTTTCCGACCTGCCGCTGCATCATCCGGATGGTCGTCCGAACGACAGCATGGTTGCCGCCCATGCCGCCTTGTCGGGACGGACCATCAACATTGCCGATGCCTATGAGGCCGAGGGCTTCGATTTCTCCGGGACGCGCCGTTTCGATGCCCACACCGGTTATCGCTCACGCTCCTTCCTGACCGTGCCGATGAAGGACCATGCCGGGGAAATCATCGGCGTCCTGCAACTGATCAATGCCATCGACCCGGCCACCGGCGAGGTCGAGATATTTTCACAGGCCGATCAGCAACTGGCCGAGTCGCTTGCCTCGCAAGCCGCCATCGCGCTGACCAACCGGCAATTGGTCGAACAGCTGGAAACCCTGTTCGAATCCTTCATTCAGGTCATCAACTTGGCCATCGACGAAAAATCGCCGCACACCGGCGGACACTGCCAGCGCGTGCCGGAACTGACGATGATGCTGGCCGATGCTGTCGACGCCATCGACGACGGCCCGCTCGCCGATTTCAAGCTCAGCGACAAGGATCGCTACGAACTGCGCATCGCTGCGCTGATGCACGACTGCGGCAAGGTCACGACACCGGTGCATGTCGTTGAAAAAGCGACCAAGCTGCAGACCATCTTCGATCGTATTGCACTGGTCGATACCCGCTTCGAAGTTCTGCGCCGCGACGCCGAGATCCGCAAGCTGAAGGCAATTGCCGCCGGGGCGAATGAAGCTGATGCCGAAGCCGAATACCAGGCTTTCTGTGCACAGCTCGATGCCGATCGGGAATTTCTGCGCCAGGCCAACAAGGGCGCCGAACGGATGCGCGACGAGGACCTGGCGCGCATCCAGCAGATCGCAAGCGACTACCACTGGCGCAACCCGGCCGGCGAGGAAGTGCCGCTACTCGATGCCGACGAACTCGACAATCTCAGCATCCGTGCCGGGACCCTGACGGCGGCGGAACGGGAGATCATCAATCACCATATCGTCGCCACCATCCGCATGCTGGAGCAGCTCCCCTGGCCAAAGCACCTGCAGAAAGTGCCCGAATACGCCGGCGGCCACCACGAACGCATGGACGGCAAGGGCTATCCGAAAGGCCTGAAGCGCGAGGAAATGAGCCTGCCCGCCCGGATGATGGGCATCGCCGACATCTTCGAAGCCCTGACCGCCAAGGACCGCCCCTACAAGCAACCAATGAAGCTCTCAGAAGCGATGAAGATCATGGAGAACTTCCGCAGCAACGGTCACATCGACCCGGACCTGTTTGATGCCTTCCAGCGGCAGGGCGTGCATCGGCGCTATGGGGAGGCGTTTCTGGATCAGGGGCAGGTGGATTGCTGATTACTCGTGGTGTTTTCTGACAGGTCTCGGCTCTTTGATTGACGTAAATTGTCAGCCTTGTTTGCGGGCTATTTGGTAGTTGTTTGAATTTTAATGCGTTTTCAAACGGGCTTTCGCTTGGCACGAAAGATGTATGTGAAAGATCAGCGGTTCTTCCCGCCTTTCCAATAAAGGAGATTCAAATGCAAAAGGCTCAACAAGGCTTTACCCTGATTGAACTGATGATCGTTGTGGCGATTATTGGTATTTTGGCAGCTGTAGCGCTACCTCAATATCGGAATTACACGATTCGTGCTGCTGAAAATGCATGCTTGGGGGAAGCTTCCGCGTATGCTAAGGCAAACGCAGCTGAACTTGCTCAGATTCCACCGGTAAATCCACTGACTGCTCCGGTAGCGCGCTCATGTGCTGCCATCAATGCAGGTGCTGCTCCGGCGGCCAATGCTGACTATCAAGCAACGCCGCAGCAGCCCGGCGTTCAAGTTGTAAATTGTAATTCTTCTTCTGGTTCCTGCCGCCTGGGCGCCTGATGAAGGATAAATAGGGGATAGACCACGTTTTCCTGACTTCCCTTTCCCCTTTGAAACCCCAGTGCTTAGCGGCCTGGGGTTTTTTGTTGCTCCTTTGTTCTACTGCCAGTATTGAGTTTCTGATGCATACAGCCGCTTCAAGGTGCGTATCCTCTGCCATAGCACGGCTTGCGGAATATCGATGGCCATGGCTTGCATGCAGCGTTCTAGCCAGGGCGTTGGTGCATGCGTTCGATTGCGGTGTTCAGGTCTCGCCGGATAGCCTGACCGTAGGCTGATTCGGCTTTGGCAAGAGCCTGACGCAAGTGGGCAAGATCAAGGTTCATCATTGCCAGGTCGATCAGGTCGCGGCTGAAGATGCCGTCGTCCGCGTGCCGGTCGGCGTTGGCCAGGAGCTTGCTAGCGGCGAGGTCGGTCAGGGTGAGGGTGCTGACTGTGCACAGGATGTCCGCGGGACTGGGGGCGTCAAGCGTGATGCGGCTTTGCGTATAGGCGAAAGCCAGGCGGGGCGCGCCGAACAAATCCTGTTCGGACTGGGTCAATACAGCTTGGCGTTGTCGAGATGCGCGCCATGTTTTCATAATGTTTCCCATGCTAGACAAAAACAACAATTGCCTACGATGGGAAACCGCCTTATGTTCGTTCCGGGGCCGCCTTCAACCACGCCGTCAACAATTCCGGCACTTGCCCAACCAGCAATTCATGCCGCCCGGCAACCCAGCCGTGTGCCGCTGTCGCGGATTTCTGGCCGAGGGCTTCGTGGATCAGCAGTTCGGCGGTGACCTGGTCGTTGATCAGCCCCAGGGTTTCCTGCAGCTTGGCCAGGGTGTTGAGGTAGGTTTTCATGCCCCGCGTCGGTAGCAGCGGGGTCATGAATTCCATTGCGTAGCGCAGTTTCTTGAAGCGCAGGCGCATGATGTGGCGTTGTTCCGGGGTGAGCGTGTAGTACTGTTCGGCCATCTTGCGCACGCTGCGGGTGTGGGCGGCGATGCGCTCGTCGGCGAAGCGCTTCAGCGGGATGTCGACGGTGTCGGTGAGTGCATGCACGGCGGCGGTGAATTCGACCATCAGGCGCGGGTATTCCTTGAGTGCGAGCAGGTGCTTGATGGCGTGGCGGGCCGATTTGACGCGGCGTCTGGCTTCGTTGCGCAGGCGGTGCAGGTCGTGGTTGTGCGGGAAGGCGGCGTGGATCGGGGGCAGGGTTTCTTCGAGGAAGACGTCCCAGTTGCGGGCGTCGCCCAGGGCGCCGGCCAGGGTTTGCCAGCTGCGTCCGTAGGCGGCGACGAAATCTTCCGGCAGGGCGGGGGCGAACAACTTGATGGCCGAGCGCAGGCGACGCAGGGCGACGCGGGCCTGGTGGATGAACTCGGCTTCGCCGCCGGCCAGCAGACCTTCCTCGTTGCGCTGGAAGTGTTCGAGACAACCCAGGGCGATGGTGCGGAAGGCGGCCACAGGCGTTTGCCGGGCGTTGATCGGCAGGGGTTTGGCGCGAAATGCCTGGCGCGGTTCGTCGAGATAGAGTCGGTACCCGCGTTCGGCCTTGCTGGCGACGGCCGGGTGCAGGTTGATCTGCGCTTGTAGTTGCCGGGTCAGGGCAAAAATGTCTTCGATGCGGCCGGAGACCAGTTCCAGTTCGACTTCGCAGATCGCTTCGCGACGACCCCGAGCCGCGATATGGCCGCGATCGAGCGCCATTTCGATGAGCGATTCACCGCACGGCAGCAACCATGCCTGGCGCCGGAAATCGGTGGTGAATGCCGGCTCCAGGCGGTCGCGGTGCTGTTCGAGGAAATTTCGCAGTTCAGTGGCGTCGACATGGGTGAAGTCGAAGACGCCGGGGACGGCCGCCGTTTCCCATTCGTTGCGCACGGCCAGTCCGCCGCTGGCGGGCTCGGCCGATTTGACCGTGAGCAGCCATTCCCAGCCCTTCTTGCGAAAGCGCATGGCGACGCGGCGGGCACGCAGAGCGAGTTCCGGCGTGTCGTAATAGGTGTTCAGCAGATGCTGCTTGCTGCTCGGTGTGCCGGTCAGCAGGGGGTGGGCGAGCAGTTTGCGGACGTTCTTCGGGTCGAGGCGCAGCTTGAGTTCGATTTCGGTGGCCATGCGCTCAGGTCCTCGGCACGGCCGGGCCGGTGGCGCCGTCGAAGCCCAGTTCGGGCAGGATGTCCAGTTCGGCCTGGGTTTGCACGCCTTCGGCGATTACGGTCAGGCCGATGTTGTGGGCGATGCCGCACAGCCCCTTGAGGAAGGCCTGGTTGCCCGGCTGGCTGTCGATGGCGCGGATGAAACTGCCGTCGACCTTGAGGTAATCCAGGCCGATATCGTGCAGGCGGCCGATCTGGCTGAACTGGCGGCCGAAGTGCTCGATGCCGAGGCGGCAGCCGAGCGGGCGGATCAAGCCGGTGAAGGCGACGAATTCGTCGAAGTGCTGGAAGGCACCGGTTTCGGCAACTTCCAGCCAGAGCCGGGCGGCCAGTTCGCGGCGATTGCCGAGCATGGCATGCAGGCGCTGGCGGAAATCGGCGTCGTAGATGGATTCGCCGGAGAGGTTGACTGCTACGGCAGGGAGGCCGAGCGCCAGGCGGTCGAGCGCGAGGTTGACGGCGGCCAGGTCGAGCTCGCTGGTCATCGCCAGGCGGGAGGCGACCGGCATGAAGCTGCCGGCGGCCAGCCATTCGCCATCCTCGGCGGCTTGCAGGCGCAGCGGGCATTCCAGGTGGAGCAGTGTGCCGCTGCTGTTGGCGACGGGGAATTCGATCAGGCGCAGGCGTTGGGTCTCGATGGCGCATTCGAGCACCTTCTTCCAGTCGGCGTTGTTGTTTGCGCATTGGGCATCGTCGCTGTTGGCGCAGCGCCAGCCCAGGTTGCCTTCGCCCTCGGCGGAAGCAATCGCGGCGTCGACGCGGGACAGCAGGCTGGCCAGGCTTTCGCCATGACGATATACGCCGCTGCCGATATGGCCGATGCCGTCGCCGTCGATCAGGCCGGCGGCGACCAGGTCGCGCAGTAGGGCCAGCAACTGGTCGGCGACCGGTGCCGGGTTGTCGTTGCCGGGGAGCAGCAGGGCGAAATCGGCGCCGTTGAGACGGGCAGCCGCGGCGCCGGGGTGGGCGCTGACGTTGCCGGCCAGATGGCTGCCGATCCGGCGCAGCAGTTCGTCGGCGCTTTCGCGACCGAGGCGGCGATTGACCCCGGCCAGGTCGGCCAGGCGCAGCATGACCAGGCTGCCGTTGGACGGCGCGTCGTCGTCGTTGAGCGCCGACGCCAGCTGGTTCATGAAGTAGGCGCGGTTGGCCAGCCCAGTCAGGCTGTCGAGGGTGGCTTCGCGGCGGACCTGTTCGAGGCGGGCGGCTTCTTCCTCGAACATTGCCTTGACTCGCGAGACCATGGCATTCATCGCGCTGGCCAGGCTTTTCAGTTCCGGGGTGGTGGGTTCGTCGATACGGATGAAGCGACGCTCGCTGATCGCCTGTGCCTGGCCGACTACGGCATCGAGCGGACGCTTGATGCGCAGCAGGATCTGCATGCCGATCAGGCCCATCAGCACGCCGCCGGCACCAAACCAGACGAGTAGCCGGAAGGCGCCGTTCCACAGTTCGCTGTAGGCAAACTGGTTGTGACTGACCAGTTCGACCGTGCCGAACTGGGTCCAGCCGTTGGTGACCTGTGCCGAGCCGGGGTGCGATTCGATCGGGAACAGGCTGATGAACCAGGCCGGCACGCCACCGGCGGACGGCGGGCTGGTCTTTTCGATCATCGGCTTGCCGTCGGGGTCGATCACCCTGACCTGGGCATACTGGCCGCTGTCGAACACGGCGGCGACCTGCAGTTCGACGGTGATCGGGTCCTTGTCCAGTTGCGACATGGAGAGGGCCAGCGAAGCGGCGTTGTCGTTGTTCTTGATCGCCAGCTGCTGCTCAAGATAGTCGCGGGCGGTCACCATGCTGACGATGAAGCTGCCGGCAAAGGCGATGATGGTGCTGGCGATGACGGCGAGCCAGAGTTGTCGGAACAGGGACATGGACATTTACCTCACTGGAAGCCTTCGGCGCGGGCACGGGCGAGCAGATCCTGCCAGCGGGAGAGGTTGCTCCTGCTGGTCTGGTTGCCGGTGCCTTGCCAGAGGCCTGCACTGTTGAAACTGAAAACCGGGGAAAGATCGTGCCGTTGCGATGCCGGCAGGATACGTTTGTTCAGGTTGTCGAGAACCAGCGGGTCGGCGTTGGGGCGCGGATAATAGGCGAGGACCATGTGCGCCTGCTGGATGCTGCCACCGCCGGGCACGGCCTGGGTGGCACGGACATACACCAGGCGCAGCTTGCTGACCGGTATGCCGAGTTCGAGCAGCGAAAAATACTTCGAGATGGAGAAATCCTCGCAGTCGCCACGACGCTGGGCCATGGTTTCGAGCGGCGTGGCCCAGTAATCGGTCTGGCCCCACAGCGAGTAGTCGTCGTCGAAGGCGATGCGCTGATTGAAGAAATCGTTCACCCGCCGGACCTGCTCCTGCTCGCCTGTACCGCGGGCGCTGCCGAGCATGCGCTGCCAGTCCTCGAACAGCGCCAGCGGCTCCTGGCCGTGGCGGGCGAGCAGCGTGTCCCTGAGGCGTTCGAAATCCAGCCCGAACGCCGATCCCAGCCCGATCCATGCGAGCAGCAGCAGGGTGATCAGGCCGGGACGTGCGCTGGGCATGGTGCCTTCCGGTTTATTCCGTCAGTGCCGGGTTGAGCGTGTAAGTCCCGGTCAGGCTGGCTTGGGCGAGAATGTGCCCGGCCATCGCAGCACGGACCTCGGCGCCGCCAAAGCGGCCCTCCAGCGGCAGGCGCTCGATATCGAGTGCATAGACGGTAAATACGTAGTGATGGACGATTTCATCGTTCCACGGCGGGCAGGGGCCGTCGTAGCCGTAGTAGTCGCCGCTCATGTCGTGATCGCCGGCAAACCAGGCGGTGTAGTCGTTGATTCCCTGGCGGGCGCCGTGGGCGGCCGAAGGGCCAGGTTTTCCTCGGGGTGTGACTTCGCCGCTGAACTCGCCTTCGCCGATGCTGGCGATGCTGGCCGGCAGATCGATCAGAACCCAGTGGAAGAAATCGACGCGTGGCAACGACGCCGGAACGGTTCGTCCTTCCTGATTGACGTCGTCGCCCTTGCTCGGCACGTCGGGGTCGTGGCATATGACGACGAAGGATTTTGTGCCGTCAGGGGCGCCCGACCAGGCCAGTTGCGGATTGCGGTTGCTACCCAGGCAGACATGCCGGGCGGGGTCCGGCGTGCAGAAGGAATAATCGCCGGGAATACGCTGGCCATCGGCAAAACTGCTGCTGCTCAGTTGCATGGTGAGTCTCCTGATTATTGTGCTGCCTGCCGTTTGAAGTCGCGCAGGCGGAAACCGAGAAGCCATAGTGTAGCGAAATATGCGCCGGCGCCAAGCAGAACCAGCCAGCACAGACGCAGGATGCGCTCGCCGACCGGACTGGCGAACCAGAGATTCGCCGGTCCGCTGGCAAACCACAGGGCGGCGCCCATGACTGCCATGGCGCAGGACAGTTTCATGAAGAATAGCAGCCAGCCGGCTTCCGGTGTGTAAATACCTGCACGGCGCAGCCCGCGGTAGAGCAGGCCTGCGTTCAGGCAGGCGGCCAGGCCGATCGACAGCGCCAGTCCGGCGTGCGCGATCCAGCCGACGAACGCCAGGTTCATGGCCTGGGTGGCAGCCAGCGAAATCAATGCAATCTTGACCGGTGTGCGGATGTTCTGCCGGGCGTAGAAGCCCGGTGCCAGTACCTTGACCAGGATCAGTCCGGTCAGGCCGACCGAATAGGCGATCAGTGCATGGCGGGTTTGCCAGACGTCGTTGGCGGTGAAGGCGCCGTGGAAGAACAGGGTCGAAATCAGCGGCACGGCCAGGATCGCCAGCGCCAGCGCGGCCGGCGCGGCGAGCAGGAAGGTCAGGCGCAGTCCCCAGTCGAGCAGGCGCGAGTATTCGACGAAATCCTGCCGGGCATGGCAGCGCGACAGCGACGGCAGGAGGATGGTGCCGAGGGCGGCGCCGAGCAGGCCGGACGGAAATTCCATCAGCCGGTCGGCGTAATAGAGCCAGGAGACGCTGCCGGTCTGCAGGAAGGATGCGAAGATGGTGTTGATCAGCAGACTGATCTGCGACACCGAGACCCCGAGCAGGGCCGGCAGCATCAAGGTGCTGATCCGTCTGACGCCGGGATCGGCCCAGGCGGCCCGCCAGTTGATCGACGGCCGCGGCAGCATGGAAATGCGGCGCAATGCCGGAATCTGGATCAGCAGTTGCAGGAAGCCGCCGAGGAACACCGCCCAGGCCAGCGCCATCACCGGCGGTTCGAAGTAGGGCGCGGCAAACAGGGCCATGCCGATGAAGGAGAGGTTGAGCAGCACCGGCGTGAATGCGGGCAGGGCAAAACGGCTCCAGGTGTTCAGGATGCCGCCGGCAAGCGCGACCAGCGACATGAACAGGATGTAGGGGAAAGTCACCCGGGTCAGCGCCACCGTCAGTTCGAATTTCCCCACGTCGTCGGCGAAGCCCGGCGCCGACAGCCAGACCAACAGCGGTGCTCCGGCCACGCCAATGGCGGTGATGACGAACAGGGCCATCGACAGCAGGCTGGCGACATGGTCGACCAGCGTCCGCGTATCTTCCGGCGAGCGCTGATTCTTGTATTCGCCGAGGATGGGAACGAAGGCCTGGGAGAAAGCGCCTTCGGCGAACATCCGCCGCAACAGGTTGGGCAGCTTGAAGGCCACGAAAAAGGCATCGGTCGCCGCTCCGGCGCCGAATGCCCGGGCAATGACGAAATCCCGGACAAAACCGAGGATACGGGAGAGCAGGGTCATGCCGCTGACCGTTGCCAGCGCGCGCAGCAAATTCATTTGTCGCAGCCTTGTTGCCTGAAGCCAGGGGGAAAAGCTATAATTCTACGCTGTGCTGCTCGTCGGGTGGCCTGTGCCGTTGTAGCTCAGTTGGTAGAGCAACTGATTCGTAATCAGTAGGTCGAGTGTTCGATTCACTTCAACGGCACCAAAGAATTCAAGGGGTTACGGTCAAGCCGTAACCCCTTTTTACTTTTCCTGTGCTCCGTTCGGCGCGAGAAACGCCCACCAGGCGCCGCCGATGGCTATGATCAGTGGGAGTTCGAACAGGAAAGGATAGTGCCAGGCCAGTGTGCCGGTTGCGGCAAGGGCGACCAGGTAGATCAGTTTACGCACGCTGCCTCCCGTGGCCTTCTCGGCGCTTCCTGCCTCAGGTCCGGCATTCCGGATGCAGAACGATACGGTTGCGGCCCGCGTGTTTGGCTTCGTACAGGCTGTGGTCGGCGGCCTGCAGCAATTGTTCTGCCGTCTGTTCGGCGGCCGGGTGGATGCTGGCAATGCCGATGCTGCAGGAAACGAAGCTATCCACGCCGTGTTTGTGGGGGATGCGCAGTTCGCTGGCCGACGCGCGCATGCGTTCGGCGACGGCGAGTGCGCCAGCAGCGTCGGTGCCGGGGAGGATGGCGGCAAATTCCTCGCCGCCGTAGCGGGCGACGCTGTCTTCGACCCGGAACAGCGATTCGTTGAGCGCCGAGGCGACGGCCTTGAGGCATTGGTCACCGGCCTGGTGGCCGTAGGCGTCGTTGAATTGCTTGAAATAATCGATGTCGATCAGCAGCAGGCTGAGCGGTGCGCCGGCGCGCTGGCAGCGTTTCCATTCGGTGGTCAGCGTGTCGTCGAAGTAACGCCGGTTGGGAATGCAGGTGAGCCCGTCAAGGGTGGCAATCTGCTTGAGTCGGCGGTGGGCGGCGTGAATGTCGCGCTGCATGCCGACGATGCGCAGCATGGCGCGGACCTTGGCCAGCAGGATGACTTCGGAGACCGGTTTGTGCAGGAAGTCGTCGCCGCCGGCAATGATGCCTTGGGCGAGCATGTCTTCATCCATGACTGAGGACAGGAAAATGGCCGGCGTCCACAGGTTCAGGTCGTTTTCCGCGCCCAGCAATTCCCGGTTGCGTATTCTGCGAACTAGGCTGATGCCGTCGGTGTCGCGCAGGTTCATGTCGATCAGGATCAGATCCGGTCGGGTGCTGGCGATGAGTTCCACGGCCGATTGGCCGTCGGCAGCCAGGGAGACGCTGGCGTCGTCGAGTTGGGACAGGCATTCGCCGATCAGCTTGCGATTGGCGCTGGAACTGTCGACGACGAGTAGTTGGTACTTTCCGGCAGGCATCGCGTCCGGGCGAAAAATGATGTGGGCAAATCATAGCATCTGCATCGCGCTTGCGGATTTGGCTGGCGTTGCTGGGAGGGTTAATATGCTGCTTCAGTCCATACGCTACCGTTTGGTTTGGGCTGTCGAATAATTACAGGAGAAAGCATATGCAACTGAAAAATAAGGTGTTTGTGGTTACCGGCGGTGGCTCGGGTCTGGGTGCGGCGACGGCGCGCGGTCTGCTCGAAGCGGAGGCGCGGGTAGTCCTGGTTGATGTCAATCGCGATGCCGGCGAGGCCTTGGCCAGCGAGTTGGGTGAGAACGCGATCTTTGTCGAAACCGATGTCACCAGCGAAGCTTCGGCACAGAACGCCATTGCCGCCGCCCTGTCGCGCTTCGGTGCCGTTCACGGCCTGGTCAATTGCGCCGGTGTGGCTCCGGCCGAAAAGGTGCTGGGCAAGGAAGGCCCGCATCGTCTGGACAGCTTTGCCCGGGTCATCAACATCAACCTGGTCGGCACCTTCAACATGCTTCGCCTTGCCGCCGAGGCCATGATGAAGAACGAGCCGGATGCCGGCGGCGAGCGCGGGGTGATCGTCAATACGGCTTCGGTAGCCGCTTTCGAGGGGCAACTCGGGCAGGCCGCCTATGCCGCTTCCAAGGGCGGGATCGTGGCACTGACCCTGCCGGTGGCCCGCGAACTCGCGCGCAGCGGTATCCGTTGCCTGACCATCGCACCGGGGATCATGGAAACGCCGATGCTGCTCGGCATGCCGGCCGAAGTTCAGGAGTCGCTGAACAAGATGGTGCCGTTCCCCACGCGCATGGGCAAACCGGCGGAATATGCGGCGCTGGTCCGGCATATTGCCGAGAACGCTTACCTGAACGGCGAAGTCATTCGTCTGGACGGAGCAATCCGGATGGGGACCAAATAATCTATACTTGGCGTCCATCCTGACCCGCAAAGGCACTCCGGTGCCTTTTTTGTTGCATGTCACAAGCCTCCTGTTATCACTGCGGTCTGCCCATTCCGGATGATGTCGATCTGCCGGTTGTCATCAACGGCGAAACGAAGGCGATGTGTTGTTACGGTTGCCAGGCGGTGGCCCAGTCGATCGTGGACAACGGTCTGGCCGACTACTACCGGAGTCGCGACGCGCTGCCCGAGTCGCCGCGCGAGGCCATGCCGGCGATCCTGGAGCAGATGGCGCTCTACGATCACGCCGAGTTCCAGAAGAGTTTCGTCAAGGCGCTCGGTGAGAACGAGCGGGAAGCCTCCCTGTTGCTCGAAGGCATCACTTGCGCCGCCTGCATCTGGCTCAACGAGCAGCACATCGGTAAATTGCCCGGCGTGATCGCCGTGGACATCAATTACGCCTCGCGGCGGGCGCGGGTCCGCTGGGACGAGTCGCGCATCAAGCTGTCCGACATCCTGCGGGCAGTCGCCGCCATTGGCTATCGGGCCTATCCCTACGACGCGGCGAAGAACGAGGAAATTTCCCGCAATGAGCGACGTGGCGCGATGTGGCGTCTGTGGGTCGCCGGTTTCGGCATGATGCAGGTGATGATGTACGCCTATCCGGTGTATATCGCCGACGGCGACATGAGCGCCGACATCGAGAGCCTGATGCGCTGGGCCAGCCTGATCCTGACCATCCCGGTCGTTTTCTACTCGTCGGCGCCATTCTTCCGCAACGCCTGGCGCGACCTCAAGCTCAAGCGCGTCGGCATGGATGTGCCGGTGGCGCTGGGCGTCGGCCTGGCGTTTGCCGCCAGTTGCTGGGCTACCTTCATTCAGGGGGGCGAAGTCTACTTCGACTCGGTGACGATGTTCGTCTTCTTCCTGCTCGGTGGTCGCTACCTCGAAATGACCGCCCGCCAGAAGGCCTTGAGCGTGACCGAGGCGCTGACCAAACTGCTGCCGGCCTTTGCCCAGAAGATCGTGAACTTCCCTGCCGACCGCGAGGCGACGCAAGTGGTCGTGGCCGATCTGCGGGTCGGCGACCATGTGCTGGTTCGCCCGGGGGACATCGTTCCGGCTGACGGGCGGGTGGTCGAAGGCATCAGTTGTGCCAACGAAGCGCTGCTCACCGGGGAAAGCCTGCCCGTGCCGAAGCGGCCCGGCGATCCGGTGACCGGCGGTTCGGTCAATGCCGAGAGCCCCTTGGTCGTGCGGGTCGAGCAGGTCGGCGAGGGAACCCGGCTGTCGGCAATCATCGACCTGATGGAGCGGGCTTCGCTGGAAAAACCGCGCATCGTCGAAATTGCCGACCGGATCGCCACCTATTTCGTGGCGGCGCTGCTGGTGGTGGCGATCCTGACTGCGTTTGGCTGGTACCTGGTCGAGCCCTCGCGTGCCCTGTGGATCACCGTTTCTGTGCTGGTGGTGACCTGTCCGTGTGCGCTGGCGCTGGCTACCCCGATCGCCCTGACCGTGGCCGCCGGTTCGCTGGCCCGCGACGGCCTGCTGGTCACGCGCGGTCACGCGATCGAAACCCTGGCGCGAGCGACGCATTTCGTTTTCGACAAGACGGGAACGCTGACTACCGGGCAGATGCATCTGCAGGACATCCTGGTTCTCGGGGAAATGTCCCGGGAGGATTGTCTGAATCTGGCGGCGGCGCTGGAGCAGGCTTCCGAACATCCCCTGGCCATGGCTCTGCGCCATGCGGCGCCCGGTGATGCCCGCTGGCAGGCGATGGATTCGATCAGCGAGCCAGGCCAGGGGATCGAGGCGCTGATCGACGGCCGGCGTTATCGTATCGGCCGCCCGGCGTATGCGCTGGCGATCAGCAATGGCGCCCTGCCGGCAGTGGCGAGCGATTGGCTGGAGAGCGGCGATACCGTGGTCCTGCTGGCCGATGAGCAAGGGGCGCTGGCTCTGTTCCGCATCGGTGACCAGTTACGCCCCGAGGCGCGCAAACTGGTCGGGGATCTGCGCCGAGGTGGACGTCAGGTCGTCCTGTTGACCGGCGATGCGCCGGCGGTAGCAGCCCGCGTGGCGGCCGAGCTGGGGATCGACGACGTGCGTGCCGGCATGACGCCGGCCGGCAAACATGCCGCCGTGACCGAATTGCAGGCGGCAGGGGCCATCGTCGCCATGGTCGGCGATGGCGTGAACGACGCGCCGGTGCTGGCGCAGGCCCAAGTGTCGGTGGCCATGGGCAGTGGCGCGCAACTGGCGCGGACGCAGTCCGATTTCGTGCTGCTTTCGGAAAATCTCGGGCATTTGCACAAGGGACTCGGCCGGGCCGGCTTTGCGCTGGTTGTCATCCGGCAGAACCTGTGGTGGTCCTTTGCCTACAATGTTGTGGCCCTGCCGGCGGCGATTGCCGGTTATGTAACCCCGTGGATGGCCGGAATCGGCATGTCCCTGAGTTCCTTGCTGGTGGTGGTCAACTCGCTGCGCATCCAGCGCCTGGAGAACGATTGATGGAAAGTGTCTATTTGCTGGTGCCGATTTCGGTGCTGCTGGTCTTCGGTATCGCGGCAGCCTTCTGGTGGTCGGTCAAAAGCGGGCAGTTCGACGATCTGGAGGGGCCGGGATTCAAGGTATTGATGGACGATGACGAGGCTGCGCAGGGAAAGGTGGCTGAGCAGGAAAAGAAAAAGGAAGAGAAAAAAGACGAAATTTGACCTGTGTCAACACCCGGGGCCGTCGTGGCTGTCAATATTCCCGGCGATGCAAGTCGAGAGTCTTGCGAAATTTCTCTGTTGGGGTTGGGGTGCGTTGCGACGCACCCTTTTTTTGTCCGCCTTTTTCAGAGGGCATGGATTTTGACGGGTATACCATTTGGTGCTTTTTCGCCGCATTTTTGCCGTTTTGGGTAGCGCCGTCATACCGTGAAAGGCTTGTGGTTGACCGGATTTCTCTGCTTTTGGGTCAAGATAGTCAGTAGCTTGATCTAGGTCAAAACACCCCGTCTCAACTAGAATACCATCCGCTTTTATGTGCCCCCTTGGGTTCAGGGAGGTGGGCATTCCGTTTTTCATTAACGAGAGGTGGGTTCATGTCTGGAACACAAACCACATACAACGATAAGGTCGTACGGCAATTCGCCGTCATGACTGTCATCTGGGGCATCGTCGGCATGCTTGTCGGTGTCATTATTGCCGCCCAGCTTGTCTGGCCGGAGCTTAATCTGGGGCCGTGGCTGACGTATGGTCGTCTGCGTCCGCTGCATACCAACGCGGTTATTTTTGCGTTTGGTGGCTGCGCCTTGTTTGCAACGTCTTACTGGTGCGTACAGCGTACCAGTCACGCCCGCCTCTGGGGCGGCCCGCTGGTTCCCTTCACCTTCTGGGGCTGGCAAATTGTCATCCTGCTGGCTGCGATTTCGCTGCCGCTCGGTTTCACGACCGGCAAGGAATACGCCGAGCTCGAATGGCCGATCGACATCCTGATCACGCTGGTCTGGGTTTCCTATGGTCTGGTCTTCTTCGGCACCATCGCCAAGCGCACGGTTTCCCACATTTACGTGGCCAACTGGTTCTTCGGTTCGATGATCATCGCCGTTGCCCTGCTGCACCTGGTTAACAGCGCCGCCGTCCCGGTTTCGCTGACCCGTTCGTTCTCCGTCTATTCCGGCGTGCAGGACGCAATGATCCAGTGGTGGTACGGTCACAACGCCGTCGGCTTCTTCCTGACCGCAGGCTTCCTGGGCATGATGTACTACTTCGTGCCGAAGCAGGCTGGCCGTCCGGTGTATTCCTACCGTCTGTCGGTGGTGCACTTCTGGGCGCTGATCTTCACCTACATGTGGGCGGGTCCGCACCATCTGCACTACACCGCGCTGCCTGACTGGACCCAGTCCGTCGGTATGCTGTTCTCGCTGATCCTGCTGGCGCCGTCCTGGGGTGGCATGATCAACGGCATCATGACCCTGTCGGGTGCCTGGCACAAACTGCGCGACGATCCCATCCTGAAGTTCCTGATCACCTCGCTGTCCTTCTACGGTATGTCGACGTTCGAAGGCCCGATGATGTCGATCAAGACCGTCAACGCGCTGTCGCACTACACGGACTGGACCGTCGGTCACGTGCACTCCGGTGCGCTTGGCTGGGTGGCCATGGTTTCGATCGGTTCGATGTACTACCTGCTGCCGCGTCTGTTCGGCAAGACCGAAATGTATAGCACCGCCCTGGTTACGGTTCACTTCTGGATCGCCACCATCGGTACCGTTCTGTACATCGCTTCGATGTGGATTGCCGGTGTGATGCAGGGCCTGATGTGGCGTGCTGTCAATGCCGACGGTACCCTGGCTTACAGCTTCGTCGAGTCGGTCAAGGGTTCCTATCCGTTCTGGGCAATTCGTTGGCTCGGCGGCGTGCTGTTCCTGTCCGGTATGTTGATCATGGCTTACAACATGTTCAAGACCATGGCTGGTGGCAACACCAAGGATGCGCCGGTGATCGCTCCGGCTGCTCATCACGCCTGATTAGGGAGAGAAAACAATGTTGAAGCATGAGCAAATTGAGAAGAACGTAGGCCTGCTTTTCGTTCTGACCTTGTTTGTGGTGCTCTGGGGTGGGCTGCTGGAAATCGTGCCGCTCTTCTTCCAGAAGTCCACGACGACGCCGGTTGAAGGGGTCAAGCCCTACACGGCAGTCCAGTTGGCCGGTCGTGAGGTTTATCTGCGTGAGGGCTGCTACAACTGCCACTCCCAGATGATCCGTCCGTTCCGTGCCGAAACCGAGCGTTATGGCCACTACTCGGTGGCGGGTGAGTTTGTCTATGACCACCCGTTCCAGTGGGGCTCCAAGCGTACCGGTCCGGACCTGCATCGTGTCGGCGGTCGCTATTCCGATGAATGGCAGCGTGCCCACCTGATGAATCCGCGCGACGTCGTGCCGGAATCGAACATGCCCGCCTATGCATTCCTTGCCTCCACCAAGGCCAAGGACAGCGTGGCAGCGCAGATCGAGGACAAGATGGGCGTGATGCGCATGTACGCCAACATGCGCGGCATTCCGACCTACTCGGACGATGAAATCAAGGCGGCCAAGGCTGATATCGGCGACATGACCGAAATGGACGTGCTTATTGCCTATCTCCAGGGCATGGGTACTGCATTGAGCCAGATGAAGTGATGGCCATGGACATCAACGATCTGCGTTCGCTACTTACGGTTGCCGGATTGATCTGTTTTCTGGCAATCGTCTGGTGGGCATATGTCAGCAAGAGCAGCAAGAAGGGGTTTGAAGAAGCTGCCAACCTGCCGTTCGCAGAAGGTGATGATGATGGTGCGGCGTCCCGTACGTCGCACCCGCGCTGAAATAAAGGAAAGCAAATGAGCGATTTCGTTAGCGAGTTTTGGAATCTGTACGTCATCGTGATCGTGCTGGTCAGTATTCTGGCCTGTGCGGTTCTCCTGATCGTCCAGGGCAAGGCGACTTTCACGCCGGGCAAGACCATGGGTCACGTCTGGGATGAAACCCTTGAGGAATACAACAATCCGATGCCCAAGTGGTGGAGCTGGATGTTCGTGATCACCGTGGTGTTCGCGCTGGTCTATCTGGCCCTCTATCCGGGGCTGGGCAACTTCAAGGGCATGCTGGGCTGGACCTCTGCCGGTCAGCATGCTGCGGAAGTGGCCAAGATGGATGCCCAGGTCAAGCCGCTGTACGACAAGTACATGGCCATGGACCTCAAGGCGGTCGCTGCCGACAAGCAGGCCATGGAAATGGGCAAGCGTCTGTACCTGACCTACTGCATGCAGTGTCATGGTGCTGATGCCCGCGGCTCCAAGGGCTTCCCGAACCTGACCGATGCCGACTGGCAGTGGGGCGGTGAGGCGGAGCAGATCGTCGAGACCATTGCCAACGGCCGCATGGGCGTGATGCCTCCGCATGCTGCACTGGGTGGCGAGACGATCAAGGATCTGGCCAACTACGTCCGTTCCCTGTCCGGTCTGCCGCATGACTCCGTGCGTGCCGGCAAGGGTCAGACTGCCTACACCGAAGCCGGCTGTATCGGCTGCCACGGTGCTGACGGTACGGGCATGCAGGCCCTCGGTGCGCCGAACCTGACCGACAAGGTCTGGCTGTACGGCTCTTCCGAAGCCACCATCATCGAGACGATCACCAACGGTCGTCAGAACAAGATGCCGGCTTGGAAGGAATTCCTGGGCGACGCCAAGGTGCATCTGCTGGCTGCCTACGTGACCAGCCTGGGTGGCAAGTAAGCGCGTTTGACAAAAAAGGGTGGCCGGAAAGGGCCACCCTTTTCTTGCGATGTCGAAGCGGTTTTATCAAAATTGCGTTGCCTGCAGCAGCGTAATTTTGATAAAGAGATAAGATGAAATCTGGCGACGAAAAAAAACCGGAGGCAAAGCCTGCGGCCGAAGTGTCTTTTTACGAAAAGCACAGGAAGATTTATGTCCGCGATGTCCAGGGCTGGTGGACGTCATGGCGCTGGGTATTCGTCTGGCTGACCCAGATCATCTTCTACCTGACCCCCTGGCTGGTCTGGAATGATCGTCAGGCAGTGCTTTTCCATCTGGTTGAACGCAAGTTCTACCTCTTCGGTCTGGTGCTGTGGCCGCAGGATGTGTTCTATCTGGCTGTCCTGCTGATCGTTTCCGCCTACGCGCTGTTCCTGTTCACCGCGATCGCCGGGCGGCTGTTCTGCGGTTATGCCTGCCCGCAGACGGTCTATAGCGAAATCTTCATGTGGATAGAGAGCCGCATCGAAGGTGATCGTTCGGCGCGGATGAAACTGGATAAAGGGCCGATGACGGCGCGGAAGTTCCGGCTGAAGGCGATCAAGCATCTGTTGTGGATCGCCCTGTCGCTGTGGACCGGGTTCACGCTGGTGGCCTATTTCACGCCCATGCAGGAACTGCTCGCTGCCCTGCCGTTCGGTCTGTCCGGCTGGGAAATGTTCTGGACACTGTTCTATGCCGGCTTCTGTTACATGCAGGCCGGTTTCCTGCGTGAGCAGGTGTGCAAGTACATGTGCCCCTACGCCCGTTTCCAGGGGGTGATGTTCGATCCGGATACGCTGGTCATCACCTACGATCCGGAGCGGGGCGAACCGCGGGGGGCCAGGAAAAAGGATGGCGATGCGTCGGCGCTCGGCGATTGTGTGGATTGTGGCCTGTGCGTTGCCGTCTGCCCGACCGGAATCGACATCCGTAAAGGCATTCAGTACGAGTGCATCGGTTGCGGGGCCTGTATCGACGCCTGCGATCCGGTCATGGACAAGATCGGCAAGCCGCATGGCCTCATCCGCTATACCACCGAGAATGCCCTGGAAAAGAAATTCGGCGCTTCGGAAGTTGTCAGCCACATCCTGCGTCCGCGCATCCTGTTGTATACGGTCATTCTCGTTCTCATCTGCATTGCAACCGCTTGGTCGCTGGCTACCCGGGTCCCCTTGATGGTCGATGTCATTCGTGATCGATCAACCTTGTCTCGGGAAGCCGACGACGGTTCGATCGAGAATGTGTATAACCTGAAATTCATGAATACGACCGAGCAGGCGCAACGCTACCGGATCACGGTTGACGGACTGTCCGGCGTGCATCTGGCGGAAGAGCGTTCGCTTGAGGTCGGTAGTGCAGAGAATCTCGAATTCACCGTGGTTGTCCGTGTCCCGCCGGAATCTGGCAAGAGCGGGGCGAACACCATCTATTTCAATATTCAGGCTGAGTCGGACGAAAAAATTGCCGTTCGCGAAAAAGCCTCTTTTTTGATGCCTTGAGGAATTATGAGCGTTAGTATGACAAACGATACCAAACCTTGGTACAAGGAACCCTGGCCCTGGATTCTCATGGCCGGCCCATTCATCGTCATTATTGCTTGCATGAACTTGCTGTGGACTGCCATTGCAACTAACGACGGTCTGGTTTCCGACGATTATTACAAGGAAGGCCTGGCCATGAATCAGCGCCTGGAGCGCGATCATCAGGCCTCGCAGCTGGGGCTGCATGCAGATGTGATGCGCGCCGGTCTGAATATCCGTCTGTTGATCACGACCAAGGAAACGGTGGCCTTGCCGGAAGAGATTGTCTTGCGCCTGACGCATCCGACGATCGACGGCAAGGATCAGAAAGTTGCGTTGAAATCCGAAGGGGCGGGTTTCTACGGTGGGGTACTGGCCGAGGATTTGGCCGGTCGCTGGCATGTCACGCTTGAAGATCCTGCGGGCCAATGGCGTCTTCAAGGGGAGTGGCAGGCCGGCTTTGATGAGCCGCTGCGCCTGGATGCGAAAGCGGGTTGATTTTTTTGTTAGTGGGAGGTGTTTATGGCTTGGGAACTGTTGTTGACGAGTGATATCGGCTTGATGAGCCTGGGAGTGATTGTCGGCGTGGTGGTAATCGGCGCCGTCATGGGCAAGCTCTACTCGAGCAAGATGAACGAGGAACTGAACGCCAAGGGTAAATAATCCCGGCATTCGGTCATGAACGATCCCCGCTGCTTCAAGGAGAGTGGCGGGGATTGTTTTTTTCCGGCGGGCAGGGCGATGGTCTTGTCCTTGGTCCTGCATGCACTTGTGTTGTGGGGTACGGAATTTCCCCGGCCGCTGCAGCCGGAAGGGCGCGCCAAGCTCAGTGCGGTGATTGGCGAGCCGAAGGATTCGGCCCGGCCTGCGGCAAATTCTGCCCAGCCTTTACACGCTCACGAGGAGGCCTGGGTGCAGCCGACCCATATGCCTGAGAGGCGTTCGGGCGCGCGGTCCCATACCCAAAGCGGACAATCCGGGCTTGATCAAGATTTGCAGCCCTTGCCTCCCGGTGAGGACTTGTCGGCTTACCGGCTGGCTCTGGGACGGGCTTTTGGCAGTTTGCTCGACGAAGAATTGAGAAGGGTATTGCCGCCCGGGGAGTTGCTTTTCCGTATCCACTATCGGGCGGGGCCGGTGCCCCCTTCCATGCGCCTGACGGCGGGAGTCGCCCCGGCGATTTCAGCGCGTCTGCTGGATGCGATGGCTCGGGCCGTCGCCATGACTCCCTTGCCTTCGTCTTGGCAGTCAGGGAGCTATCGACTGGAGTTGCGGGCCCAGGTGGTCGGTGCTTGAGATTACGGTTCCAGGTCGTGTTCGTGGAAGCCGAAACCGCCATGCTGCCGATCGGCCAGGTAGCGCTCCAGACAGAGGCGTACGCTGCGAAAGGAAAGGTCCTCCCAGGGGATGTCCTCCGGGCGGAACAGGGCGACTTCGAGGCTTTCCTCGCCGGCGGAGAACGACGGAGAGGTCATCCGCCCCCGATAGAACAAGTGGACCTGATTGATGTGGGCGATGCTGACCAGCGCGAAGGCAGCCTCGACACTGACCTCCGCTCCCGCTTCCTCGAGAGTTTCGCGCCGGGCCGCTTCGGCTGTCGTTTCGCCGTTTTCCATGAAGCCGGCCGGTAGCGTCCAGTAACCCAGGCGGGGTTCGATGGCGCGCCGGCAAAGCAGTATCCTGTTTTCCCATTCGGCAATGCAGCCGACGATCATGCGCGGATTGTCGTAGTGAATATGCCCGCAACTCGTGCATACTTGTCGCGCCAGATTGTCGCCGGCAGGGATGGTCAGGGAGGCAGCGCTGCCGCAGCGGGTGCAGTACGACATTCCGGAGGTGTTGGGAAACGGTGGACTTGCAGTCTATCACTGCCGATCCTCGCTGTAGCAGGTGGCAACTTCCTTTGCGCTTCCCGGAAGCCTGTGGCTACAATAGCGAAACACAATATAGATAGAACGACCTGTCGGTAACGCCTCAGGGGGCGCTAAAGGGGTTTCACATGTTTTTGATCGTCGGCTACGTCATCATCCTGGCTTCGGCATTGGGCACCTATGCCGTGCACGGCAGCTTGCTGGCGCTCTGGGTCCCGCTGGAATACATCGCCATCTTCGGCCTGACCGTCGGTAGTTTCGTCGCCGGCAACAACATCAAGGTGGTCAAGGCCACGGTGGCGGCCATCCCGGGCGCGCTCAAAGGCTCGCCTTACAACAAGGCCTACTACGTCGATGCGCTGGCGCTATTGTTCGAAATCCTGTCCAAGGTGCGCAAGGAAGGCTTGATGTCGATTGAAAACGATGTCGAGAATCCCGAGGCCAGTCCGATTTTTTCCAAGTACCCGAATATCGTTTCCGATCACCATGTGCTCGATTTCATGACCGACTATCTGCGCATGATGGTCGGCGGCAACCTGAACACGGTTGAAATCGAAAGCCTGATGGATGTCGAACTGGAAACCCATCACCACGAAATGGCCGAGCCGGCGCACGTCATCCAGAAGGTGGCCGATGGCGTACCCGCCTTCGGTATCGTCGTCGCGGTCATGGGGGTCATCAACGTGATGGGTTCGGTCGGCGAGCCGCCGGCCGTGCTGGGCAAGATGATTGCAGGTGCGCTGGTCGGTACCTTCCTCGGTATCTACCTGGCCTATGGTTTCGTCGCGCCGATTGCCGGTCAGGTCGAGCAGAAGGCCAACGAATCCGGCGTGATCTACAAGACCATCAAGATGGTCCTGCTGGCGTCGATGTCGGGCTACGCGCCGCAGGTGGCCATCGAATTCGGGCGCAAGACCCTGGGGGCGCACGAGCGTCCGAGTTTCCGTGAACTCGAGGAAGAGCTCAAGGCCCGCAAGGGCAAGTAAGCGGCACATGCTGCCGACACAGAGCGAATATAGATGAGCGACGACTCCACCCGCCCGATTATCATCAAACGCAAGAAGGTCGTTGCCGGCGGCGCGCACGGTGGCGCCTGGAAAATCGCCTACGCCGACTTCGTGACGGCAATGATGGCCTTCTTCCTGCTGATGTGGCTGCTTGGCTCGACGTCCAAGGGCGATCTGCAGGGCATTGCCGACTATTTTCAGAACCCGATGAAGGTGTCGATGTCCGGCGGTGCGGGCTCAGGCGACGCAACAAGCATTCTCAAGGGTGGCGGCCAGGATCTGACCCGCCAGTCCGGTCAGGTCAAGAAGGGCGACGTCGAAGCCAAGCGCACGACCTTCTCCAAGGAAGCCCAGCTGGAATTCCGGCGCAAGGAACAGGAGCGCCTGGAACTGTTGAAGGCGGACATCGAGAAGATGATCGAGCAGAGTCCGCAACTCGCCCAGTTCAAGAAGCAGTTGTTGCTCGACATCACTTCCGAAGGCTTGCGCATCCAGATCGTCGATGAACAGAACCGGCCGATGTTCGATTCCGGCGGCGATACGGTCAAGCCTTATACCCGGCAACTGCTGCAGCAGATCGGTCTGGCCCTGAACGGCGTGTCCAACCGGATCAGTCTTGCCGGCCATACCGATGCGGCCCCCTTCGTTGGCGGCGTCGGTGGTTTTTCCAACTGGGAATTGTCGGCCAACCGGGCCAATGCCTCGCGGCGCGAGCTGGTCGCCGGCGGCATGGACGATCACAAGGTCCTGCGCGTGGTCGGACTGGGATCGACGCTGTTGTTCGACAAGAACGACCCCTTGAACCCGGTTAACCGCCGGATCAGTATCGTGGTATTGAATCAGCGTACCGAGCGGGCGATCCTGAATGAAGATAGCAGTCCGGACGATGTCGAGGGAGATGATATTGCGCCGCCCGTCCTGCAGTTGCCAACGACACCCAACGGGCGAGCTGGCTGATCCGGGCGCATTTTGCATACGCGGTTCCCGGAACAACTGTCGTTATCCGGGATGAATTTGAGTTTCTGTAGAGAGATGAGGGAAAAATGGCCAAAACCATTCTTGCTGTTGATGATTCCGCCTCCATTCGCCAAATGGTTTCGTTCACGCTGAAAAGTGCCGGTTATGAAGTGGTCGAGGCGGTTGATGGGCAGGATGGCCTGGACAAGGCCAAGTCGCGCGGCGTCAACCTGGTGCTGACCGATCAGAACATGCCGCGCATGGACGGCCTGACCCTGATCCGCAATCTGCGCGCCATGCCCCAATATGCCTCGACACCGATCCTGATGCTGACCACCGAGTCTTCCGATGCGATGAAGTCGCAGGGGCGCGCGGCGGGCGCCACCGGCTGGTTGGTCAAGCCGTTCGATCCGCAAAAACTCATCGAAGTCGTACGCAAGGTGATTGGCTGAGAGTATCTGGCTCGTCCGGGGCGCACGCCCGGATGCATCCGTTTCTGGCCGCCGGTCTGATCGCGGTCGTCTGAGGAGAAAGCATGTCGATTGACATGAGTCAGTTTTACCAGGTCTTCTTCGAGGAATCGGAGGAGCATCTGGCCGCGATGGAATCCTTGTTGCTCGATCTGGATATCGACAATCCGGATCTGGAGCAACTGAACGCCATCTTCCGGGCTGCCCATTCGATCAAGGGAAGCGCCGGTACGTTCGGTTTCACCGACCTTGCCGAAACCACGCACATCCTGGAAAACCTGCTGGACCGCATCCGCAAGGCGGAGCTGTCGCTGCGCCCCGAGATGGTCGATGCTTTTCTCGAGGCCGGCGATGTGCTGCGCAGCATGCTCGAAGCCCATCAGGGGCGCGGTTCGGTCGATCCTGAACTGGTGACGCGGATTTGCGGCCGCTTGCGGCAGTTGTCCGATGCGCCTGCACCGGCTGCTGCGCCCTCGCCGGAAGCGGCGCCGGTGGCGCCAGCCGATGACGAGGTGGCGGTAAGGATTCCCGAGGAAACCGGCCGACGCCTGTTCGACATCCAGTTCGTGCCCACCGAGATTGCCGTGCAGGGCGTCGGCCTGGACAATCTGCTCGATGAACTGCGCTCGTTGGGCGAACTGGAAATTGTCAGCCGCAGCGAGCCGGGCGAAGAAAGTGCCGCTTACTGGGAACTGCGCCTGCTGACCGACAAGCCGCAGGAGGCCTTTGTCGACCAGATCGATTTCATCGCCGAGAACGGCGCCTGGCGCATCACCGAAGACACCGCCGTGGCGGCAGACGGTTCGACGGCTTTCGGGTTTTTCCCCGATTCTCCGGGACTGCCGGACGAGGCGCGCGGTTACGGCCTGTACGCGTCTGCCGCCAAGGAAGAAGAGGCCTATGGCTTCTTCGAGCCGTTGCCGGCAACGACGGTCGAGGATGAAGCTTACGGGTTCTTCGAGCCTCTGCCGACGGTGGCCACGGAGAAGAAGGACGACGACGCCGGCTACGGCTTCTTCGAACCCCTGCCGGCTGCTGCGCCGGCACCGGCTGAACCGGTCGCGGCGGCGCCGATGGCCGAAGAGGGCGATGGCTTCGGTTTCTTCGCGCCGCTGACGCCGCCGGTT
>DKNF01000264.1:552-3859 GCA_002470165.1 Betaproteobacteria bacterium UBA7395 | reverse complement strand
CACCAGTACGGCAAGACCGCCACCTTCATGCCGAAGCCGATCGTCGGCGACAACGGCTCGGGCATGCACGTTCACCAGTCGATCTGGAAGGACGGCAAGAACCTGTTCGCCGGTGACCAGTACGCTGGCCTGTCGGAAACCGCCCTCTACTACATCGGCGGCATCATCAAGCACGCCAAGGCGCTGAACGCGATCACCAACCCGGGCACCAACTCCTACAAGCGTCTGGTCCCGCACTACGAAGCGCCGGTCAAGCTGGCCTACTCGGCCAAGAACCGTTCCGCTTCGATCCGTATCCCGTTCGTCGCTTCGACCAAGGCCCGTCGTATCGAAACCCGCTTCCCGGATCCGATCGCCAACCCGTACCTGTGCTTCGCCGCCCTGCTGATGGCCGGCCTTGACGGTATCCAGAACAAGATCCACCCGGGCGATCCGGCCGACAAGAACCTGTACGACCTGCCGCCGGAAGAGGATGCAAAGATCCCGACCGTCTGCGCGTCGCTCGAGGAAGCCCTGGAAAACCTGGACAAGGATCGCGAGTTCCTGACCCGTGGCGGTGTCTTCTCCAACGACTGGATCGATGCCTACATCGCCCTGAAGATGGACGAAGTGAACCGTATCCGCATGACCACGCACCCGGTCGAATTCGATCTGTACTACAGCTGCTGATCGATTGCGGTGAAATGCAAAAAGGGCGGGCTTTCCCGCCCTTTTTTGTTCACCTTTTTACCGGCGCATCGTTTACCCAGTAAACTGCAAAGTTCACGAGGAGCCATGCCAATGACACGTAGACTGCTTGCCCTGATTTGCGCGCTTGTCCCGATGGCGCTCTCCGCGCAGACGATCTATCGATGCACGGAAGCCGGTGGCGGGGTGCTGATTTCGAATACCCGTGTGCACAACAACTGTCAGGCCATCGTCAGCGAGGAGCGCAATACCGTTCCCGCGCCGCGTGCGCCGGCCGCCAGGGCGGCAAGCAATCCGACGCCGGCCGATTTTCCGCGCGTGCAGCAGGACACCCAGCGTTCCCGCGATGCCGACCGACGCCACATCCTGGAGCAGGAACTGGCCGGCGAGCAACGCAAGCTGGATCAGGCCCGCAAGGAACTGGCCGAGCGCGAAGCCGCCAGTGGCGGTCTTGAGCGCGCGACGCCCTATCGCGAAAGGGTTGCCCAGCATGAGCGCAATCTGCAGGCCCTGCAGCGGGAGCTGGCCAATCTGCGCTGAGCGGAATTCTCCGGATAAATCATGAATGTCACCCACGCCAATTTCGCCGGGCTGGACCTGCTCGCCTCGGCGGTACTCCTGATCGACGACAGCCAGGCCATCCGCTATCTCAATCCGGCCGGCGAGAACCTGCTGGCGGTCAGCAGCCGTAGCGTCATCGGGCGCCGTCTCGGCGATGTCTGCAAGTGCTCGTCGACCCTGCAGTCGGCAATCGACAACGGCCTGCACAACAACTGGGGCTACACCGGCCAGAACATCGCGCTCGGCCGGGCCGACGGCGAGACCCTGCACCTCAACTGCACGGTGACGCCCTTGCGTCCCGATATCGCGGCCGGCATGCGCCTGCTGCTCGAATTGCAGCCGATCGACCATCACCTGGCGGCAAGCCGCGAGGAGCGCCTGATCGAGCAGCAGCAGGCCAACCGCGAACTGATCCGCAATCTGGCGCACGAAATCAAGAATCCGCTGGGCGGTATCCGTGGTGCCGCGCAATTGCTCGAACACGAACTCGGCAATCCGTCGCTGAAGGAATACACCCAGGTCATCATCAAGGAAGCCGACCGCCTGCAGGACCTGATGCAACGCCTGCTGACCCCGCATCGGGCGATGTTGCCGGCGACCGTCAATATTCACGAGATTCTCGAGCGGGTGCGCAGCCTGCTGCGCGCGGAATTTCCCGAGAGCCTGCAGGTGCGCCGCGATTACGACACCAGCCTGCCGGAACTGGTCGGCGACCGCGAGCAACTGATCCAGGCGGTGCTCAACATCGCCCGCAACGCCGCCCAGGCGATGGCCGGGCAAGGCGAGATCATCCTGCGTACACGCGCTCTGCGCCAGGTGACGCTGGCCAAGAAGCGCTACCGTCTGGCCATGGAGATCAAGGTCATCGACAACGGCCCGGGCATTCCCGAGGACATCCGCGAGCGCATGTTCTATCCGCTGGTCTCGGGGCGCGAGGGCGGTAACGGTCTGGGCCTGACGATTGCCCAGAATTTCATCCAGCACCATCAGGGCAGCATCGATTGCCACAGCCGGCCCGGCGAGACGGTGTTCACCCTGCGCCTGCCGGTCGAGTCGGCCTGAGTCTTGCTAGAGGTAGCAGGACATCGCGATACAAGAGGCAAGAGAACATGAAACCGGTATGGATTGTTGACGACGACCGCTCGATACGCTGGGTGCTGGAGAAAACGCTGTCGCGGGAAGGCATCCCGTTCGAGAGCTTCGCTTCGGCCAGCGAGGCGATCAGCAGCCTGGAAGGCGGTTGCGAACCGCCGCAGGTGCTGATGTCCGATATCCGCATGCCCGGCCAGTCCGGCCTGGAGCTGCTGCAGGAAGTGAAGACGCGTCATCCGGCGGTGCCGGTGATCATCATGACCGCCTACTCGGACCTGGAAAGCGCCGTTGCGGCCTTCCAGGGCGGCGCGTTCGAATACCTGCCCAAGCCGTTCGACGTTGATCAGGCGCTCGAACTGATCCGTCGCGCCATCGACGAGTCGATGCACCAGAGTGGTGCGGCTGAGGAAGAGGGCCTGGTGCCGGAGATTCTCGGCCAGGCGCCGGCCATGCAGGAAGTCTTCCGGGCCATTGGCCGTCTCGCCCTCTCGCACGCCACCGTGCTGATCACCGGCGAATCCGGTTCGGGCAAGGAACTGGTGGCGCGTGCGCTGCATCGGCACAGTCCGCGTGCCGAAAGGCCTTTCGTCGCCATCAACACCGCGGCGATTCCCAAGGATCTGCTCGAATCCGAACTGTTCGGCCACGAGCGCGGCGCGTTCACCGGCGCCCAGGCGCAACGACGTGGGCGTTTCGAGCAGGCCGAGGGCGGTACGCTGTTCCTCGACGAAATCGGCGACATGCCGTCCGAACTGCAGACCCGCCTGCTGCGCGTCTTGTCCGACGGGCATTTCTATCGCGTCGGCGGGCATTCGCCGATCAAGGCCAACGTCCGCGTCATTGCGGCCACCCACCAGAATCTCGAAAGCCGGGTCAAGGACGGCCTGTTCCGCGAAGACCTGTTCCACCGCCTGAACGTCATCCGCATCCGCCTGCCGTCGCTGCGCGAGCGGCGCGAGGACATCCC
>DKNF01000264.1:0-437 GCA_002470165.1 Betaproteobacteria bacterium UBA7395 | reverse complement strand
CGAGCGGCGCGAGGACATCCCGTTGCTGACCCGGCATTTCCTGCAGAAGAGCGCGCGCGAACTGGGTGTCGAGCCCAAGCGGCTCTCGGAAGCCGCGCTCAAGTACCTGTGTGGCCTCGATTTCCAGGGCAACGTCCGGCAACTGGAAAACCTCTGCCACTGGCTGACCGTGATGGCGCCGGGGCAGCAGGTCGAAGTCGGCGACCTGCCCAGCGAATTGCGCGAGGCCCCGCCGCAGATGCTGGTCGGTGACTGGGAAAAGGCGCTGGAGGGCGAGGTCGATCGCTTGCTGGCGCGCGGCGTGCCGGATGTCCACGGATTGCTGTCGCAGGCCTTCGAGCGCATCCTGATCTCCCGGGCGTTGGCGCATACCGGCGGTCGGCGCATTGAAGCGGCGCAGGCCCTGGGTATCGGGCGCAACACGATCACGCGCAAGA
>DKNF01000277.1 GCA_002470165.1 Betaproteobacteria bacterium UBA7395 | reverse complement strand
GGCGATGGTGGCGCGCTTCTCGGCCCAGGCACCGACGCCGATCACCCATTCCGCCTGTAGCGCCTCGACCATGCGCCGCAGGTGGGCGTCGCAGGCAGCCTGCAACGGCCCGGCTTCGGCGGCAGGCAGTTTGTCCGGGGTCAGGTTGCGGCCTTCGTCGAAGAAGACCAGCGGGCAATAATTGGCGACGAAATGCTCGGCAAAGAAGGCTTCCGGGGTGCCGAAGCGTTCGCGGAACAGGCCCCACAGGCGCTGCCCGCTGACTTCGCCGCGCTTGCAGGCAAAGCCGTCCACCGGCTTCTTGGGATTTTCCAGCGCCGGCTTGCCAACCGCGCCGGACAGGCCGAGCCAGTCACGCACTGCGGCGATCTCGCCAAACGGCACGCCGGTCTGAGCCATGCCGAACGGGCCGGGATTCATGCCAAGGAAGACGATCCGCTTCTTGTTGCTGCCAAAACGCTCCAGGTAGGCGCGATGCACCGTCCAGGCGTAGTCGAGCGGGTTATAGACATGGCTGACCGGCGCCGCGAAGCGCATCGCGTCAACCTCGTGTGAAAGTGTCTGGGCGGCGTCAACAAGGCGGGAGGCAATGGCAGTCATCGGCGGAAGGGGCAACGGTGAAAGGCCGGGATTATCCCAGATATCCAGCCGATGGCCGGCGGACGGACCTGATAACATCCGGCCATGAGTCGCTACCGGGAACTCGCTGCGCACACGGAAAAGCTGATCGCCGACGGCCTGCTTCGTCCGGGCGAGCGCCTGCCTTCGGTCCGCAGCGCCTGCCGCAGCCACGCGGTCAGCCCGATCACGGTGACCCAGGCCTACTACCTGCTGGAGAGTCGCGGGCTGATTGAAGCGCGGCCGAAGTCGGGCTATTTCGTTCGCGCCCGGCTGGGCCAGCGCCTGGCCGAGCCGGCGATGAGCCACCCGGTCGGCGGCTCGACGCAACTTCAGGTCAGCGATTTCATTTTCCAGATCCTGGACAGCGTGCGCGACCCGGCTGTCGTTCCGCTCGGTTCGAGCTTTCCCGACCCACGACTGTTTCCGCTCGACAAGCTGGGGCGTCATCTGGCCAATGCTGCCCGCCGCTTCGATCCGCTGGCCAGCCTCAGCGACCTGCCGCCGGGCAACGAGGAGCTGCGCCGGCAGTTGGCGCTACGCTACCTGGCGCTCGGCGCCGACGTCTCGCCGCAGGAGATCGTCATCACTTCGGGTGCCATGGAAGGGCTCAATCTCTGCCTGCAGGCGGTCACCCGGCCCGGCGACCTGATCGCCGTCGAATCGCCGACTTTCTACGCCGGCCTGCAGGCGAGCGAACGGCTCGGGCTCAAGGTCATCGAGATTCCCAGCCACCCCCGCGCCGGGGTCAGCCTGCCGGCGCTGGCCGAGGCCTTGCGCCGGCATCCGGTCAAGGCCTGCCTGTTCATGCTCAATTTCGCCAACCCCACGGGTAGCCGGGTCGCCGACGAACACAAGCGGGAACTGCTGGAACTGCTCGATCGCCACGAAGTACCGCTGATCGAGGACGATGTGTACGGCGAACTGCATTTCGGCCCGCAAGCACCGCTGTGCAGCAAGGCCGCCGACCGGCGCGGGCTGGTCATGCATGTCTGTTCGTTCGCCAAGAGCCTGGCCCCGGGATACCGGATCGGCTGGGTCGCTGCCGGCCGTCACGCGCGCAGCATCCAGCGCCAGAAGCTTTCGCTCAGCCTGGCGACGACGGTGCCGGTGCAGATCGCCATCGCCGACTACCTCAGGCAGGGCGGCTACGAAAACCATCTGCGCCGTCTGCGCAATACGCTGGCCGCGCGGGAAGCGGCGCTGGTCGAAGCGATCGAGCGGCATTTCCCGCCCGCCACCCGGCTGGCGCGCCCGCAGGGCGGTTATTTCCTGTGGCTGGAACTGCCGCCTCAGGTCGATACCCTGCGGCTCCACCAGCAGGCGCTGGCGCAGGGCATCAGCATCGCCCCGGGACCGATCTTTTCGGCCAAGCGGGAGTTCGGCCACTATCTGCGGCTCAATTTCGGCCACCCCGACACCGCGGCAATGACGGCGGCAACGGCGGTTCTCGGCCAGTTGATCGAACAGCAGCTATAGCCGGCAATCTGTGCCTATCGGAAATCACAGCATCTGAATCTGTTCCCATTCCAGGCCGGGTGATTTACTCCGCCCCGATCGTCTCGACATCGCGACCGGAAGGAAACGGAATGCACAAACCCATCACCAAAGCCCAGGAAGCCAGGCTGGCCTTCTATCGGAAAAAGGGAAAAATACACGCCAGAGCCACCGCGGGGAAATTCAACCGCCTGCGCTGGACCATGGTCTGGCTGACCCAGATCGTTTTCTACGGTACTTGCTGGCTGAGCTGGGAGACGAACGGGGTGACGCGGCAAGCTGTCCTGCTCGATATCGCGCACGAGAAGTTCTACCTGTTCGGCCTCGTCCTCTGGCCGCAGGACGCCCTGTTGATGGCTTTTGGCCTGATCCTGGCGGCGACGGCCCTGTTCTTCGTGACCGCCATCGCCGGCCGCCTGTTCTGCGGCTTTGCCTGCCCGCAAACGGTGTACACCGCGATCTTCGCCTGGATCGAAGCCAGGGTGGAAGGCGACCACCTGGCTCGCCTGAAACTCGACCAGAGTCCGCTGAGCGCCCGCAAACTCGGGCTCAAGGCGATCAAGCACGGCTTGTGGCTGCTCTTCGCCGCGTGGACGGCGATCACCTTCGTCGGCTACTTCACCCCCATCCGCGAACTGCTGCCGTCCGTGCCGGCAGGCCGGCTGGGCCCTTGGGAGAGCTTCTGGCTCATCTTCTACGCAGCCTTCACCTACGTCCAGGCTGGCCTGGCGCGCGAGGCCGTCTGCCAGCACATGTGCCCCTATTCCCGCTTCCAGGGCGTGATGTTCGACCCGGACACCCGCAACGTCGCCTACGACCTGGCCCGTGGCGAACCACGCAACAGCCGCCGTCAGGCCGGTAGCAGCGGTGACTGCGTCGATTGCGGTATTTGCGTGCAGGTCTGCCCGACCGGCATCGACATCCGCGACGGCCTGCAGTACCAGTGCATCAACTGCGGCCTGTGCATCGATGCCTGCGATCAGGTGATGGACAAGATCGGGGCGCCGCGCGGACTGATACGCTTCATGTCCGAACGCGAAGCTGGCGGGGAAACGTCAACCCGGGGCTGGATCGGGCGACCCCGCGTGGCCGCCTACGCCGCCCTGTTGCTGGTGTTCTCGCTGCTTGCCGGGTGGACGCTGGGCGAACGCTCGCTGCTGCTGGTCGATGTACTGCGCGACCGCGGTGCCCTGCACCGGGAAACCGCCGACGGCACGATCGAAAACGCCTACACGCTCAAGCTGATGAATCTCGACGAGAAGCGGCGCAGCTTCACGGTCGATGTCAGCGGCCCGGCCAATATCGGCATCGTCGGCGAACGGGAGTTCACCGTCGAGGCCGGCAGCATCCGGCCGGTTTCCCTGACCCTCGCTGTCCCCGCCGACAGCGGCGCAAGCGGCATCCAGCCAATCCAGTTCCGGATCTGGGACCAAGACCGGCCAGCAAGCTCGGTGCTGGAAAAGAGCAGTTTTGTCCTGCCTTGAGGGCCAGTGGAACCAAGCGGCGGCTCAGCCCGATTCGCGCAGCTTGATGAGCGGCTGACCGCCAAACTCTCCGCGCGACAGGCAAGATTCCTGAGAAAATCGCCGCATGCAAGCAAGCCCCCGCCCTGTAGCGGCCAGCCGGCCGCACTTCCACCGAACGCCCGCCCTGCCTTTCGTCGAAGCACACAGTGCCGCCGACTCGCAGGCCTGCTACCGACCGCATGCCCACGCCGAATGGTCGATCGGCGCGGTCGACGCCGGCAGCAGCCGATTTTCCGTCGGCGCGGAGGAGCGTCGGCTCGTCCCCGGCGATCTGGTCGTCATTCCGCCAGAGCGCGTCCATGCCTGCAACCCGCAGGCACATGGCCGCTGGAGCTACCGCATGCTCTACATCGACGCTGACTGGATGGCCGACTTCCTGGCGACGACCCCGTTCGCTGCCGCATTGACCGACACTGCCTGGCGGCACGCCCGCTCCCCGCTCGCCTACCGTCGCTTCGCCGAGGTTTTCGCGGCAGTCCGCACCGGCGCCGATGCCGGCCGTTTTGCCGAGGCCCTCGGCCAACTGTTCGTCGCGCTGAGCGAACCGCTCGCCGTCGCGCCGCCAATCGACGCCCTGCCGCCCGCCATCGCCAACGTCTGCGACTGGCTGGACGCGCATTGCGACGCAAGCATTCCGCTCGCCGAACTCGCCGCCCGCGCCGGCCTCAGCCCCTACCAGTTGATCCGCCGTTTCGTCCGCCACACCGGCATGACGCCGCACGCCTATCAACTCGACCGCCGCATCCAGCGTGCCCGCCGCCTGCTCGCCGCCGGCACGCCGATCTGCGATACCGCGCTGGCTACCGGCTTTGCCGACCAGAGCCACTTCCACCGCAGCTTCCGCGAACGCGTCGCGGCCACCCCGGGGCAATACGCCACCCGGCGCTGAACCGCGCAATTTCGTCCAAGACCGGCCGGTGCCGGCTGGCGATACTCCGCCCATTTGCGGAAGCCGCCATGCCCTTCGACTTCACCCAGTTCGGCCTCGTCGCCAGCGCCCACTTCGTCGCCCTGCTCAGCCCCGGGCCGGATTTCTTCCTGATCATGCGCACGCGCATCGTGCACGGCCTGCGCCCGGCCATCGCCACCAGCCTCGGCATCGCGCTGGCCAACGCCGCCTACATCGCCCTGGCGCTGACCGGCGTGTCACTCCTGGCGCAGTGGCCGCAACTGTTTGCTGTGCTGAAGTGGGCTGGCTGTCTCTATCTGGTCTGGCTCGGCCTGCTGTTCCTGCGCAGCGACGGCCGGCTGCCGATCACCGACGCAGCGCCGTCCGCGACGACAAAGCACTTTGCCCGACTGGCACCGCATCTGCTGCAGGGTTTCCTCTCCGGCATCCTCAACCCGAAGAACTCGCTGTTCTACGCCCTGCTCTTCGGCGCCCTCATCGCGCCAAGCACGCCGGCCGGCGAACAGGCGCTCTACGGCCTGTGGATGGCGAGCATCGTCTTCGCCTGGGACGCCCTGATCGCCCACAGCGTCGGCCAGCCCCGGCTACTGGCCTGGTTCCACCGCCACCTGCGCCACATCGAACGCAGCTCGGGCGTGGTCATGCTGGCGATTGCGGCGGGGATTGCGCTGCGCTGAAAAGCGCACCGACCGATCTTCCCAAGCTCACCGCCTCGGCGGATCGAGCAGGACCGGCAAGCGCCGCCGTCCGGTTGATTCGACTGTAAGAAATCCGCCCCCCGCCGCGACCAATCTCCAACTCAAGGAGACGTCATGCTCGAAACCCTTTCCCCCGCCGTTCTCGGCCTCGCCTTGCTGGCCGGCAGCCTGACCACGCTGTCGCCCTGCGTCTTTCCCGTATTGCCGCTGGTGGTCGGCGGTGCCGTGCAGCAGAACAAGCTCGCGCCAGTGGCGATGGGCGTCGGCATGGCGCTGTCGTTCGCCTTGATCGGCATGCTGCTCGGCGCACTCGGGCCGGCGCTGGGCATCGACGGCGACCATGTGCGGACTTTCGGCGGCTGGCTGCTGCTGACGTTCGGCCTGGTCATGCTGGTGCCGGCGCTGAACGCCCGCTTCACCGAATGGATGCTGCCCATCGCCAGCCAGGCCAACGCTGCGTCGGCGCGGCTGAACGGCGGCTCGCTGGGCGGCGCCTTTTTGCTGGGTGGCGTGCTCGGGCTGGTCTGGAGTCCCTGTTCCGGCCCGCTGCTCGGTGCCGCGCTGAGCCTAGTCGCAGCCGAAGGCGGCGCCCTGCGCGGTGGCGTCGTGCTCGGTCTGTTCGGGATCGGTGCGGCGGTGCCGCTGGTCGGGGTCGCCTATGCCTCGCGCGCTGGCTTCGGTCGCGCCCGTGGCTGGGTCATGCAGCACATCGGTCGCATCAAGACCGTGTTCGGCGTCCTGCTGCTGCTCACCGGCGTCGCCATCCTCAGCGGCGCCGACAAATGGCTGGAAGCCATCATCGTCGAACGTTTGCCGGATTCCTGGGTCCGACTGACCACGCTGTTCTGAAATCTTCTGTAAGAAAGTCGGCCATGACGCCGACCAAGCAACAGGCAGGCTTTCTGCCATCACCCCACCTCAATGGAGACCATCATGAAAAAGCAGACAATCACCTCCCTGGCCATCGGTTCCGCCTTCGCCGCCGTCGCCCTGACCCCGGTTGCCCACGCGGCCGACAACCCCTTCGCCGCCAAGCAGCTGTCGGCCGGCTACCAGCTGGCGCAGGCCGACACCAAGGGCAAGGAAGGTAAATGCGGCGAAGCCAAGTGCGGTGCCGAGAAGAAGGCGAAGGACGCCAAGTGTGGCGCCGACAAGAAAACGGATGCCAAGTGCGGCGCTGACAAGAAACCGGCCGACAAAAAGGCAGATGGCAAATGCGGCGAGGCCAAGTGCGGCGCCAAGAAGTAAGACGCTGAAGCAACGGGCCGACGGTCGATGCCGGCCCTTTCAAGGAATATCCTCATGCCGCAATCCCTGATTCCCCGCCAGCCGGTCCCGGCGCTCAATGTGCCGCAACTCTCCGGCAGCCGCCTGACGCTCGCCGCCGGGGCAGCGCCTGCCTTCACGCTGCTGGTCTTCTACCGCGGTTACCACTGCCCGCTGTGCCGCACCTACCTGAGCGAACTGAACCGCCTGCATGACGAATTCGCCGCCCGCGGCGTGGTCATCAAGGTACTCTCGTCGGATACCGAAGAACGCGCCCGCCGCGCCGCCGACGAGTGGTCGCTCGACCAGCTCGACCTCGGCTACGGTCTGAGCGAGGCCGACGCCCGCGCCTGGGGCCTGTACATTTCCACCGGCCGCGGCCTGACCTCGACCGGGGTCGAGGAACCGGCGCGTTTTTCCGAGCCCGGCGTTTTCCTGATCCGCCCCGACCTGACGCTGTACTGGGCCAACGTCCAGACCATGCCCTTCGCCCGGCCGCACTTCAAGGACATGCTCGGCGCCATCGACTTTGTCGTCGCCAAGGACTACCCGGCGCGCGGAGAAGCCTGATGCACGCCCGCCCGCCGCACGGCGCCGGCCTCGGTTTCCGGCGCGAACTGATCGCCCCGCTGCAGGCCGGCGTGCCGACGGCCATCGACTTCTTCGAACTGGCACCCGAGAACTGGGCGGGCATGGGCGGGCGCTCGGCGCGGCAACTACGCGAATTCACCGAGCGCTACCCCTTCGTCTGCCACGGCCTGTCGCTGTCGCTCGGCGGCAGCGGGCCGCTCGACGAGGCGCTGCTCCACCGCATCCGCGACTTCATGCGCGAACACGGGATGACGCTGTACACCGAGCATCTCTCCTGGTGCGCCGACGACCGCCAGCTCTACGACCTGCTGCCGATCCCGCAGACCGAGGCGGCGGTGCGCTGGACCGCCGAACGCATCCGGCGCGCCCAGGACATCCTCGGCCGACAGATCGGCATCGAGAACGCCTCGACCTACGTCGAACCGCCCGGCGCCGAGATGAACGCCGCCGAATTCATCAGCGCCGTGGCCGAGGCCGCCGACTGCCTGCTTCACCTCGACGTCAATAACATTTACGTCAATAGCCGCAACTTCGGCTTCGACGCGCACGAATTCCTCGCCGCGCTGCCGCTGGCGCGCACCTGCTACGTCCATGTCGCCGGCCACTACGTCGAGCCGGACGGGCTGATCATCGACACCCACGGCGCACCGGTGATCGACCCGGTGTGGGCACTGCTCGCCGACGCCTATGCGCGCATCGGCGGCGAGGTACCGACCTGCCTCGAACGCGATTTCAATTTTCCCGATCTGGCGGCCTTGACCGCAGAGGTCGAAACCATCGCCCGGCTGCAGGCCGCAGCGAAGCAGCGCAAGGCGGCCTGAACATGGAATTCCAGAACTTCCAGCAAGCCTTCGCCAATCACCTGCGCGACCCGCAACGCGCCCCCCGACCGGCCGGCGTGCCGGCACGCGGCATGGGCGTGTACCGCGAGCTGGTCGGCAACAACCTGCAGGGCTTCATCGACAGCGCCTTCCCAGTCTGCCGCGCCATCCTCGGCGAGGCGCGCTGGCAGCGCCTGGGGCGCCGCTTCCGCCGTGACTGGCCGCTACGCACGCCGTGGTTCCGCGAAATCCCGAGCGAGTTCGTACAGTTCCTGGCGCAAACGCCAGGCCTGCGCCTGCCGCGCTGGCTACCCGAACTGGCGCATTACGAATGGGCCGAACTGGCCGCCGACATCGCCGACGCGCCTATCCCGCCGCACGACCCGGCCGGCGACCTGCGCCACGGCACGATCATCCTCAACCCGGTGCTGTTCAACCTCGCCTACGCCTGGCCGGTCCACCGCATCGGCCCCGACTGGCGGCCGCGCAAGGCGCAGGCAACGCACCTGCTGGTCTATCGCGACGCCGACGATATCGTCCGCTTCAGCGCAACCAACCCGGTCACCGCCCGCCTGCTCGCGCTGCTCGCGGAAACGCCACAAAGCGGCGAAGCCGCCTGCCGGCAGATCGCCGCCGAACTACAGCACGCCGAACCGGAGCGGCTGGTCGAGTTCGGCCTTGAACTCCTCGCAGACCTGCGTCGCCAGGGGATAGTGCTCGGCACGGAGTAAGCGCGGGATCACAGTACTTTGACCGGCTCGAATCGACCCTTTGCTGCCGGTCAGGCCTTCGAAAAGCGGACGTTCAGGAACGTGGAAGTGAGGGACAGCCGGAGCGAAGGGAAGGGAACCACAAGCGCAGCTTGTGACTGTCCCGCTCGACTGTAGTGTTAAACCGCAGCAGAGGCATGGAAGACATGTTGTTTCCCATAATCCTTGAGAATAAATAGTGCTTCTGGCCCGCCCAACTGGTAGTAGTCGAATGGCTGTCCGTTCAGTGCGGAAAGGTCAGCTTCAACCCAGCCAACTTTGTAACTGCGCGCATACCTTGGCTTGATCTCCCATTTTGGTTCGGCGATGTCGTGCGCAAAGGCATTGCGAATTTGATAGACCAGAGCAATCCACTGATCACGCTCTGTGGCGATTGGGTCTGGAAGATTAATTTTCCATTCTTCTCTGCATCGATTTAATGTGATCGCTGCCGCTCCGAAGGAAATGGAAACGTTGTTTTGGAATGAGTTGATGAAATCATCATCTGTCTGGATGGCTTGATCATTGAGCACTAGAAATGACTTGCCTTGAGCAATAGTCAGTGGGAGATCAATATCCTCGCGCCTAATCCGACCTTGCTCAGCAGCGTGCATCAACTTGATTGACAGTTCGAGGTGCGCAAATGCCGTATCGAGGTAGTTCATGGAGAAGGTCTAACGTGCTAGCTCAGGGGCGCGGAGCCGGCTTGCCGGCGTAGCGTCCCTCTGGAGCGGCGGGTTAGAAGGCGCTTTGGCGTGATATACGCTGAGTGCATACAGACCGCCAAGGCCACATAGAAGAGAAAAAGTAGCGAAGACAAGGTTGTTGAGTTGCCCATGGCGCTTGAGGACGAGAGAGAACCAACCGCCAACAAGAGCTACACCAGCTACTAGAACGACACCGCCAGCCAGCACCGAGCCAAGAGTCACGGCAGCGAACCCGCCCCAGAGAGCCCCAATGAATGCTAGGCCGAGGAATGCGACAGGCCTTGAGATAGGCGGGGAAGGAACCGAAGCGAAGAGTGGAATGCCGGAAAGCCAGCGGCCTTGCCAAATAAGCCCGAAGCCAATGCCGCCGAGCACGACAGAAAACCCCAGCACTGGCCCAAAGAGATGGCCAAGTGGGAAGCCAACGGCAATTGCAACGGCAAAGGGCAGCAGGAACCGCCATGCAATTAGAGCGCCGGCAATTGAGAGGACGATTTCCATGCGCCTTCTAACAGTGTTTACACGGACGCATGGGTCCGTATAACAATTGATATTGTTGACGTGGGATTGGCTGCTCAAATCGCATTGTTGTCAGTGGCTTAGCGTTCTTGCGGTCAGTATAACAAAGCAATATGCCGAACGGGTCTGAGAGGCGCTACGACAGCTTTCTGGCAGCATCTTCGAAAGGCCGCTTGTGGCCGAATGCCGCCTGACAAGTCATGACCAACACGACGATATTTGCCGGTCAGGTGCATTGCAATGCGTTCATTCAGCCCGACCAAGACATCGCAGTGTAAGAATTCCCCCACCAACTCCGACCAATCATCACCATCCTCAACCCCATCGGAGTCCATCATGAAAACCATCCGCCTGCTCGCGGCCCTCGCCTTCACCACCATTGCCGGTTTTGCCCAGGCGCTCGACATCGCCCCGTGGTCGGCGGCCGACTTTGCCCAGCAACAGGCTGCCGGCAAGGCTGTCGCTCTGCATTTCCACGCCGACTGGTGCCCGACCTGCCGGGCGCAGCAGAAGGTTTTCGACGGCTGGCGCGGCGATGCCGCCGTACCCGGCCGCCTGCTCGTCGTCGATTACGACAACGCCCGCGAACTACGCCGCCAGTTGGGCGTGCGCATGCAATCAACGTTGATCGTCTTCAAGGGTGACAAGGAAGTCGCGCGCCTGGCTGGCGACACCGATCCGGCCAAGCTGCGTGCTGCGCTGGAAGCCGCCCGTTGAGCTACCATGGCGGCTTTGACGCCCGTGCCACGGAGGCCGCCATCGCTCCCCCAGCCAGCATCGACAACGCCTTTGTCGAACAGGTCCGCCGCGACATGCTGGCTTTCGCCCAGCTCCAGTTGCGCGACGCCGCGCTCGCCGAAGACGCCGTACAGGACGCCCTGACCGCCGCGCTGACCAGCGGCAAGGATTTCGCCGGCCGCTCGGCGCTGAAGACCTGGGTGTTCGGCATCCTGCGCCACAAGATCGTCGACCTGATCCGCCAGCAGTCGCGAACAACGCCGGTGTCGGCTTTCGGTGGCGACGAGGACAGCCTGGATCAGGCCTTCGACGCCCTGTTCAAGGAAAACGCCCACTGGCAGCCGGCGCACCGCCCGGCCGCCTGGGGCGATCCGGAAAGCTCGCTGCGCGACAAGCACTTCTGGGCCGTCTTCGACGCCTGCCTGACGCAGCTGCCCAAAAACACCGCGCGCGTCTTCATGATGCGCGAGTTCCTCGAACTCGATACCGGCGAAGTCTGTTCTGCCGCCGGTATCAGCACCAGCAACTGCCACGTCATCCTGCATCGCGCCCGCAGCGCCTTGCGCGGTTGCCTGGAGAAAAGCTGGTTCCTCGCCGGAGAACGCCCATGTTGAACTGCAAGGACGCCACCCGCCGCATGTCGGAAGCCGAAGACCGCGAACTCGGCCTCGGCGAACGCCTCGAACTCGGCATGCACCTCGCCCTGTGCAAGGGCTGCCGCAACTACCAGCAGCACCTGCAGGTGTTGCGCGATGCCTGCCGCGGGTACCGGGACGAGCTGACGAACCCGGAAAAGGAATAGGGCGCAATTGCCGGCGTCGCCATACAGAATCTCTCCCACTGGGAACCGAGGGTGCTACCCAAACCGGTCAATTCCCGGGACAATCGCGCCCTCAGCGCTGACCGCCTCCATTCGTGCCCACCGCCTACCTCGCCGGCTACCCGCCCAACCTGACCGAACCGGTCGCCCGCCTGCTTGAGCAGGGGCGTCTGGGCGAGGCTTTGCGCAAGAAGTATCCGGAGGCGCACGCGGTACGCACCGACCGGGCCTTGTACGATTACGTGCAGGATTTGCGTGGCGAGTTCCTGCGCAATGCGCCGCAGCCGAGCAAGATCGTTTTCGACGGCAAGCTGCAGTCGGTCGGCCGGGCGCTGGGCACGCACACCCGCGTGGCGCGGGTGCAGGGCGGCAAGTTGAAGACCAAGCATGAAATCCGGATCGCCGCCGTGTTCCGCGAGGCGCCGCCGGAATTCCTGCGCATGATCGTCGCCCACGAACTCGCCCACCTCAAGGAAGCCGAGCACGACAAGGCCTTCTACCAGTTGTGCCGGCACATCGAGCCGGATTATCACCAGCTGGAATTCGATCTGCGCGTCTATCTCTGCCATCTTGCTGCCGGTGGTGAGGGTTTGTGGCCGGCGATGTCCGGTTTGCGACATCCGGCCTGACAGGGCAAAAACACGAACACCGCAAGCCATTGATTTATTGAGAAATAACCCACTGGCACAGCGATTGCTGAAGAGGCTCCGAACAGTTTTCTTGGAGCCCTCATCGTGGAACTTCCAGTCATCAGCAACAACGCACCGGCCGCCGAAGGCGGCGGCTGTTCTTCCAGCGGTTGCGGCACGGCGCCGGACGGGCTGGCCCATCTGCCGGATCACATCCGCGCCAAGGTGCAGGATCATCCCTGCTATTCGGAACAGGCGCACCACTATTTCGCCCGCATGCACGTCGCGGTCGCGCCGGCCTGCAACATCCAGTGCAACTACTGCAACCGCAAGTACGACTGCTCGAACGAATCGCGCCCGGGCGTCGTCTCCGAACTGCTGACGCCGGACCAGGCGATCAAGAAGGTGCTCGCGGTGGCCGCCGAGATTCCGCAGATGACGGTGCTCGGCATCGCCGGACCCGGAGACCCCTTGGCCAACCCGGGCCGCACTTTCGACACTTTCCGCCAGCTCTCCGAGAAGGCCCCGGACATCAAGCTGTGCGTGTCGACCAACGGGCTGTCCCTGCCCGAGCATGTCGACGAAATCGCCAAACACAACATCGACCACGTGACGATCACCATCAACTGTGTCGATCCTGAAGTTGGCGCCAAGATCTACCCGTGGATCTATTGGCAGAACAAGCGCATCTTCGGCATCGAGGGCGCGCGCATCCTGATCGAACAGCAGCAGAAGGGTCTGCAGATGCTGACTGACCGCGGCATCCTGGTGAAGGTCAATTCGGTGCTGATTCCCGGCATCAATGACCAGCACCTCAAGGAAGTCTCCAAGGTGGTCAAGGCCAAGGGTGCCTTCCTGCACAACGTCATGCCGCTGATCGCCGAGGCCGAGCACGGCACCTACTACGGCATCATGGGCCAGCCGGAACCGACCCAGGAAATGCTGCAGGAGCTGCAGGACGCCTGTGCCGGCGACATGGCGATGATGCGCCACTGCCGCCAGTGCCGCGCCGACGCGGTCGGCCTGCTGGGCGAGGATCGCGGCGACGAGTTCACCATGGACAAGATCGACGTCATGGAGGTCGATTACGAAGCCGCCATGGTCCGCCGCAAGGCAGTGCATGACGCGATCATCGAGAAACTGGAAGCCGAACGCGGCGTCGCCAAGCCAAAGCCGACCGACATTCCGGAAGGTTCGCGCCCGGTGCTGATGGCGGTGGCCGGCAAGAACGGCCTGGTTGCCGAGCACTTCGGCCACGCCCGCGAGTTCCTGATCTACGAGGCTTCGCCGGCAGGCGTGCGTTTCATCAGCCACCGCAAGACCGAGCTCTACTGCGGCGGCATGGATGCCTGCGGCGACGGCGACGTGGTCGAGGCGGGCGCCAGCGAATCGCTGCTTGATCGCAACATCCGCATCCTCGAAGGCTGCGAGGTCGTGCTCTGTTCCAAGGTCGGTTACGAGCCCTGGGCCAAGCTGGAAGCCGCCGGCATTGCGCCGAACGGCGAACACGCGATGGAGCCGATCGAGGAAGCGGTGATGGCGGTGTACAAGGAAATTGCGGCGACCGGCAAATTGCTGCCGCAAGCCGATTCTCTGAAGGTGGCGTAAATGGCACTGCAGATAACCGAATCCTGCGTCAATTGCTGGGCTTGCGTCGATGTCTGTCCGAACGACGCCATCTACCAGCCGGACCGCGACGAAGCGCCGCATTTCCTGATCAGCGCGGACAAATGCACCGAATGCCTGGGCGACCACGCCGACCCGCAATGCGCGGCGATCTGCCCGATCGAAATGGCGATCGTCAATGAACTCGGGGAATTCCTCAATCCGCCGGGATCACTGACCGGCATTCCAATCGAAAAGCTGAAGGAATTCGGCTTGTGGCGGGAGGCAGCCTGATGGCGGTCATCACTTTCTACGAAAAACCCGGCTGTAAAGGCAATCTGCGCCAGAAGACGCTGCTTGCCGCCGCCGGTCACACCGTCCAGGCGAAAAGCCTGAAAAGCGAAGCCTGGACGGCCGACCGCCTGCTCCAGTTCATCGGCAAGCTGCCGGTCGCGCGCTGGTTCAACCCGGCCGCACCGGCGATCAAGAGCGGCGAGATCGTGCCCGAGAACATCAGCTTCGAGCACGCGCTGCAGTTGCTGCTGGAGAACCCGCTGCTGATCCGCCGCCCGCTGATGGAAGTCGGCGACGAACGCATGGTCGGTTTCGATCCGGCCGCAGTTGACGCCTGGGTCGGACTCAACGGTGTCGAGCTGCCGGCAGGCAATATCGAAGCCTGCGTGCACGGGCCGGAGGGCCATGGCAGTTGTGGCAGCCATGCGCACGACGAGGAAGAACATGCCGGTTGCGGGACTCACTGACGGCGCCGTCGAGATTGCACCGGGCGTCCACTGGGTGGGCGCCCTCGACCCGCACCTGCGTTCCTTCGACATCATCCTGAAAACCGCCAACGGCACCAGCTACAACAGCTATGTCGTGCGCGGCGAGACGGGCGTGGCCGTCATCGACACGGTCAAGGAAAGCTTCGCCGACACCTTCTTCACCCGGCTCGAATCGGTGGCCCGTTACGACGAAATCACCACCATCGTCCTCAACCACCTCGAACCGGATCACAGCGGCGCCCTGCCGGAACTGCTCAAGCGCGCGCCGCAGGCCAAGGTGTACCTGTCCAGCCGCGCCCAGATGATGTTGAAGGCGCTGCTCAAGCCGACCGGCGAAAAACCGCCCGAATACATCCCGGTCACCACCGACGACCAGGTCGACCTCGGCGGGCGCACCCTGCGCTTCCTGCACACGCCCTACCTGCACTGGCCGGACACCCAGTGCACCTACCTGGTCGAGGACGGCATCCTGTTCTCCGGCGACATCTTCGGCTGCCATTTCTGCGACGCCCGGCTGTTCAACGACCGGGTCGGCGATTTCCGCTTTTCCTTCGAGTACTACTACGCGCACATCATGCGCCCCTTCCGCGAGCACGTGCTCGACGCGGTGGCGCTGATCGAGCCGCTCGAACTGAGCACCCTCTGCCCGGCGCACGGCCCCATCCTGCGCAAGCAGCCGCGCGACTACCTGCACCGCTACCGCGAACTGGCGACGCCGCGGCTGTTCAACGAGGCGCACAGCGAGAAGACGCTGGTCGTCTTCTACATCTCGGCCTACGGCAACACCCGGCGCATGGCCGAAGCCCTGGCCGCCGGCGCCGAACGCATCGACGGCGTGCGCGTCTCGCTGTACGACCTCGAAGGCGGCGAAGACGGCATCTTCACCGACCTGATCGAGGAAGCCGACGGCCTCGCCTTCGGCAGCCCGACGATCAACGCCGACGCGGTCAAGCCGGTGTGGGACGTGCTCTCGTCGCTGACCACGGTCAACGTCAAGGGCAAGCTCGGCGCCGCCTTCGGCTCCTACGGCTGGAGCGGCGAAGCGGTGCGGCTGATCGAGGACCGCCTGCGCGGACTCAAGCTGCGGGTCCCGGTCGAAGGCCTGCGCATCAAGCTCGTCCCCGATGCCGGCGAGCTCGACGCCTGCCGCGACCTCGGCGAACAACTGGCGCGCCACCTGACCGGCCGCCTCGAAACGCGCGTCATCGACATGGCCGAACTGGCCTGAAACAGGAGAAAAAACAATGCCCAAAGCAAAAGTCACCTTCCAGGATATCGGCGTCGCCGTGACCGTTCCCGCCGGCACCCGGCTGATCGAAGTCTCGGAAAAGGTCGGCGCCGGCATCACCTACGGCTGCCGCGAAGGCGAATGCTGCACCTGCCTGACCAAGGTGATCGAAGGCGGCGAAAACCTCGCCCCGCCGAGCGTGCTCGAAGATCAGGTACTGAAGGACAACATGGCCCCGCGCGGCCACCGCCTGGCCTGCCAGGCCCAGATTCTTGGCGGCGAAATCGTCGTCAAACCCGCATAAGACCCACAACCGCTGCATCCCGACAACAACAGAGAAACCTCGAAAACCCGCTTACCGGAGAAAGAACAAATGGCTCTCATCACTTTTACCAGCCCGCTGCACAAGGACAAGACGGTTTACGCCGTCGCCGGCAGCAATCGCCAGACCGTCCTCACGCTGGCCAAGGAACACCACATCCCGATCGATTTCGGCTGCGAGAACGGCGACTGCGGCACCTGCCTGGTCAAGGTCTCGTCGGTCGACGCCAAGCGCAGCCCGATGGGCGCGCCGCTGACCGATCACGAAATCCGCGTGCTCAAGGAACTGGGCAAGATCACCCAGGCCGAAGTCGACAAGATGCTGGTCGACGACCTGTGTCCGACCCAGTGGCGTCTGGCCTGCCAGATGGTCCTGCGCGATGAGGATCTGCTCATCGAATACCCGAGCAAGTGACCATGAACGCCCCGGATCGTCAGCACTACCGGCGCATGCTGTTCGATGCGCTGCTGGCGGCACCTGCCGCCGCTGCGGTGGCCGACGATCCGAACCGGGCGTTGCTGGCTAGCATGCTGGCTGGCCAGGCCGTTGGCGACGGTTGCCTGCCGGCCGATCTCGGCCTCGGCGAAGCTGTCTTTGGCGGCCTGCTGGCCAGCTATTTTTCCGGCTTCGACCATGCCGGCCTGCCGCGCCATGTGGACAGCATCCCGGAATGGGCGGACCTGCAGCAACTGCTGCTCGATCACCGCGACCGCCAGCGTGAATCGGCACCCCTGTTCGCCAACATCGTCGCCACCGCCTGCGCCGGTCGCGACCACCTGTGGCAGGACCTTGGCCTGATCAACCGCGACGAACTGACGCAATTGATGCGCATCAACTTCCCCAGCCTGGCCCTGGCCAACAGCGGCGACATGAAGTGGAAGAAATTCCTCTACCGCCAGTTCTGCGCCCAGGAAGGTATTTACGTCTGCCCCGCCCCCTCGTGCGGGGTTTGCAAGGATTACGCCAAATGTTTTGGACCGGAGAACTAATCGCCCGCAACGCGCCGGTTCGCCGCCGCGTCACCGCC
>DKNF01000215.1 GCA_002470165.1 Betaproteobacteria bacterium UBA7395 | reverse complement strand
AGCCGATCTCGAAGGCGCTGGCGCACTCGCCGAAGCTGGCGCGCAGTTGCCGGAAGAGGGCCAGCCGCTGCTCGCGGACGACCGGCGACAGCGAGGCGGCGGTGATCACCTGGCGGTAGTAGTCGACCGCCTCGTTGCGCAGTTGCGTCAGCCCGCAGTCCGGGCATTCGGCGACTTCGAGGATGATGCCGCGATCGTCGGCAAACTCTTCGGGCGTCGGGTAATACTGCGCCGCCTTCGGAAATGGGCCGATGGCGACGACGTCGGCGGCACTCAAGGGCGCGCGGCAGAGGCGGCAGGGGAAGGGCGTGGTGGTCATGCGTCGGGGGCCAGGTCGAAACTGGGTTTGCTGGCGGCCACCGCTTCCCAGCGGCTGCGGTTGAGGCCGAGGTTGTAGGCGGGCAGGCCGAGTTTGACGCAGGTCTGGCAGACGCCGGCTTGCGCCTTGCCCTGGCCGATCTGCGCTTTGCTGGCGGTGAGGAAGTTGGCGGCGACGATGTTGGGGCCGCGATTGAAGGTGGTGCAGCAGATCGGCACGCTGAGGTCCCAGTTGATGATCGTCTGGTTGGCGAGGAAGGGGCAGTCGGCCGGGGACATCTGCGGACTGTCACGGTCGGCCGGGCGCGCAGCGGCAATGCCTTCCTCGACGCTGACCAGGAGCTTCGGTTCGAGCGCCAGCGTGCTCGGGCTGGGACGGCCTTCGAGCTTGTCGATGACGCGTTCGAGCGGCATCACCAGGGCGAAGGTGGTGGACAGGAAGAAGCCGAGTTCGGCGCACAGCTCACGCATCTTCTGCAGGTTGCGGCCGTTGTTGTTGTTGTACAGGTGGTAGTTCACATCGACGACGGTGTCGAGCCGGTACTTGTCGATGTAGTACCTGAGTCTGAGCAGGTTGGAGCGGACCAGATGAATATTGCCGCCGCCGTGCGTGTCGTTGTAGGCCTCCGGGTAATAGCCGGAGAGCGAGACCTTGAGGTATTCCGGGTTGTGCTGCATGACCTTGTGCAGCAGCGCCTCGTTCTTGATCGACAGGTTGCTCGACAGGGCGGCGGCGATGCCGTGCCGGTGCAGGTAGTCGACCATCTCCGGCAGCGCCGGGTTGAGAAAGGGCTCGCCCCAGCTGTAGAGGCTGACGTGGGTGACCAGGTCGTTCTCGGCGACGATCTTGTCGATGACCTGGCGATAGGTCTCGAAGCTCATCTGTCCGCGCGCGTACTTCTCGCCGCCGGCGCCGTGGGCGCAGGAGAGGCACTTGAGGTTGCAGGTGCCCATCACGTCGACGGTGTAGAACAGGTCGCAATAGCCCGAGTAGTTGATGAAGCTGTCGGCCGGGAAACCGTAGCCGAGGAGCTGGCGGTTGATTTCCGCTTCCTTGGTCGAGGCGGCGACGACGATCTTCAGCCCCGGGTGCTGCGCCCGCAGTGCCGGCAGTTCGGCCGGCGGGTGGCAGGGCAGGCCGGCGATGCGCTGGCCGGCGAAGGCCGGGTCGGAATCGATGAAACCGAGTACCGCGATGCCGTGGGTGCGGCACAGCCGGACCAGGCCGAGGCCGGTCATGCGGGCGCCCCAGATCAGTACCGGTACGTCGGCGAGCTGGGCCAGCAGGTCGGCCTGGCGGGCGTTCATGTCACCCTGCCGGCGGCGAATTCGGCTTCGTACCAGGCGAACAGCCGGCGTACCGAGGCTTCCATTGGCGTGAAGTCAAAGCCGCCGATGGCTTCGAGCAGTCGCCGGTTGTCGCCGGTGTACACCGAGTTGATCTCGCCATTGACCACGGTCAAGGTGTTTTCGCGGCCGCTTTCGCGGTCGATGATGGCGGCCAGGTCGACCAGGCTGCGCGGGATCGAGGTGCACACGTTGTACGACTTGAAGGCCGTCGGCAGCGTCAGGAAGCGTTCGGCGATGCGGGCGAAGTCCTGGATGTCGAGGTAATCGAAAACCGAATTGCGGTTGACCGTGATCGTCCGGTTGCGGATCGAGGCGCAGATGTTGTTCGAGATGAAGCGACGGGTATGGTCCTCGTGCTCGCCGAAGATGCCGAACACCCGCAGGTTCACGAAATCGTGCGGCGAGCGCTCGATGTCGCGGGCGATGCAGAACTTGGAAATGCCGTAGGTATCGCCGGGAATGTTGCTGCCGAAATAGTCCTCGGCCATCATCGGCTTGTAGTACGGGATCGCGTATTCGGCGCCGGAACCGATGTTGAGCAGGCGGCCGAACAGGCCGGCGCAGCGTTCCAGGTTGAAATGGATGTGCAGGTTGGTTTCAACCGACTGGATGTTGATCGCGCTGTTGATGACAACATCGGGGCGGTGCTCGCGCAGCCAGGATTCGACGGCGCCCTGGTCGAGCAGGTTGAGTTCGGCGCGGCGCGGCGCAAGCACGGTGTAGGGGCGGGTCGCCAGGTAGGCGGTGAGGCCGCGGCCGATGAAGCCGTTGCCGCCAAGGACGAGGATCTTCATCAGCGCGACACCTCGGCGAGCAGCGGACGGATCTTGTCGAGCAGGACGGCCTTGTGCGGGTCGAGGTCTTCCTCGACGCAGACCACCGGTGCGGTGCAGTTCTTGCAGAAGTTGATGTCGCAGCGCTTGCCTTCGAGCATGGCCACCTGCAGGGCGCGCAGCTGCTGGCCGTTCCAGATGTCCTTGACCGACATCTGCTCGACGTTGCCGATGACGACCTTGCGCGGCCAGTCGAGCGTGCACGGGCTGGTCGTGCCGTCGCAGTTGAAATGCAGGTACATGAAGATGAACGGGCAGACATCCTTGTCGGCCTTGACCTTCTGCGCGTACATGCCGGTTTCGCTGACCTGGTTCTGCTTGTCGAGCTGGACCTCGGCCCACTGCGGGACAACCTTCTCGATGAAGATCTCGTCGCAGATGTTGCCGAAGGTGTCGAAGAAGTAATTGCGCTCGGCCTCGTCGAGGACGAACTTCTGCAGGATGTCGCGCGACAGGGCGCTGGTCTGGTCGGCGATCTTGACGTAGATCTTGCAGTCGCCGCGGATCGAGTACAGGTGCCTGACGCCTTCGACAATCGCCGCAAAGCTCTGCTTGACCCCGGCCACCTGGCGGTAGCGCTCGTCCGACAAGCCTTCGAGCGAGATGTTGATTCGCTGCAGGCCGCTGTCGATCAGCGCCTGGTTGAGCACCGGTTCGAGCTGCGAGGCATTGGTGAACAATTCGACGATCTCGGCGGTACCGCTGTCGCGGGCGTAGCGGATCATCGCCGGCAGGTCGGGGTGCAGGGTCGGTTCGCCGTGGTTGCCGATCTTGATCTTCTTGATTTTCTGGTCGAAGGCCTTGAGGTCGTCGACGATCTTCTTGAACAGTTCGAGCGACATCATGCCGCGCTTCAGGCCGACGGCCTTCATTGCCTGGCTGTCGGCCTGGAAGCAGAAGCTGCACTTGTAGTTGCAGACGCTGCAGACGTCGATATGCACCGAGAACGGCGTGCTCAGCGGAACCTGGTCTTCCAGCGGCACCTTGGCCGCGGAATGGATGCGCGGCTGGATGACGGCGGCGATGTTTTTCTCTGTCACGGCGATTGCCTTTTGTGGGGTAACTCAGTGATGGGGGACGTTTTCGGACAGCACCTGCCAGCGCTTTTCCAGCATCTCGATGCGGGCGTTGTCCTCGCGGTGGATGAAGCCGTGGTAGTCGCGCTTGTTCTGCAGCCAGAGCAACTCGAAATGCACGGCGACGCGCAGGCCTTCGTGCATCTCGGCGATATCGAGCGCGTCGGCGCCGAAGATCACCTTGCGCGTCTCGAAGCGGGTCAGGTGGCTTTGCCGGATGTCGGCCAGGAAAGGCAGCGCATCAGCCGAGACGCCGCCGCCGACGACCAGGTCGAGGCCCTTGTCACGACATTGGCGGGCGGCTTCGTGGCAGAACTCGGACATCCCGGGCGAGTTGACCGCATCGCGGCCCCAGTCCAGTGAGCCGACAAAGTCGACGCGGCCGAAGACAATGCCTGCCAGGCCGCCGGCGACCGCCATGCTGGCCATTTCCGGCAGGGATGTGAAGGTCGTGTGGGTTTCCAGATTGAACAGGAATTCAGTGTCCTGTTGTTCATCCTGCGAATAGACATGGTCCTTGGCGTGGATGAACTTGCTCAGCGCATACGGGGTTTCGACCATCGGCGCGATGATGTACTCGACGCCGAACTGCTTGCTCTCGATCAGATCGCGCATCGCTTCGCAGCCGCCGACCTTGAGCCCGATCTTGAGATCGGCCTTGCGGGCAATTTCCATCAGGCGCAGCAGTTCGTCCACACGCGTTCCTTCGGCTTCGAATTCGGCTTTGACGGCAACGCAGCCGTAATCGTTCTTGAGTGCCTTGAGAAGACTCAGCATCTTGCGTTCGCAATTATTCATGGTGTGGCCTTTGCTCAATCGTGGATAACAGGTTGAAGATTTCCGCGTGATGCCGAAGCGTCAGTGTACAGGCGGATTTCCGGACGCCGTCGTCGTAGCCGCCGGCGAAGAAGGCGAAATCCGTTCCGCCGGCCTCGGCCAGCGCCTGGTCGACCCGGCTGTCGCCGACCACCAGGCTCTCGCTGGGATGGCTGCCGAGCGCATCGAGGCAGGCATGCAGGTTGTCCGGGTGCGGCTTGGCGGTGGGCAGGTCGTGGCCGGCGCAGACCGCCGAGAAATATTCGCCCAGCCCGGTTTCGGCGAGGACCTTCTCCGCCAGCGGGCGCGGCTTGTTGGTGCACAGGCCCAGGCGGGTGCCCGCC
>DKNF01000013.1 GCA_002470165.1 Betaproteobacteria bacterium UBA7395 | reverse complement strand
CGACGATGATCTTGCGGCCGGTCAGGCCGCAGTCGCCCTGCGGGCCGCCGACGACGAAGCGGCCGGTCGGGTTGACCAGGAACTTGATGTCGCCCTTGATCAGCTCCTTCGGCAGCACCGGCTTGATGATCTGCTCGATGGTCGCTTCGCGCAGGTCTTCCAGGCTGATGTCCGGCGAATGCTGGGTGGACAGCACGACGGTGTCGATCGAGTGCGGCTTGCCATCGACGTAGCGGATGGTGACCTGCGACTTGGCGTCCGGGCGTGCCCACGGCAGGCGGCCGTCCTTGCGCAGCATGGCCTGGCGCTCGACCAGACGGTGCGACAGGTAGATCGGCAGCGGCATCAGCGACGGCGTTTCGTCGCAGGCGTAGCCGAACATCAAGCCCTGGTCGCCGGCGCCCTGGCCGAGGTTGTCGTCGTAGGCAGCATTGACGCCCTGGGCGATGTCCGGGCTCTGCTTGTCGTAGGCGACGAGCACGGCGCAGCCCTTGTAGTCGATGCCGTAGTCGGTGTTGTCGTAGCCGATACGCTTGATCGTGTCGCGCGCGATCTGGATGTAATCGACGTTGGCGTTGGTGGTGATTTCACCGGCCAGAACGACCAGGCCGGTGTTGCACAGGGTTTCGGCGGCAACGCGGGAATGCTTGTCCTGCGACAGGATGGCGTCGAGGATGGCGTCGGAAATCTGGTCGGCGACCTTGTCCGGATGGCCTTCGCCAACGGACTCCGAGGTGAACAGGTAATCGCTCATGGAATGCTCCAGTGGTCCTTTGATCCAGCGTTACCTGCTTCGGACCACGAGCTGGCGACGCTTTAGCAGTATTTGTGAATCGCCCCGCAAGTTGTCTGTTTAACTCGGCGATCCCATAATGATAGGCCTTTGCTGATTTCTTTCAACCCCCGGGGTCTCATGGTTTTCCTGTTCCGTCTGCTGTCGCATCTGCCGCTGTCCGCGATTCACCGGCTGGGTGGCTGGCTCGGGCGCCTGACCTATCTGCTGTCGCCGACCTACCGGCGCAACCTGCGCGGCAACATGGCGCAGGCCGGCATCGACCCGGCGCTGAACCTGCCGGCCGCGGCCGAGGCCGGCAAGCAGATGCTGGAGTTGTCGCGCATCTGGATGCGCACGCTCGACGAAGCCAATGCGCAGGTGGTGGACGTGGTCGGTCGGGCGCATCTCGAAGCCGCGCTGGCCGCCGGCAAAGGTGTCGTTTTCCTGACGCCGCATCTCGGTTGTTTCGAAATCACCGCGCAATACCTCTCTTCGTTCGGTGACATCACCGTGCTTTACCGGCCGCCGAAATCCGCCGCCGCCCAGGAGCTGATCCTGATGGGGCGCAAGCGGGCTCAACTGCATCTGGCGCCGGCCGACCTGTCCGGCGTCAGGGCGCTGATCAAGGCGCTCAAGAAAGGGCAGATGGTCGGCATGCTGCCGGATCAGGCGCCGAAGACCGGCGAGGGCGTGTGGCTCGATTTCTTCGGTCGTCCGGCCTATACCATGACCCTGGCCGCCCGCCTGACCGAGACCGGCGCTGCAGCCCTGATGACCTGGGGCGAGCGCTTGCCGGGCGGGCGCGGTTACCGCATCCATTTCCAGTTGCCGACGCAGCCGCTGACCGGTGACACCGTCGCGCGGGCGCAGCAGATCAATCACGAGATCGAGGCGCTGATCCGCCAGTGCCCGGCCCAGTACCTGTGGGGTTACAACCGTTACAAGCAGCCGCGCGGGGCTGAGCCGCCGCCGGCTTGAGCTATGATATGACGCCTGTCAGCCAGGGCCGGGCGGCAGGGGTTTGAAAAATTCCGGACCAAACGGAGAACAAGGGTTTATCACCATGAGCAGCCTCAATATCGAAATACGTCCCGTCACCCCGCCGGATGTTCCGGCGATCGCCGCACTGGCCCGCGAAATCTGGCAGGCGACCTATCCGGGGATCATCACTCAGGAACAGATCGATTTCATGCTCGAGCAGCGTTACGGGCACGAACGTCTCTATGACGATCTGGAAGACCTGCACAAATGGCTGTTCCAGGCCTTTCACGATGGCCGGCGCGTCGGCTTTGCCTTCAGCGAACTGAGCAAGGGCGAGTTCAAGCTCGACAAGCTCTATATCCATCCCGATGTCCAGCGTCGCGGTGTCGGGGGGCAATTGATCGAGCATGTCGCCGAACTGGCCCGCAAACAGGGTCATCCCTGCGTGATCCTGCAGGTCAACAAGCGCAACGAGAAGGCGATCAACTCCTACATGAAGTATGGTTTCGTCGTGCGTACCTCGACCGTTGACGATATCGGCCATGGTTACGTCATGGATGACTTCGTGATGGAGAAAAAACTTTAGGAATTTGAGATAACTTACTGTCTCTGCTATTCTTTTTTGAACTCAACGGCGGAGCGATTCGTGAAGCTCAAATTTTCCAAGATGCACGGTCTGGGCAACGACTTCGTTGTTCTCGACGGCGTGCGTCAACAGTTTTCCCTGACCCCGGAGCAGTTGCGCTACCTCGGCGACCGGCATTTCGGGGTCGGTTGCGACCAGATTCTGGTGGTTGAAAAGCCGACTCAGGCGGGTGTCGATTTCCGTTACCGCATCTTCAATGCCGACGGCGGCGAGGTCGAGC
>DKNF01000061.1 GCA_002470165.1 Betaproteobacteria bacterium UBA7395 | reverse complement strand
GACCATGAAGGCGGTGCCGCGCAGGTCGCGGATTTCCGAAATCTTCTCGCCCTTGGCCAGGCGATGCGCCAGTTCGACGATGGCGCGTTCGGCATTGCCGAAGACCAGCAGGTCGGCCTTGGAATCGGGCAGCACCGAGCGGCGCACCTTGTCCGACCAGTAATCGTAGTGCGCAATGCGCCGCAGGCTGGCCTCGATCGAACCGATCACCACGGCCGAACCGGGAAAGGCCTCGCGGCAGCGCTGGGCATAGACGGTGACGGCTCGGTCGGGGCGCTTGTTGGCCTCGCCGTGCGGCGTATAGGCGTCGTCCGAGCGGGGCTTGCGGTCCGAGGTGTAGCGGTTGACCATCGAATCCATGTTGCCGGCGGTGACACCGAAGAACAGGTTGGGCTTGCCCAGTTGGCGGAAGTCGGCCGCCGAATTCCAGTCCGGCTGGCTGATGATGCCGACGCGGAAGCCCTGGGCCTCGAGCAGGCGCCCGATCAGCGCCATGCCGAAACTCGGGTGGTCGATGTAAGCGTCGCCGGTGATCAGGATGATGTCACAGGAGTCCCAGCCGAGCTGGTCCATTTCGGCCCGGGACATCGGCAGGAAGGGCGCCGGACCAAAGCGGTGGGCCCAGAATTTGCGCCACGAGAAGAGCGGACGAATGGCTGGCTGAGTGGTGTTTGTAAGCATGCAATATTTTACCTAAGTGTGCCAAGTGCCATGGCATACTTGGATTTTTCAACGCCCGTAAAGCTTTCAGGCAACGATGAATCTACCCATCCGCGAACAGTCAGGCGTGCTGATCGTCGAAGTCGGCGGTCGCATAGACCACAGCATTGCAGAAGAGTTCACCCGGGCACTCGACCCCGTGCTGGCCAACTGCTCCCAGGGTCAATTGCCGGTCTTGCTCGATTTCTCCGGCGTGATCTACATCAGCAGCGCCGGACTGCGCGTCCTGATGATGGCCTCGCGCCAGGCCAAGGCCCAGCAAGGCAGCTTCGCCATCGCCGCGCTGACGCCCCTGGTCCAGGAAGTGTTCACGATCAGCCGCTTCAACCTGATCGTTCCCTGCTATGCCAGCGTGGACGCAGCCTGCAAGGTACTCGGCCAATGAAACAGGTGGTTTTCTGGGGTACCCGGGGCTCATTGCCGACGGCAATGACCAGTCACGACATCCGGGAAAAGATCGTTTCCGCGCTGGTTACCGCCAATGGCCGGAGTTTCCGCAATCGCGCCGCCATCGACGAATTCGTCGACAGCCTGCCTTTTGCCGTCAGCTCGACCTTCGGCGGCAATTCCTCGTGCGTCGAGATCGTCGCCGACTGCCCTGAACACATCATCTGTGACATGGGCAGCGGCGCCCGCCCGCTCGGCCAGGCCAAGATCGCCCGTTTCGGCGTGCCCAACCCGCAGACCTATCACATCTTCGTCTCGCACCTGCACTGGGATCACCTGATGGGATTCCCGTTCTTCACGCCGATGTACATTCCGGGCAACCGGATCGTCATCCACGGTTGCCACGCGCAACTCGAGGAAGCCATCCGCCTGCAGATGCGAGCCCCCTGCTTTCCCGTGGATTACTCGCAGGCCGGCGCGAAAATCGAATTCGACCTGATGACGCCGGGCAAACCGCATTTCATCTGCGGCCTGAACGTCACGCCCAAGTTGCAACTGCATGCCGGCGACTCCTACGGCTACCGTTTCGACAGCGTCGACAAATCGGTGGTCTACAGCACCGACTCGGAACACAAGCTCGACGACATCGAATCCTTCGACGAATTCATCCGCTTCTTCGACAAGGCCGACCTGGTCATCTTCGACGCCATGTACTCGCTGGCCGAGGCCGCCTCGGTCAAATCGGACTGGGGACATTCGAGCAATGTCGTTGGCGTCGAGTTGTGCCAGGCCGCTGCCGCCAAGAAACTGGCGCTGTTCCACCACGAACCGATCCACGACGACAAACAGCTCAGCCGACTGCTCGCCGAAACCCGCCGCCTCGAGCAAATCACACGCGGCGATCGGGCGCCGCTGGAGATCGTCTCCGCTTACGACGGACTGATCGTCGAATTGTGAGCCGCCTGACCGCCCTCGCCGCGGCCCTGCTGCGCGCCGGGCGGGGACGCCTGTTCCCGGTCGTGCTGCTGGCGATAGCCGCCGGCCTGCTGCACAACATCGAGCGCACGCCCTTGCACAACCTGCAGGCCAGCCAGTTCGACCGCTATCAGCGACTGCAGCCGAGACAACGCGAGAACGAGCCGGTCATCGTCGTCGGCATCGACAGCCAGAGTCTGGTTGCCCATGGCCAGTGGCCCTGGCCGCGCGATCTGGTCGCCCGCTTGTTGACCAGGATACAGGCCGGCGAACCGCTGGCCGTCGGTCTCGACTTCGTTTTCGCCGAGCGCGACCAGCATGCCCCCGAACTGATCGCCCGTCGCCTGCCCGGCAGCGCCCACCTGCTGCACGGTTTGCCCGACCCGGATGCGGTCCTGGCCGAGGCCGTCGGCCGCGCCCCGAC
>DKNF01000053.1 GCA_002470165.1 Betaproteobacteria bacterium UBA7395 | reverse complement strand
GACGCCGGCCGCTTCCAGCCCGGCACCGGTGGCTAGCGAACCGCGTCCGGCACCGGCCCAGCCGGCACCTGTTCAGGACAGCGCCCGCGACGATGTGGCCAAGGCCATTGCCGCCTGGGCGCGTGCCTGGTCGCGCAAGGACATGAAGGGCTATTTCGCGGCCTACACCAGTGATTTCACCTCGGGCAAGGGCGGCCGCAAGGCCTGGGAAGCGGAACGCCAGCAGCGCATCGGCGATCGCCCGGGCAGCATCTCCGTCACCTACGACGAACCGCGCATCACCATCGACGGCGATCGCGCCACCGCACGTTTCCGCCAGCACTACAAGGCACCCGGCCTGAATAGCTCCAGCAACAAGACCCTGGTCTTTGTCCGCACCGGTGGCAAGTGGTTGATCAAGGAAGAAAACGCTCGCTGATGCAGAAGTTGAAGCTGGTCCTGCCCGCCCTTCTGGGGCTGGCAGTCGTTGTTGCGATGGTGTTTTTTTTCCAGGGCGAGGAAGAACCCGATACTGCTGCGGCTGCACCCGCCAGCCATGCCGGCGAACTGCCGGTGTGGCCGGTGCGTGCCGACACGGGGGCCGAGCCCACCGGCCTTCCGCCCACGCTTGGTGACGCCGGACCGGAATCGCAACTGGCCCGGATTTTCCGGGAGATCGAGGGACGCAATCTGGGCAACGCACTGCAGTTGACCGAGTCCCTGCTCCAGCAATATCCCAACTACCGCCTGGCCCATCTGATCAAGGGCGACCTGCTGCTGGCCAGAGCGCGTCCGCTCCAGGACTTCGGCGGTCTCAACGGACTGCCTGCCGAGCAGGTCAACGACCTGCGCGCGGAGGCCTTGAAGCGCCTGCAGGCCTACCGGGAGAAGCCGCCCGCCGACTACGTTCCGCGCTATCTCCTGCAGATGCGCCCGGATCAACGCTACGCAGTGGTCGTCGATACCGAACGCTCGCGGCTTTACATTTACGAGAACGACCTGAGCAGCGGCCGGCCGCGTTTCGTTGCCGATTACTACGTCACCCAGGGCAAGCTCGGCGCCGACAAGTTTGTCGAGGGCGACAAGAAGACCCCGATCGGCGTCTATCACGTCACCGCCGACCTCTCCCGGCAAAAGCTGCCCGACCTTTACGGCAACGGTGCCTTCCCGATCAATTACCCGAACGAATGGGACCGGCGCCAGGGGCGTGGCGGCAGCGGCATCTGGTTGCACGGCACGCCGTCCGACACCTTCGCTCGCCCCCCGCTGGCCTCAGACGGCTGCGTGGTGCTGACCAACCAGGACCTGGAAGCCATCCGGGCAAATCTGCAGGTCGGGCTGACGCCGGTCATCATCAGCAACAGCGTCGATTGGCTGTCGCTCGACGACTGGGCCCGAGAACGCGACGAACTCAACCGCAGCATCGAGAGCTGGCGTGCCGACTGGGAAAGTCGTGACATGAAGCGCTACCTGTCCCACTACTCCCGGGAGTTCAAGGCCGGTGGCCAGGATTACGCCCAGTTCTCCGCACAAAAACAGCAGGTCAATGCCGCCAAGGAGTGGATCAAGCTGGAACTGAAAAACCTGTCGGTATTCCGCAATCCGGGCAAGGAAGAGGTCGTGGTCGTGACCTTCGACCAGGATTACCGCAGCAACAATCTCAACAACCGGATGAAAAAACGCCAGTACTGGCAGCGCGAAGGCGGCCAGTGGAAAATCATCTACGAAGGAGCAGCCTGAGCATGAAAAAACTGATCGGCATCATCGCCGCACTGACGCTGTCGAGTGCATCCGCCTGGGCCGCCCCGACGCTGGAACTGCAAACCAGCATGGGTCGCATCGTCGTCGAACTGGACGCCGAGAAGGCCCCGAAAAGCGCGGCCAACTTCCTGCAATACGCACGTGACGGCTTTTACAACGGCACCGTCTTCCACCGTGTCATTCCCGGTTTCATGATCCAGGGCGGTGGTTTCGACGCCAGCATGAACAAGAAATCGACCCGCGAGCCGATCGAGAACGAGGCAAAGAATGGCCTGAAAAACCGTCGTGGCACCATCGCCATGGCCCGCACAATGGACCCGCATTCGGCGACTGCCCAATTCTTCATCAACCACAACGACAACCTGCCGCTCGATTATCCGAGCCGCGACGGCTGGGGCTACGCCGTCTTCGGCAAGGTCACCGAAGGCATGGACGTGGTCGACAAGATCGCCAAGGTGCCGACCGCCAATGTCGGCATGCACGGCGACGTGCCGCGCACGCCGGTCGTCATCCAGAACGTCAGAATCATTTCCGAAAAATAAGGACTCCCCATGATCAAGCTCACCACCAACCACGGCGTCATCACCCTCGAACTCGACGCCGAAAAGGCGCCGAAGACCGTCGAGAACTTCATTGCCTACGTCGAATCCGGCCATTACGACAACACCATCTTCCACCGCGTGATCAAGAACTTCATGATCCAGGGCGGCGGCATGGAGCCGGGCATGAACCAGAAGGAAACCCGCGACCCGATCGAGAACGAAGCCGCCAACGGCCTGAAGAACGTCCGCGGCAGCATCGCCATGGCGCGTACCAACGACCCGCACTCGGCCACCGCCCAGTTCTTCATCAACGTCGTCGATAACGACTTCCTCGACTTCCGGGCACCGTCCGGCCAGGGCTGGGGCTACTGCGTCTTCGGCCAGGTCGTCGAGGGCATGGACGTGGTCGACAAGATCCGTGCCGTCGCCACCGGCAACAAGGGTTTCCACCAGGATGTGCCGAAGGAAGACGTGATCATCGAAAAAGCGGAAGTGGTTTGATCCTCTTCATTTCCGACCTGCACCTGTCGCCCCGGTCACCCGGGGCGACTTGTTTGTTCCTCGACTTTCTTGCCGGCCGCGCCCGCCAGGCCGAGCAGCTCTACATCCTCGGCGATCTCTTCGAAGCCTGGATCGGCGACGATGACATCGACGACCCCTACCACGCGCCCATCGTCGCTGCCTTGCGTGCCGCCAGCAATGCCGGCCTGGCCATCAGCGTCATGCATGGCAACCGCGACTTCCTGCTCGGCGAGGGCTTTGCCGCGCGCGCCGGCGTCCGCCTGATCGCCGAGCCCTACATCCTGTCCACCGCCGAATGGCAGTTCGTGCTCGCCCACGGCGACGCGCTCTGCCTCGACGACACCGACTACATGGCATTCCGTGCACAGGTCCGCGACCCGGCCTGGCAGGCGGCCCTGCTGGCCAAGCCGCTGAGCGAACGGCGGGCAATCGCCGCGCACATGCGCGAAGTCTCCGAAACCAGCCAGCGCGCCAAGGAAAACCCCTACACCGACCTGCAACCGGCAGCGACCGAGGATTTCCTGCGGACCCACGGCTACGCCACCTTCATCCACGGCCACACGCACCAGCCGGCTACCCACGACCACATCGTCGACGGCATCCACGTCGAACGCTGGGTGCTCGCCGACTGGCACGAGGACCGCGGCGAATGCCTGGCCTGGGACGGCGAAGCCCTACACCGCGAAATCCTGCGCCCGGTCGCCCAATGAAGCAGAACGGCAGCGCCCTCGACATCCTGCGCGATGTTTTCGGCTACCCCGCCTTCCGCGGCGAGCAGGCCGAAATCATTGCCCACGTTGCCGGGGGCGGCGACGCCCTGGTGTTGATGCCGACCGGCGGCGGCAAGAGCCTCTGCTACCAGATTCCGGCGCTGCTGCGCCCGGGTTGCGCCATCGTCGTCTCGCCGCTGATCGCGCTGATGCAGGATCAGGTCGACGCACTGACCCAGCTCGGCGTGCGTGCCGCCGTGCTCAACTCGACGCTCGACCGACGTGAAGCGCAGGCGGTCGAACAGGCGATCTTCGCCGGCCAGCTCGACCTCGTCTACATCGCCCCCGAACGGCTGATGCTCGACCGCACGCTGGCCATGTTCGATGCCCTCTACGAAGCCGGCAAGCTCGCCCTGTTCGCCATCGACGAGGCGCACTGCGTGTCCCAGTGGGGCCATGATTTCCGGCCCGAGTACACCCGTCTGGGCGTGCTCGGGGAGCGTTTTCCCGGCGTGCCGCGCGTGGCCCTGACCGCCACGGCCGACGACCTGACCCGGGCGGACATCATCCGTCAGCTCGGCCTGGACTCGGCGCGGGTGTTCGCCTCGGGTTTCGACCGGCCGAACATCCGCTATCTGGTCACCCTGAAGGACCAGCCCGAGCGGCAGCTCGCGGATTTTCTGCGTTCTCAGCCCCACGGCGACGCGGGCATCGTCTACCGCATGTCGCGCAAGAAGGTCGAGGCCACGGCCGCGAGCCTGGGCAAGCAGGGGTTCACGGCCCTGCCCTACCACGCCGGGCTGGACG
>DKNF01000123.1:16721-48804 GCA_002470165.1 Betaproteobacteria bacterium UBA7395 | reverse complement strand
TGCTGGTCATCCTCAACGACAACGAGATGTCGATCTCGCCGCCGGTCGGCGCGCTGAACAACATCCTGACCCGTCTGACCTCGAGCAAGACTTACAACGCCGCCCGCGAGGCCGGCCGGCACATGCTCGGCTTCGCCCCGCCGCTGCTCGAACTGGCGCGCCGCGCCGAGGAGCACGTCAAGGGCATGATCGCCCCGGGCACGCTGTTCGAGGAATTCGGTTTCCATTACTACGGCCCCATCGACGGCCACGACCTCGACGCGCTGATCCCGACGCTGGAGAACCTCAAGCAACTCAAGGGCCCGAAGTTCCTGCACGTGATCACCAAGAAGGGCCAGGGCTACAAGCTGGCCGAGAGCGACCCCATCCTCTACCACGGCGTCGGCAAGTTCTCCGCCGACCAGGGCATCGCCAGCGGCAAGGGCGGCGGCAAGCTGACCTATACCCAGGTCTTCGGTGACTGGCTGTGCGACATGGCGCGCGCCGATTCGCGCCTGGTGGCGATCACCCCGGCGATGCGCGAAGGTTCCGGCATGGTCCGCTTCGCCAGCGAATTCGCCGACCGTTACCACGATGTCGGCATCGCCGAGCAGCACGCCGTGACCTTCGCCGCCGGACTGGCCTGCGAAGGACTGAAGCCGGTCGTCGCCATCTACTCGACCTTCCTGCAGCGCGCCTACGACCAGTTGATCCACGACGTCGCCCTGCAGAACCTGCCGGTCGTCTTCGCCGTCGACCGTGGCGGCCTGGTTGGTGCCGACGGCCCGACCCATCACGGCACCTTCGACCTGTCCTTCGCCGCCTGCATCCCGAACATGGTGGTGATGACCCCCGCCGACGAAGCCGAATGCCGGCGCCTGCTATCCACCGCCTTCGCCCATGACGGCCCCAGCCTGGTCCGCTACCCACGCGGCGGCGGTACCGGCACGCAGCCGTCGAGCGAGCTCGACACGCTGCCGCTGGGCAAGGGTGAAATCCGCCGTCGCGGCCAGGGCGTCGCCCTGCTTGCCTTCGGCAGCCTGGTCGCCGCCGCCGAAGCCGCCGGCGAGGTGCTCGACGCGACGGTCGCCAACATGCGCTTCGTCAAGCCGCTCGACATCGAACTGATTGTCGAGCTGGCGGGGAACCATTCGCTGCTCGTCAGCATCGAAGAGAATGCCGTGATTGGCGGTGCCGGCTCGGAAATCGAGCGGGTGCTGGCCGAACGCGGGTTGAACGTGGCCGTGCTGCGTCTCGGCCTGCCGGATCGTTTCATCGATCATGGCGAACAGGGTCAGCTCCTCGCCGAGCTCGGCCTCGACAAGGACGGCATCGTGCGCAGCGTGCGCGAACGCCTGGCCAATCAATCACCCGACAGAACAGCACAATGACCACTACCAGCATCCCTGACGTCCAGAACTCCGCCGACACCCGCCAGATCGCCATCAACAAGGTCGGCATCAAGTCGATCCGCCACCCGGTCAAGGTCGGCGACAAGGCCGCCGGCGTCCAGCACACCATCGCCGTCTTCAACATGTACGTCGGCCTGCCGCACAACTTCAAGGGCACGCACATGTCACGCTTCGTGGAAATCCTGAACAGCCACGAACGCGAGATCTCGGTCGAGAACTTCCCGGCCATGCTCCAGGACATGATCGTCAAGCTCGAAGCCGAAACCGGCCACATCGAGATGAACTTCCCCTACTTCATCAACAAGACGGCGCCGATCTCCGGCGTGCAGAGCCTGATGGACTACGACGTCACCTTCATCGGCGACATCAAGAACGGTGAGATCGTCACCTCGACCAAGGTCGTCGTCCCGGTCACCAGCCTGTGCCCGTGCTCGAAGAAGATTTCCGAACGCGGCGCCCACAACCAGCGCTCGCACGTCACCGTCACCGCCCGCACCAACGATTTCGTCTGGATCGAGGAGCTGGTGCAACTGGTCGAGTCCGAGGCCTCCTGCGAACTGTTCGGTCTGCTGAAGCGCCCGGACGAAAAATACGTCACCGAACGTGCCTACGACAACCCCAAGTTCGTCGAGGACATGGTCCGCGACGTCGCCGCCCGCCTCAACGCCGAGCCGCGCATCGACGCCTACGTCGTCGAATCGGAGAATTTCGAATCGATCCACAACCACTCGGCGTATGCGCTGATCGAGCGGGACAAGAAAAACGGCTGACTGCCGCGGTCTGCCCCGGATTCATCCCAAAGAGGCTACGGCCTCTTTTTTTGTTGCCCGGCATTTTCCGTAGACGAAAAAAAGGGGCCGAAGCCCCTTTTCATGTCCTGCAGCAAACCGTCGATCAGGCGGAAGCCTTCTTCGCCGGCAGCTTTTCCTTGATGCGTGCGGACTTGCCCGAACGGTCGCGGAGGTAGTACAGCTTGGCGCGACGGACGTCACCGCGACGCTTGAGTTCGATCGACGCAACCAGCGGCGAATAGGTCTGGAAGGTACGCTCGACGCCTTCGCCCGAAGAAATCTTGCGGACGATGAAGTTCGAGTTCAGGCCACGGTTACGCTTGGCGATGACGACGCCTTCGTAAGCCTGCAGACGCTCGCGGTTGCCTTCCTTGACCTTCACTTGAACGACAACGGTGTCGCCCGGTGCGAAGTCGGGAATGGTCTTGCCCAGGCGGGCGATTTCTTCTTGTTCCAGCTGTTGAATCAGGTTCATGTGAGATCCTTTTTATAAAACATTACTCACCGCATTGCTCCTCTCCGGATATTTCCGTGAGGAGTTGCGTTTCCTCCGCAGTCAGACTGCGGTGCGCCAGCAAATCCGGGCGACGCTTCCGGGTCCGCGCCAGCGACTGCTTGAGCCGCCAACGACGAATTTTCTTGTGATCGCCGGAGATCAGCACTTCAGGCACCGCCATTCCCTCGTAAACCTCGGGACGGGTGTAGTGCGGACAATCCAGCAGACCACCGACAAACGAATCTTCCACCGCCGAAGCGGCATCGCCGAGCACCCCGGGCAACTGGCGGACAATGGCATCGATCAGCACCATCGCCGGCAATTCGCCCCCGGAGAGCACGAAATCCCCGATCGAAATTTCCTCATCGACACAGCGCTCGATCAGACGCTCGTCGATTCCTTCATAGCGGCCGCACAGCAGGATCAGCCCCGCTTCGCCGCTCGCCAGCTGCATGACCCGTTCGTGGGTCAGCGGCGCGCCCTGCGGCGACAGGTAGATGACCCGGCTGCTCGCCAGGCCCGCTGCCTGCTGCTGCGCCTTTGCTGCAGCAATCGCCTTCTCCAGCGGCCCCGGCTGCATCAGCATGCCCGGTCCGCCGCCGAAGGGACGATCATCGACGCGACGCCAGGCGTTTTCGGCGAAATCCCTGGGATTCCAGCCTTGCCAGGCCCAGCGCCCTTCTTCCAGCGCCCGTCGGGTAATACCGCTTTGCGTCACGGCGGCGAACATCTCCGGAAAGATGGTCACGCAGTCGAACCGGATCACCAGTCGCTGCCCCACGCAACGCGAATGCGCCCTGCTTCCTTCTCCACCGCCAGCACCACTGCCTCGACAAAAGGCAGCAGTCGTTCGGTGCCATCCCCGGCGACCACGCGCAACACATCGTTGGCGCCGGTTTCGATCAGCCCGGCAACCGTGCCGAGCGTTTCGTCTGCTTCATTGACGACCACCAGACCGAGCAAATCGCCCCAGTAGAACTCGTCATCGGCGGGCGGCGGCAACATGTCGCGCGGCGCGCCCACCAGTGTTCCCTTCAGCGCCTCGGCGGCCGTCCGGTCGGGGACTTCGTCCAGCAGGACGACAATCCCGTCGCCATGCGCTTTCAGACCCTTGAGCCCGACTTCGCGCCACGGTCCGCCTTCGCGACCGATCCACCAGACCGGCATGTCTGCCCAGGCCAGCGGATCATCCCCGAAAGGATGCAGTCTCAGCCAGCCGCGAATCCCGTAAGGATCGGCCAGCCGACCCAGGACGACGATTTCGCTGCCGGACAAGGGCAAAGCCGCTTAGGCAGCCTGCTGGGCAGCGTGCTGCTTGACCAGACGGGCAACCGTCGGCGACAGCTGGGCGCCGTTGTTCTGCCAGTAGGCCAGACGATCGGCGGAAATACGCAGGGCTTCGGCATTGCCGGAGGCAACCGGGTTGTAGAAGCCGATGCGCTCAACGAAACGGCCGTCACGACGGTTACGGGAATCGGTAACAACCATGTTGTAGAACGGGCGCTTCTTGGCGCCGCCACGGGCAAGACGGATAACAACCATTGGAATACTTTCGTTAGCTGGGAAAAAGACGCAAGATTATATCTGCAAATCGATAAAAAACAAGCCACTTAAGCGCAACGCAATCGCCGACGACCGCCGCTTGGCAAGATAGGGAGAAATGCCCTTTTTTGCTATCCTTGCAGAAATCATGGCAAAAACACCACAAAACGACACAGCGGTGGCCGGCGAAGGCGGCATCAAGGGCATTCTTGAATGGCTGGCGCTGGCCCACGGTCGCTCGAGCGCGGAGGATACCGAGGAACTGCTGCGTCAGGTGCTCTATCTTCGCGAAGCACCGATTGCCACACCGCAACGCATCAAATTGCTTGACCTCCTCTATGCCCACACCGAGGAGGTCGTGCGCAACGAGTTGCCGCGCTTGAACGAGTTATCGCTACCGATCTCGCGCAAGATTCGCCAGCGTGTCCGCCTGATCCTTGAACTGCTGGAGACGCTGACCCAGGATTATTTCAACACCCTGGCGGCCCTGTTCGACCCGCAGGGCAACACCCTGGGCAACGGCGCGCAGACCTCGCTGCGCCGGGCCATGCTGTCGATTGCCTGGCAGATCCGCATCCACCACCTGGTCGCCGCGCCGCCCCGCCCCGGGCTCTGGCAGCAACTGCACGCCGCCTTCCGGACCGCCCGCCGCCTCGGCGTCGAACATCACCCGGGCCCGAGGGAATCGGCCAGCATCCAGCGCCTGTACACCAACATCCTGCTCACCGCGATTGCCCAGCCGGCTTCTTTTTCCTCGGACGAACTGGAATTCATCAACGCTCTCGTCGAGCAGAGCGGACAGCCGCCGGCGCTCAGCGAAAAAATCAGCGAACCGCTCGACAGCTGCTTCTGGATCGACCTCGACCGCGACTTCCCCGCCCACGCACTGAGCCGGCGCACGCCGGGCAGCGACATCCAGCCGCTGTATTTTTCCTGCGCCGAACTCGCCCGGGAAATCGGCGAAATCCGCCACCAGCTCGATACCGGCACCCCGCCCCGGCAACTCGGGCTGCCCGAGTTTGCCGGCACCCACAGCGGCCAGGGTGTTCTCAGGCGCCTGGAAAAGCTATGGGGACTGCCCGCCAAGCGCAAGTTCCCGCGCCGTCGGCAGTCCTACCGCGCCCGACTGTGCTCGGGCCTGGAGAGCCTCCACCGGCTGCTGGAGAATCCGGACCAGGACGTTGAACTCAGTGAATGGATGGTGACCAACGAAAGCCCCGACGGCTTTGCCCTGATGCACATGATGGGCAGCACCACCCAGCTGCGGGTCGGCGACATCGTTGCCATCCAGACCCAGAAGGAAGCCGGCAACGGCGACGCCTGGCACGTCTGCATCATCCGCTGGGCCATCTCGGAAAACCCGGAGCATGTCGAGGTCGGCCTGCAGTTGCTGGCGCCCCGAGCCATCGCCGCCCGCATTGCCCAGCCGTGGAACCTCCAGGCCACCCAGATCAACGCGCTGATTCTTCCCGAGACCCCGCCACTGCGCAAGAACCAGTCGCTGGTGGTCAGCCCCGGACTGCTCAACGAGGACAGCCGCCAGATCGTGCTGCTGATCGAGCAGGACAATTTTGCCGTCCGCGAAGTCCGCACCACGGGCATCGACGAGCAGACCAGTTCGGTCGAGATATTCCCGATCCTTCCCGAAGACATGGAGTGATGGCCGCCCGGACGTATAATCCGGGCCCATGCAAGACATACTCGTCCTTTACTACAGCCATCGCGGCTCGGTCCGTGCCCTGGCCGAACGCCTGGCCCGCGGCATCGATTCGGTCCCCGGCGCCCAGGCCCGCCTGCGCACCGTCCCCCGGGTGTCCACCGTCTGCGAAGCGAGTGCCCCCGGCGTTCCCGACACAGGGGCGCCCTACGTCGAAATCAGCGATCTTGAGGAATGCGCCGGCCTGGCCCTGGGCAGCCCGGTCCGTTTCGGCAACATGGCAGCGCCGATGAAGTATTTCTGGGACGGCACCATCGCCACCTGGCAGAACGGCAGCCTGGCCGGCAAACCGGCCTGCGTGTTCACCTCCAGCGCCAGCCAGCACGGCGGCAACGAAGCGACGCTGCTGAGCATGATGCTGCCGCTACTGCACCACGGCATGCTGCTGATGGGGCTACCCTACACCGAAGCCGAATTATCGACCACACGCAGCGGCGGCACACCCTACGGGGCCAGCCATGTCGCCGGTGGTAACGGTGATCCGACACTGACCGAAGCGGAAAGCCAGCTGGCTTTCGCCCAGGGCCAGCGCCTGGCCCGACTGGTCGTCCAACTGGGGAAATCATGAACGCCCGCCTTTACCAGAACCTGACCAGCGCCGCGCTGATCGCCCTGATCTTCCTCTGCCTGGCCTGGGAAGGCTGGCTGGCGCCCTTGCGCCCAGGCGGCTCGTGGCTGACGCTCAAGGCCATCGTCCTGCTGGCGCCGCTGTTCGGCATCCTGCGCGGCAAGCGGTACACCTACAAGTGGCTGTCACTGCTGATCCAGCTCTACCTGCTCGAAGGCCTGACCCGGGCAACCAGCGACCAGGGACTGTCACAATGGCTGGCTGTCGGCGAAACCGTGCTCGCCGTGCTCATCTTCTACTCAGCGGTGATGTTCATCCGGGCGACAAGAAATACCGAGATAAAAAAAACCGCGTCGTCGTGACGCGGTTTTTTGCCAGGGCGCGCTGACTCAGATGTCGTCGCCCTGGGCGCGCACCTTGTCGAGCGTCGATTCGAGCTTGTTCAGCGCATTCAGGTAGGAACGCGCCGAAGCGATGACGATGTCGGTATCGGCGCCGTTGCCGTTGACGATGCGGCCGCCCTTGGCCAGGCGCGTGGTCACCTCGCCCTGGGCATCGGTACCGGTGGTGATCGCATTGACCGAGTAAAGCAGCAACTCGGCACCGCTACCGGCAATGCTTTCGATCGCCTTGAACGTCGCATCGACCGGCCCGCCGCCGCTGGCTTCGGCCTTGTGTTCGACGCCGCCGACACTGAGGATAACGGTCGCCTGCGGCATCTCGCCGGTTTCCGAGGTCACCCGGGAATAGACCAGCTTGTAGTGTTCCTGCTCCGGCGTCACGACTTCGTCCGAGACCAGCGCGTGCAGGTCCTCGTCGAAAATCTCGTGCTTTTTGTCGGCCAGTTCCTTGAAGCGGGCGAAGGCGGCATTGAGCGCCTCGTCGCTGTCCAGTTCGATCCCCAGTTCCTGCAGCCGCGATTTGAAGGCGTTGCGCCCGGAGTGCTTGCCGAGTACCAGCTTGTTCTGCGTCCAGCCGACATCCTGGGCACGCATGATCTCGTAGGTCTCGCGGTGCTTGAGCACGCCGTCCTGATGGATACCGGACTCGTGCGCGAAGGCGTTGGCGCCGACGACGGCCTTGTTCGGCTGCACCGGGTAGCCGGTGATCTGCGAGACGAGCTTGGAAGCGGCGACGATCTGCGTCGTGTCGATGCGCGTCTCGACCGGGAAGACATCGGCGCGCGTGCGCACGGCCATGACGATTTCTTCCAGCGCGGCGTTGCCGGCGCGTTCACCGAGACCGTTGATCGTGCATTCGACCTGACGGGCACCGGCCAGCACGGCGGCCAGCGAGTTGGACACGGCCAGGCCGAGGTCATTGTGACAATGCACCGACCACACCACCTTATCGGAATTGGGCACGCGCTCGATCAACTGGCGCATGGTTTCGGCGTACTGCGAGGGGATGTTGTAGCCAACCGTGTCGGGCACGTTGATCGTCTTCGCCCCGGCCTTGATCACCGCCTCGAAGATGCGGCACAGGAAGTCGATTTCCGAACGCCCGGCGTCCTCGGCCGAGAACTCGACGTCGTCGGTGTATTGCCGCGCCCAGCCGATCGCCTTGACCGCCTGCTCGACCACCTGATCGGGACTCATGCGCAGCTTCTTCTCCATGTGGATCGGACTGGTCGCGATGAAGGTATGGATGCGGCCCGACTTGGCCGGGCGGATCGCCTCGCCGGAACGGGCGATGTCGTTCTCGCTGGCGCGCGCCAGCGAGCAGACCGTCGAATCCTTGATCGCCTGGGCGATCGCCTGGATCGATTCGAAATCGCCGGGCGAAGCGGCGGCGAAGCCGGCCTCGATGACGTCGACGCGCATCTTCTCCAGTTGGCGGGCGACGCGGATCTTCTCCTCGCGCGTCATCGACGCGCCGGGACTCTGCTCACCGTCGCGCAGCGTGGTATCGAAAATGACCAAGTGTTGTTTCATGATGACTCCGTCGAACTCAGACCGGCTTGCGCTTGAACAGGCCGATCAGGGCCAGGACATAACCGGACAGGCAGTAGACCACGAAGAAACCGAACAGTGCGATTTCCGGGCTGTAGGCGATCAGCGCGAAGACCAGCGCGACCGCGGCAATGGCAAAGAAAGGCACGCTCTTCTTCAGGTTGATGTCCTTGAAGCTGTAATAGCGGATGTTGGACACCATGGTCACGCCGGCGAGCACGGTGACGCCGCAGGCCAGCCAGCGGATGTCGTGCCCGGAAACCTCGGCGACGATGCTGACCCACACCAGACCGGCAACCAGCGCCGCTGCCGCCGGCGACGGCAGCCCCTGGAAGAAGCGTTTGTCCATGACTTCCAGCGTGGTGTTGAAGCGCGCCAGCCGCAAGGCCGCACCGGCGCAGTAGATGAAGGCGGCAATCCAGCCGATGCGCCCCAGATCGTTGAGCGCCCACATGTAGATGACCAGCGCCGGCGCCGCACCGAAGCTGACCATGTCGGACAACGAATCGTATTCGGCACCAAAGGCCGACTGCGTATTGGTCAGCCGCGCCACGCGGCCGTCGAGGCCGTCGAGGACCATGGCGATGAAGATCGCCATCGCCGCCTTCTCGAAATCGCCCTGCATGGCCTGGACGATGGCAAAGAAGCCGGCAAACAGCGCCGCAGTCGTGAACATGTTCGGCAACAGGTAGATGCCGCGACGTTTGACTTCCGGATTGAACAGAGCTTTGCGGGGTTTGAGTTCGGTCATGGGCAGCAAGGGAAAGCTGGAACGGTGCAAGGATACACCCTTCCCACAAACAATTTGGGCGGTGCAGTCTCCCACACCGCCCAAAGCGTCAAAGCGAACACGGAGCTAGGCGCGCGGGCGAAGACAGTACGTTAGTACGGCAAGCCCAAGCAACGACGCTCCGTGGAGCCGGCACCAACCTTAGTTCTTGGATTGGTCGACCAGCTTGTTCTTCTTGATCCACGGCATCATGTCGCGCAGCTGGCCGCCGACCGTCTCGATCGGATGCACGGCGTTCAGGCGACGACGGGCCGTCATGCTCGGGTAGTTGGTACGACCTTCGAGGATGAACATCTTGGCGTACTCGCCGGTCTGGATGCGCTTCAGGGCGTTGCGCATGGCTTCACGCGACTGCTCGTTGATGACTTCCGGACCGGTCACGTACTCGCCGTACTCGGCGTTGTTCGAGATCGAGTAGTTCATGTTGGCGATGCCGCCTTCGTACATCAGGTCGACGATCAGCTTGAGTTCGTGCAGGCACTCGAAGTAGGCCATTTCCGGCGCGTAGCCGGCTTCGACCAGGGTTTCGAAGCCCATCTTGACCAGCTCGACGGCGCCGCCGCACAGAACAGCCTGCTCACCGAACAGGTCGGTTTCGGTTTCTTCGCGGAAGTTGGTCTCGATCACGCCGCCCTTGGTGCCGCCGTTGGCAGCTGCGTAGGACAGGGCGATGTCCTTGGCCTTGCCGGACTTGTCCTGGTAGATGGCGATCAGCGACGGCACGCCGCCGCCCTTCAGGTATTCGGAACGGACGGTGTGGCCCGGGCCCTTCGGCGCGACCATGATCACGTCGAGGTCGGCGCGCGGCACGACCTGGTTGTAATGCACGTTGAAGCCGTGGGCAAAAGCCAGGGTGGCACCCTGCTTGATGTTCGGCTCGACGTCGTTCTTGTAGACTTCCGGAATGTTCTCGTCCGGCAGCAGGATCATGACCAGGTCGGCAGCAGCGACGGCGTCCTTGACTTCGGCAACCTTAAGACCGGCGCCTTCGGCCTTGGCCCAGGAAGCACCGTTCTTGCGCAGGCCGACCGTGACGTTGACGCCGGAGTCGCGCAGGTTCTGGGCGTGGGCATGGCCTTGCGAGCCGTAGCCAACGATGGTGACGTTCTTGCCCTTGATCAGGGAGAGGTCGGCGTCCTTGTCGTAATAAACTTTCATGAATCCCTCTTGAGAAAAACAGTAATCAGACTTTGAGAATACGATCGCCACGACCGATGCCACAGACACCGGTACGGACGGTTTCGAGAATCAGGCCGGCATCGAGCCCGGCGATGAAGGAGTCGAGCTTGGTGCTGGCTCCGGTGAGTTCGATGACATAGGTCGATTCCGTGACATCGATGATGCGGCCGCGGAAGATGTCGGCCATGCGCTTCATCTCCTCGCGATCCTTGCCGGTGGCGCGAACCTTGATCAGCATCAGTTCGCGCTCGACATGGGCAGCTTCGGAGAGGTCGACCACCTTGACCACGTCAACCAGCTTGTTGAGCTGTTTGGTGATCTGTTCGAGCACGTCGTCCGAGCCCGAGGTCAGGATGGTCATCCGCGACAACGAGGGATCTTCCGTCGGTGCCACGGTCAGCGATTCGATATTGTAGCCGCGGGCCGAGAACAGGCCGGCGACGCGGGACAGGGCGCCCGCTTCGTTTTCGATCAGGATGGAAATGATGTGTCGCATATTGTTTTCCTTACCCGCTTACAGTTCTTCGGCCAGGATCATTTCGGTCAGGCCCTTGCCGGCGGCGACCATCGGGAAGACGTTGGCACCCGGATCGATGATGAAGTCCATGAAGACCAGGTCATCCTTGTGCTCGGTGAAGGCCTTGCGCAGTGCCGGCTCGACGTCTTCCGGCTTCTCGATGCGCATGCCGACGTGACCATAGGCTTCGGCCAGCTTGACGAAGTCGGGCAGCGAGGTGACGTAGGACTGCGAGTAACGCTTGGAGTAGAACATCTCCTGCCACTGGCGGACCATGCCGAGCATGCCGTTGTTCAGGTTGATGATCTTGACCGGCAGGCCGTACTGCTTGCAGGTGGACATCTCCTGGATGCACATCTGGATCGAGCCTTCGCCGGTAACGCAGGCGACCTGCGCATCCGGATTGGCCATCAGCACGCCCATGCCGTACGGCAGGCCGACGCCCATGGTGCCCAGACCGCCGGAATTGATCCAGCGCCGCGGCTTGTCGAACTTGTAGTACTGCGCAGCAAACATCTGGTGCTGGCCGACGTCGGAAGTGATGAAGGCATCGCCGCCGGTCACTTCGTAGAGTTTCTCGACCACGTACTGCGGCATGATGTGATTGGTCTGACGATAGGCCAGCGACTTGCGGCCGCGCCATTCGTCGATCTGCTTCCACCAGTCGGCAACTTCCGGATCGGTCTTGCAACCGCCATCGAGCAGCTTGAGCATTTCGTCGAGCACGTCGGCAACGTTGCCAACGATGGGGACATCGACCTTGACGCGCTTGGAGATCGACGACGGATCAATGTCGATGTGGATGACGCGGCGCTTCTCGCTGCTGAAGTGTTCCGGGTTGCCGATCACGCGGTCGTCGAAACGGGCACCGACGGCCAGGATCACGTCTGCGTAGTGCATCGCGTTGTTGGCTTCGAAGGTGCCGTGCATGCCGAGCATACCGACGAACTGACGGTCGGTGGCGGGGTAGCCACCCAGGCCCATCAGCGTGTTGGTGACCGGGAAATCGAGTTTCTTCGCCAGCTGCGTCAGCTTGTCGGCAGCATCGGACAGGATCACGCCGCCGCCGGTGTAGATGATCGGCCGCTTGGCTTCCTGCAGCATCTGCACGGCCTTCTTGATCTGGCCGAGGTGCCCCTTGACCACCGGATTGTACGAACGCATCTGGATCGTCTTCGGGTAGTCGAACTCGCACATCTGCGCGGTGACATCCTTGGGGATGTCGACGACCACCGGACCGGGACGGCCGGTCGCGGCGATGTGGAAGGCCTTCTTGATGGTGATCGCCAGATCCTTGACGTCCTTGACCAGGAAGTTGTGCTTGACGCAGGGGCGGGTGATGCCGACCGTATCGCATTCCTGGAAGGCATCCTGGCCGATGTACTGAGTCGGCACCTGACCGCACAGCACGACCATCGGGATCGAATCCATGTAGGCAGTGGCGATGCCGGTCACGGTATTGGTCACGCCGGGACCGGAAGTCACCAGGGCGACGCCGACGCGTTGCGAAGAACGGGAATAGGCGTCGGCAGCGTGTACGGCGGCCTGCTCATGGCGAACCAGAACATGCTTGACGTCGTCCTGCTTGAACAAGGCATCGTAGATGTGCAGCACGGAACCGCCAGGGTATCCGAACACGCAATCGACCTTTTCTTCCTGCAGGCACCTGATTACAATTTCCGCACCGCTGATCATCATATGCAAGCCCAAAAAGCTGTTAACTGAAAAGGGCGTAACCATAATCGACACGCCCCCCGGCGGTCAAGGCACCCCCTGAAAAACAACAGCATCCGTGCCATTTTGCCGAAGGAATAATCCTGGCCTCGCCGCATCAGCTCGCCACTTTCCTCGAAACCTCGGAACGTCGCGCCTTCAAGCAGGCGCTCTATGCGGTGCGCGAAGAAGAAGCCGCCCTCGACATCGTCCAGGATACGATGATGAAGCTCGCCGAGAAATACGGCGACCGACCGGCCGAGGAATTTCCGATGCTGTTCCAGCGCATCCTGCAGAACACCATCCGCGACCATTTCCGGCGCAGCAAGGTACGCAACCTGTGGACCACCGCCCTGTCGGCCTTCAGCCAGGACGACGCAGAACACGATCCGCTGGAAACGCTGCAATCTGCCCAGGATCAAGGCACTGCCAGAACCCCCGAAAGCGACCTGCTGCAAAGCCGGACGCTGGCCGCGATTGAAAATGAATTGAAAAAGCTCCCCCCGCGTCAACGCGAAGCCTTTGTCATGCGTTACTGGGAGGAAATGGATGTCGCCGAGACGGCAAGCGCGATGGGATGCTCCGAGGGCAGCGTCAAGACCCATTGCTCGCGGGCAACGCACACGCTGGCGGCGGCACTGGCGGCACTGGGGATCAGCTTATGAATGAAGAACGACAGGCATACCGCATCAGGCAGGCACTGAATCACGGCCTGCAAGACATTTCCCCGGCGGCTTCCCGTCGCCTGGAAGCCGCCCGCCACCTGGCAGTCAGCCGGCAAAAACAGCCGGTGCGCCAGATGGTCGCGGAACTCGCCGCTTACCCCGCAGGGACCCCGGCAAGCGGCGGAAAACGTGACACCTCAGTCATCGTGCGTTCGCTGCTGGCGATCGTCGCGCTACTCTCCGGCATGTGGCTGGCTTTCCACTGGCACAGCGAACGTTACGTTGCCGAAATCGAGGCAATCGACAGCGCCTTGCTGACCGACGACCTGCCGCCGGAGGTATTGCTCGACCGGGATTTCCTTGAATGGCTCAAAGACAATTCATCCGAGGAGTGATCCTGGCGCTGGCCTGCCAGCTGCCAGCCCTTGCCGCACCGCCGACCGCGGCCATCATCGGCACCGCGCCACAACCGGCATGGCAGGCACTGACCGCCAGCCAGCGAGAAATACTGGCTCCGCTGGCCGCCGAATGGGGTGCGATGGAACACGTCAGGCGCAAGCAGTGGCTGGCTTCGGCCGCCCGCTATCCGTCGATGTCGGAAACCGAAAAGCAGCGTTTCCAGGCCAGGATGAACGACTGGGCAAGAATGACGCCCGAGCAGCGGGCCAAGGTGCGTGAGAATTACCTGGAAATCAATCGCCTGCCCACCGACGAAAAGGAAGCGATCAGGAAAAAGTGGTCGGCCTACAAGCAACTGCCCGAAGAAAAACGACAAGGAGTCCGCGAGAACCACAAATCGGCTATCCTTCTCGCCCCGCCACCTGAACCGGAAACCGGAACCGAGGAAGCGACCGCCGCCTCCGACCAGTAAGCCGGCCGTACCGCATGATTCACGATCCATCCAGTCTGGGCCGCCGCCTCGGCGCCATGCTCTACGAAGGCCTCGTCGTCTTCGCCATCCTGCTCGCCACCTTCCTCTTCCCGCAGGTGATCCTCTCCGGCTTCGGCTTCAACCCGGGTGGAAAACTGCTCTGGCTGCATGTTTTCCTGGTGCTTGGCATCTATTTTGTCTGGTGCTGGCTGCACGGCGGCCAGACGCTGCCCATGAAAACCTGGAAACTCCGCGTGGTCGACCAGAGCGGCATGCCGTTGCGCCCCCTGCAGGCCATCCTCCGCTACATGGCCGCCTGGCCCAGCATCGTCCTGTTCGGCATCGGCATCGTCTGGGCATTGTTCGACCGGGACGGATTGTTCCTGCACGACCGGATCGCCGGCACCCGCATCGACCGGGAAGCGACTTCAGCGCCGCTCGACCCACCAGATCAACGAGACCGCCGCCAGGAAAAATAGCACGGCCGGCGCCGCCGCACTCGCCACCGGCGGCCAGGCGTTGATCACGCCCAGATTCGAGAACAGCCCGTTGAGGGCGTAGAAGGCGATCCCCAGCATCACCCCGCCGAAAATCTTCAGGCTGACACCGCCAACCCGGTCATGTACGTAACCGAAAGGCAGCGCCAGGGTCACCATCACCAGCGAAGCCAGCGGATAGAACAGTTTCTTCCAGATCGCGATCTCGTAGCGTTCGGTGCTCTGACGATTCCCGGACAGGTGCCGGGTGTAGTTGAACAGGTCATACAAGGACATCCGTTCCGGCGCGATCATCAGCGCCGACAGCAGGTCGGGCGTGATCGAAGATGTCCAGACATCGCTCTGGCGACGCTCGACGCTGACCCGCTCGCCATCGAGCGAAGTCTTCACCACCTCGCTCATCAACCACCCTCCCCGTTCGGCAAAGGCTGCACTTCCGGCGTCGGTCACCGAAGCCAGTGCGCCTGCCTCGTCGAAGCTGTAGATACGCACATCTTCCAGAAAGCTCTCGCTGACCGCATGACGGATATTGATGAAATTGCGTCCATCCTTGACCCAGATACCGCTGATGAAACCCTGCTGGGCAAAAGCCTTGTCCATCGCCCCCGCCTTCAACTCCTGCCCCAGGCGATCACTGACCGGCACCAGTATCTCGCCGATCAGGAAGGTTGCCACGGCGAGCAGTGCCGCGACCCGGTAAAGCGTCCCGAGCAAGGTGCGCGTTGCCAGACCGGAAGCCCGCAGCACGGTTATCTCCGAATGCCGGGCCAGGGTCGCCAACGCATACAGTGTGCCGATCAGACAGGCCACCGGAATCAGTTCATAGACCAGACCCGGCAGCGAAAAGAGCACCGAGACGAAAGCCACCCAGAAACCGTAGTTCCCCTTGCCAACCCCCCTGGCTTCCTCGACAAAATCGAAAAAACCAAACAGCACGACAAAGGCCAGCAAGACCAGCAGGATCGCCAGCAGCGTCTCGCGCATCAGGTAACGCTGGTAGATTGAAAGCTTGAACATCAGGCAGTCCGCCTTTGCCAGCCGAACATCCGGCCATAGAACAACACACCAAGCGGCAGCAGCATCAACAGATGCGGCAGAACCACGCCCACCGCGAACGGCATCTTGCCGCCGGTCACCCAGGCCTGCGAGATGGAAATCAGGTTGCTGTAGATGGCATACACCAGAATGGCGATCAGGATATTGGCCGAGCGGCCGGCACGGGGATTGACGTAGGACAAGGGAATCGCCAGCAGGGCAAGAATGATCGCCGACACCGGGATGGCAATACGCCAGAGCAACTCACCCCGAGTGTCCGGGGACGAGTGCCCGAGCAGCTCGAGCAGCCCCATCCGCCGCGGCGACAGGCCCGCTGGCTGGGTCGCCGCGTCTTCGGTGCGTACGGCATAGCGCTCGAAATCCATGACCTTGAAAGCGGCACTGCCAGGCTCCACCTCGTAGCGTCGCCCGCGCTCCAGAATCAGAAAACGGTCGCCGTTCTCACCGATTTCCTGACTGCCTGAATCCGACATGACGACGCCCAGCTTGCCATCCTGCATGGAAGCGACAAAGACATTGCCCACCCTGCCGGCCTCACCGTCCATGCGTTCGACGAAATACACCTGCCGCCCCTTGCGCACTTCCTTGAACGCCCCCGGGGACACCGAGGACAGTTCGGATCGCGCCGACAATGCGGCCTGGTAATTTCCCTGCGCCAGATTGGCCCAGGGTGCCAGGACCAGCGACAGCATCCCGATGGCGATGGCCATCGGCAGTGCAAAACGCAGCACCGGCTTCAGCCAGTCGGTCAGCGGCATGCCGCTGGAGAACCAGACGACCATCTCCGAATCGCGGTACATCCGCGACAACGGTAACAGGACGGCGACAAACAGGGTCAGGGTCAGCAGCATCGGCAGATACTTGATCAGCCCGAAACCCAGCAGCGCCAGCACCCCTTCGGCCGCAAGTTCGCCGCCGGCTGCTTCCTTGAGGAGCCGGATCAACTGGATGGAGGTCACAATGGCCAGCAGGACAATACTGATGCCGGCTGCTGCCTGAGCGAATTCGCGCCGCGCGGCGCGCTCAAATATCATGCTTTGACGAAACCGAAAAAATACGTGGATAATCCACGGGATGCCGATATTTCCTTGGTACTAGGAGCAGCGCGTGGAATTTAGCATAAAAAGCGGTAGCCCGGAGAAACAGCGCAGCGGTTGCGTCGTCGTCGGCGTATTCGAGAACCGGCGCCTGACCCTCTCTGCCGAGCTGCTCGACAACGCTTCCGGTGGTTTCATCGGTGAAATCGTCCGGCGCGGCGACATGAACGGCAAGGCCGGCACCACCCTGCTGCTGCACAATGTTCCCGGCACGCTCAGCGACCGTATCCTGCTGGTCGGTCTGGGCAAGGAAAAAGACTTCCGGGAAAAGGACTACTGTTCCGCCATCCGCGCCGCAGTCAAGGCGCTCGACGGAACCGGCGCCCAGGATGCCAGCCTGTTCCTCAGCGAAGTCGCCGTCCGCAAACGCGGTATCGCCTGGCGCATCCGCCAGGCCGTGGTCAGCGCGCTGACCGCCACCTACCGCTTCGAGCAATTCAAGAGCAAGGCCGACGAGCCCCGTCGACCGCTGCGCAAGCTGACCCTGATCGTCGAGCGGCGCAACGAACTCGGCCTGGCCGAAAATGCCCTGCAGCAAGGCCTGGCCATCGGCGAAGCCTGCGCCCTGACGCGCGATCTCGGCAACCTGCCGCCGAACGTCTGTCACCCGACCTATCTGGCCGAACAGGCACAGGCGCTGGCGACGGAACTCGGCCTGGGCTGTGAAATCCTCGACCGCGGCGACATGGAAGCCCTCGGCATGCATTCGCTGCTGGCTGTTGCCCGCGGTGCGGAACAACCGCCCAAGCTGATCGTCCTGCATTACAAAGGTGCCGCCAAATCCGAGAAACCCGTGATCCTGGTCGGCAAGGGCGTCACCTTCGACACCGGTGGCATTTCGCTGAAGCCCGGTGCCGACATGGACGAGATGAAGTACGACATGTGCGGCGCCGCCAGCGTACTCGGCACAATCAAGGCGGTGGCGAAGATGGCCCTGCCGATCAACCTGACGGTGCTCGTCCCGGCCACCGAGAACATGCCCGACGGCAATGCCACGCGCCCGGGCGACATCGTCACCTCGATGTCGGGCCAGACCATCGAAATCCTCAACACCGACGCCGAAGGCCGCCTGATCCTCTGCGACGCGCTGACCTACGCCGAACGCTTCAACCCCGAGGTCGTCATCGATGTCGCCACCCTCACCGGCGCCTGCGTCGTCGCCCTCGGCAGCGTCGCCACCGGCCTGTTCGCCAACAAGGACAGCCTGGCCCGCGACCTGATCGAAGCCGGCGAGGAAACCGGCGACCGCGCCTGGCACCTGCCGCTGTGGGACGAGTACCAGGACCTGCTGAAAAGCCCGTTCGCCGACATGGCCAACATCGGCGGCCGCTGGGGCGGTGCGATCAGCGCCGCCTGTTTCCTGTCTCGGTTCACCAAGAAATACGACTGGGCGCACCTCGACATCGCCGGCACGGCCTGGAACTCCGGCAAGGACAAAGGCGCGACCGGCCGCCCGGTACCGCTGCTGACCCAGTACCTGATGCAACGTGCCGGACAAGTCGATTGACCCAGGTCTTCTTCTACCACGGGGCATCGGACAAGATCGCCGCCGCCTGCGCACTGATCGGCGGCGCCTGGGCCAAACGCAAGCCGATGCTGGTCTATGCGCCGGACAAACCGGTGGCCGACAGCATCGACCGGCTGCTGTGGACGCGCGACCAGTTGAGTTTCGTCCCGCACTGCCGTGCCGACGCGCCGCATGCCGACGAAACGCCGATCCTGATTGCCGACAGGCTGGACAAGGTCGCGCAGACGGAAAGGCTGATGAACCTGTCGCGCGAAATCCCGGCCGCCTACGAGCGCTTCCAGAGCCTGATCGAAGTCGTCGGCCAGGACGAGGATGAACGACTGGCCGCCCGGGAACGGGTCCGTTTCTACAAGGAACAGGGCTGCGAAGTCCGTTACTTTGACCTGAACGACCGCTAGGAAGACGCATGCCCAGCCCCATCCTTGCCCGCGCCGACGCCCTGATGCAACGCCGTCACCTGAGCACGCCCGACGGCGAGGAAGTGCCGGTACTCACCGACGCCATCGACGCGGAAGAGGAAATCCCGGTACTGCTCGATGTCGCAGCACCGCCCCCGCCGGCAAGCACGCTGCCCTTGCCTGAAACGCCCCCGGCACCGGTGCTTGAGCAGGATGAAATTCCGGCAATCGACAGCGAATGGGGCGCTGCCCTGGTCGAAGAACTGGGGCGCCGGGTCGAACAACGCCTGCTGGCGGAAATTCCGAAAATCATCGCCGCCAGCATCGCCGAACTGCTCGACGAGCAGCAGGCGGGAAAACAGCACTCGCCGGACTGAGATCGCGGCGAAGGCCTGGCGGCGCTCCGGTATAATTGCCGGTTTTCTCCTTTCCCGCCAAGCCCATGGAACTCGCCAAAGCCTTTGAACCCGCCGACATCGAACGCCACTGGTATCCCGAATGGGAGGCCAAAAACTACTTCGCGGCCGGCATAGACGGCAATACGCAGGACAACTTCTGCATCCTGCTGCCGCCGCCCAACGTCACCGGCACGCTGCACATGGGTCATGGCTTCAACCAGACGATCATGGACGCGCTCACCCGCTACTACCGGATGCGCGGCCATAACACGCTGTGGCAGCCGGGCACCGACCACGCCGGCATCGCCACGCAGATCGTCGTCGAGCGCCAACTCGATGCGCAAGGCATCAGCCGCCACGACCTCGGCCGCGAGAAGTTCCTGGAAAAGGTCTGGGAATGGAAGGAATATTCGGGCGGCACGATCACCCGCCAGATGCGCCGCATGGGCACCAGCCCGGACTGGACGCGCGAGCGCTTCACGATGGATGCCGGCTTGAACAAGGTCGTCACCGAGACCTTCGTCCGCCTCTACAACGAAGGCCTGATCTACCGCGGCAAACGCCTGGTCAATTGGGACCCGAAGCTGCACACCGCCGTCTCCGACCTGGAAGTCGTCCAGGAAGAGGAAGACGGCTTCATGTGGCACATCCGCTATCCGCTGGCCGACGGCTCGGATAGCCTGGTCGTCGCCACGACGCGTCCGGAAACCATGCTCGGCGACACCGCCGTGATGGTGCATCCGGAAGACGAACGCTACCAGCACATGATCGGCAAGCTGGTGAAGTTGCCGCTGACCGACCGCGAAATCCCGATCATCGCCGATTCCTACGTCGATCTCGAATTCGGCACCGGCTGCGTCAAGGTCACGCCGGCCCACGACTTCAACGACTACGCCGTCGGCCAGCGCCACGGCCTGCCGATGATCTCGATCCTGACGTTGGATGCCAAGATCAACGATCACGCGCCGGAGAAGTATCGCGGCCTGGATCGCTTCGACGCCCGCAAGGCCGTCGTCTCCGATCTCGAAGAACAAGGCATCCTGGTCAAGGTCGACAAGCACAAGCTGAAGGTACCGCGCGGCGACCGGACCAATGTCGTCATCGAACCGATGCTCACCGACCAGTGGTTCGTCGCCATGTCGAAGCCCGGCGAGGACGGCAAGTCGATCACCGAAAAGGCGCTGGAAGTCGTCCACTCCGGCGAAATCAAGTTCTACCCGGAAAACTGGGTCAACACCTACAACCAGTGGCTGAACAACATCCAGGATTGGTGCATCTCCCGCCAGCTGTGGTGGGGCCACCAGATTCCGGCGTGGTACGGCGTCAATGGCGAGGTCTTCGTCGCCCACAGCGAGGAAGAAGCCCGCGCCCAGGCCGACAAGGCCGGTTACGCCGGCCAGCTGAGCCGCGACGAGGACGTCCTCGACACCTGGTTCTCCTCCGCCCTGTGGCCGTTCTCGACGTTGGACTGGACCGGCGACGAGGCCGCCGACGCGGCCAACCCGCTGCTCAAGCAGTACCTGCCGTCGTCGGTGCTGGTCACCGGCTTCGACATCATTTTCTTCTGGGTCGCCCGCATGGTCATGATGACCAAGCAGATCACCGGCCAGATTCCGTTCAAGCACGTCTACGTGCACGGCCTGATCCGCGACGGCGAAGGCCAGAAGATGTCGAAGTCCAAGGGTAATGTGCTCGACCCGATCGACCTGATCGACGGCATCGGCATCGACGCGCTGGTCGAAAAGCGCACCTTCGGCCTGATGAACCCGAAGCAGGCCGAAAGCATCGCCAAGAAGACCCGCAAGGAATTCCCGGAAGGCATCCCGGCCTTCGGCACCGACGCGCTGCGCTTCACCTTCGCCTCGCTGGCCAGCCCGGGCCGCGACATCAAGTTCGACCTGAATCGCTGCGACGGCTACCGCAACTTCTGCAACAAGCTGTGGAACGCCACCCGTTTCGTGCTGATGAACGTCGAAGGCCACGACCTGGCGCTCGACCACCAGCAGTTGCAGGGCGGCGCCTGTGCCGTGCCGGAAGGCGATGGTGGACAACCCGGCCGCCTGAAGTTCAGCTTCGCCGACCGCTGGATCGTCAGCCAGCTGCAGCGCCTCGAAGCCGAGGTCGAGCAGCACTTCATCGACTACCGCTTCGACCTGCTCGCTCAGGCCATCTACAAGTTCGTCTGGGACGAGTTCTGCGACTGGTACCTGGAAATCGCCAAGGTCGAAATCCAGACCGGCGACGAAGCCCAGCAGCGCGGCGCCCGCCGGACCCTGATCCGCACGCTGGAAGCCATCCTGCGCCTGGCCCACCCGCTGATTCCCTTCGTCACCGAGGAACTGTGGCAGACCGTCGCCCCGATTGCCGGGCGCAAGACGCACGACTCGATCATGCTCGCCGCCTACCCGCGTGCCGACCTGTCGCGCCTCGACGAAGCCAGCGAAGCCAAGGTCGAGCGACTGAAAGCGCTGACCCACGCCTGCCGCAACCTGCGTGGCGAAATGAATCTTTCGCCGGCGCAGCGCATGCCGCTGCTGGTTGCCGGCGGCGGTGACGAGATCGCCGAGTTCGCACCCATCCTGCAATCGCTGGCCAAGCTGTCCGAAGTCCAGATCGTCGCCGACATCCCGCAGGACGCCATGGCGCCGGTCGCGGTCGTCGGCGAAACCCGGCTGATGCTCAAGGTCGAAATCGACGTTGCCGCCGAGAAGATCCGTCTGGGTAAAGAAATCGAGAAGCTGGAAAAGCAGATCGCGATTGCCCAGGGCAAGCTCGCCAACGAGGGCTTCGTCGCCCGCGCGCCGGCTGCCGTGATCGAGCAGGAAAAGCAGCGGGTCGCCGATTTCAGCGCCACGCTGGAAAAACTCAAGCCGCAACTGGCCAAGCTCGGCTGAAAACCGGGCCGGCTGAAACGCGTTTTCAGCCGGCCTGACGCCAGCGCGCCGGCATCAGGCCGCGCAGGGCATTGCCCAGCCAGAAACCTTCGGCCAGATCGTCCGGATACAGCACCGCCTCGCGGGCGCGCCCGCTGGCCAGCAAGCTGGCCCGCAACACGCCGGGCAAGGCACCGCTGCTCAGGGGCGGCGTCAGCAGCACACCGTCGCGCTCGACGAAGACGTTGCTGCGTGCGCCTTCGGCCACTTCGCCCCGTTGATTGAGAAAAATCGCGTCGAAACAGCCGGCCGGCAACTCCTCGAGCGCCCGGTCGTAAACCGCCCGCGCCGTCGTCTTGTGGCGGCGCAGCGGATCGTCGGCATCGATCGGCGTCGCGGCCAGGACGGCATCCTGGGCTTCTGGCGGCGTCGCCGCCAGCGGAAAGGACTGCACGGTGATCGTGCCCGCCTTGTCGAGGGTCAGCCGCACCCGCCAGGTCCCGGCGGTCGGCTGCGCGGCGAGTTCCCGGCATAGCAACTGCTCGTCGAGCGGGAAACCCAGCCAGGCGGCAGAACGTTTCAAGCGCGCCAGGTGCCCGGCCCACATGGGATAGACACCGCCGTCGCGACGCAGGGTTTCGATCAATTGCACGCCAGGGTCGCAATCGCGCAGGAAGGCAGCCTTCAACCGGCACTCGGCCCATTCGGCCGCCCCCTCGGAATCGGCGACGATGCCGCTGCCAACGCCCATCCGCCCCCGTCCATCGGCGGCTAGGTCCAGCGTACGGATGGCGACGTTGAGCCGGAAGTCGCCATCCGGCGCCAGCCAGCCGAAAGCGCCGGTGTAGATGCCGCGCGGTGCCGCCTCCAGTTCGCCGATGATCTGCATGGCACGGATCTTCGGCGCGCCGGTGATCGAACCGCAGGGAAACAGTGCCGGCAGGATTTCGGCAAAGCGCCGGTCGCCGACCGACGCGGAAATTTCCGAGACCATCTGGCGCACCGTCGGGTAGTCCTCGATCTCGAACAGACGGTCGACGCGCACGCTGCCGTTGTCGGCGACACGGCCGAGGTCGTTGCGCAACAGATCGACGATCATCAGGTTTTCGGCACGATCCTTGAGCGAATCGCGCAGCGCTTCCGGCGGCACATCCAGCGGCGCCGTCCCCTTCATCGGCCGGGTCAGCAAGCGCTCACCATGCCGTTCGACGAACAGCTCCGGCGACAGCGAAACGATCCCCTGGCTCGCATCGCCGACAAAACCGCCGTAGCGGACCGGCTGACGCGGGCGCAGCCGGGCGTAGAGATCAAGCGGCGACCCGAACCAGTCGAATTCGAGCGGAAAGGTGAAATTGACCTGATAGCAATCGCCGGCGGCAATCCACGCCTTGATGCGGTCAATCGCGTCAACATAGGCAGGCTCATTGAGGGTTTCATGCCAGCCGCCAATGCCGGCCGGCCTTCCCGGCGCGTTATCGGCCAGCCAGCCGGCGGCCTGCGCCGCGTCCATTTCGATGCGCTCGCGGAAGCGCCAGAAACGCGCCAAGGGGCGACCGTCCGGCTGCCACCCCGGCGGCGCCGAGCGCGGCTCGAGCAGGTAACCCAGCTCGTAGTCGAGCGCCACGACCGTCCACGCCGGGACTTCGTCGATCTGCCGCAATGCGTCGGCCAGCGTCTGCCGGTCGGTGGCCTCGATCAGCGAGATGAAGCCGGCGAAACGACAAGCGGCGGGTTCGCCCGCCGGCGCCCGCCTGTCTTCGAAAAACGCGGTGAATCCGGAGCTTATTTGCGCTTCAGGTAGTACTCGAAAACCCGGTCCTCTTCCCGCTGCAGTACCAGCTCGTTGCCGGTCTGCTTGGCAAATGCGGGAAAGTCCTTCAGGGAACCGGGATCGGTCGCCTGCACGCGCAGCACCTGACCGGAATCCATTTCGGCCAGGGTCTTCTTGGTGCGCAGGATAGGCAGCGGGCAATTCAGGCCCTTTACGTCGAGGTCGCGATCAAATTCCATGGTCGTTTTATCTGGGAACAATGCCGGGATTTTACCCTTAATTGCGGCTTTGCTTGATTTCTTCAAGTCGCCGCAGTTTCAGTTCCCGCAGACGCGCATCGATAGCCGACATTTCGTAAAAATTGCCGTCGCCGGCCTTGGTCGCCAGTTCCAGCTGCTCGATGGCCCCCGCCGTCTGCCCCTGGAGGGCGAAAACTTCGGCCAGCGCCCGATGCTGCATGGCATTCTGGCCGAGGCCGGCATGCGCGGCAGCACGCAGGCGATGCAGCCGGACATCGTCGGCAGCGACCCGCAACTGCCCTTCGGCAAAGCGCAGGGCGTCGTTGAAGCGTCGCGACTCGAGCAAGGCAGCGCCATAGCCATAGAGCATGGCCCGGTTCAGCGGATAACGCACCATCGCATCGCGATAGATGCGCAGCCCCTCGTCCGTCTTGCCCTGGGCAACCCGCACATCGGCCGCCAGCCGTTCGAGCATCGCCGACGATTGCTTGAGCGCCCGCGCCGCATCGATCTCGCGCTGCGCCGCCGGCCAGTCGCGCGCCCGGGCATGGGCCGTCGCCAGACCGTAGCGGGTGGCCACTTCGGAAGTGAACTTGCGCTCGGCCAGTTGCGCCGACAAATCCCGGATCACGTCGACCGGGCGTCCCTGCATGGCCCGCAAGCGGGCCCGCACCAGATGGAATTCCAGGCTGTCCGGCACCTGGCGATAAGCCAGCCCCTGTTCCCGATTCTGCATGTCGGCCAGACGCTCGCCGGTCAGCGGGTGGGTACGCAGATAGGCAATGGCATTGTTTTCGTACAGACGAACCGATTGCTGCAGGCGTTCGAAGAATGCTGCCATGCCCCGTTCGTCGAAACCGGCCTTGCCGAGCATCTCGAAGCCGAGGCGGTCCGACTCGCGCTCGAAATCGCGCGAATACGCCAACTGCGCCGAGATCGCACCGGCCTGCGATGCCGCGATGGCAGCACTGGCCGCCTGCGGATTGGAACTGGCGGCGAGCAGGCCCAGGCCCATCGCCACCATCGACGCGATGCTGATGCGCTTGGACTGGAACAACTGGCGGGCGATATGGCGCTGGGTGACGTGCGAAACCTCGTGCGCCAGCACACCGGCCAGTTCCGATTCGCTCTGCGCCGACAGGATGAGCCCGGTATGCACGCCGATGTAGCCGCCGGGCATGGCAAAGGCGTTGATGCTCGGATCGTTGATGGCGAAGAATTCGAAACCGAAGCCCGGATCGTGGCTGAAACCGGCCAACCGTCCGCCCAGATGATTCAGGTAGGCCTCGACATCGTAATCGTCGAGATAGGCGGCCTCGCGCTGCCGGATCTGTTGCATGATCTGCTGCCCGATACGCTTCTCGGTGGCGATCGACAGGGCCTCGCTCGACACTTCGCCGAGTTCGGGCAGGTTCTGCGCGGCAACGGGCGAAACCGCCATGACGGCGGCCAGGACAAGCGCAATGAGGCGTCTGATTCGAGGCATGGTGCTATGATAGCGCAGTCATTCCGGCCACCGCCGGGCACTTCGTAACCAAAAGTAAGCTACCGTGACCGACTCCCCCCTGACGCATTTCGACAGCGCCGGCCAGGCGCACATGGTCGATGTCGGCGCCAAGCAGGAAACTGCGCGCGTCGCCCGTGCCGCCGGCACCATCACCATGCAGCCGGAAACCCTGGCGCTGATCCGCGAAGGCTCGGCCAAGAAAGGCGATGTCCTCGGCATCGCCCGCCTTGCCGCGATCCAGGCCAGCAAGCGCACCGGCGATCTGATCCCGCTGTGCCACCCGATTGCCCTGACCCGCGTTGCCGCCGACTTTGTCATCGACGAGACGCAGCACGCCGTGCATTGCGAAGTCACGGCGGAATGTTTCGGCCGCACCGGTGTCGAAATGGAAGCCCTGACTGCGGCGTCGGTCGGCCTGCTGACCATCTACGACATGTGCAAGGCCGTCGATCGCGGCATGCGCATCGACAACATCCGCCTGCTCGAAAAAAAGGGCGGCAAATCCGGACACTGGCAAGCTGACTGAAAACACGACTCATGGAACTACGCAGAAAACTACTCAAGGGCGGCGTCTCGGCGACGCTGCTCGCACCGTTACTGGGCGCCGGCCTGCTGACGCCGGGACGCGTCCTGGCCAGCGAATGGAAACGCAGCGCCTTCACCGCACAGAACGCCGCCGACGCGCTGACCAGGCTGGGCGTCGCCGCCTCGGCCGAATCGCGGGAAATCGAATTCAAGGCACCGGAAATCGCCGAGAACGGCGGCAAGGTCGAGATCGAAGTCCTGTGCAAGCTGCCCAACACGCGCAGCCTGCTGATCATTGCCGAGAAGAATCCGATGCCCCTGTGCGCCGAACTCAACTTCAGCGGCAAGGCCCTGCCCTACGCCAGGGTGCAATTGAAACTCGCCGAGACCATGCGCGTCCGGGCCGTTGCCCGCACGGCGGACGGCCGCAATCATGTGGCCTTCCGCGAAATCAAGGTCACCCTTGGCGGCTGTGGAGGCTGAAATGAGCGAACCGATCCGTATCCGCGCACAACTTCAGGGCGAAATTGCCGACATTCGCGTACTCATGCACCATCCGATGGAAACCGGCCAGCGCCGCGACGAGTCCGGGAAACCCGTCTCCGTGCATTTCATCCAGACCTTTTCCGTGAAACTGAACGGTCAGGCATTGATCGACGGGCAACTGAACACCTCGATTTCGCGCAACCCGCTGTTCGCCTTCAAGGCCGGCGGCATCAAGGCCGGCGACAAGCTGTCGGTACAGTGGACCGACAATACCGGCGCCCAGCGCCAGGACGAAATCACCGTCGGCTGAGGGACCGCCAGACGAAAAAAAGCCCGTCGAATCGACGGGCTTTTTGCTTTCCGCTTATCCGCGAGTATCAGGCGCGCTGGATATTGGAAGCTTGCTTGCCTTTCGGCCCCTGAACCACTTCGAAGGAAACCTTCTCGCCTTCCTTCAGGGTCTTGAAGCCATTCATGTTGATGGCGGAGAAATGTGCGAAGAGGTCTTCGCTGCCATCGTCGGGCGTAATGAAACCGAAGCCCTTGGAATCATTGAACCACTTGACAGTACCGATTGCCATATCTGCTACTTTCCTACAAAAAAGCGTACGAATTTCCGGGTCTCCCCGACTCCCTGTTTGAGCTCAACGACCCGGAACACGTAGTACCCGCGATACAGCCTGAATCCAAACACAGCCATTTTTTACGCCAGTTGAATTTTTCCGTCAACAATTTTCAATGCCGCAGCGCAGCATGGTTTCAGGCAAGGGAATTGCTTATTCGTTACTGTTGCAGATTGGGACGGACTGTATAGAATCGAACGCATGGCTACCAAGATTCAGGAAGGCGGACAACTTGAAGCGTTGCGCAGCAAGCTGCGGCCGCCACGCATGTACAAGGTGATGTTGCTGAACGACGATTTCACACCCATGGATTTCGTCATTAACGTTTTGCAACGTTTTTTTTCGTTGGATACTGAACAAGCGACACGAATCATGCTCAAAGTTCACAACGAAGGTCGCGGCACCTGCGGGATTTTCCCCCGGGACATCGCAGCGACCAAGGTCGAACAAGTCACGGCGTACGCGCGCCAGCACCAGCACCCGCTAGCCTGCATCATGGAGGAAAACTGATGATTGCCCAGGAACTCGAAGTCAGCCTGCACATGGCCTTCGTCGAGGCGCGCCAGAAGCGCCACGAATTCATCACCGTCGAGCACCTCCTGCTGGCCCTGATCGACAATCCGTCGGCCGCCGACGCCCTGCGTGCCTGTGGTGCGAAACCCGACACGCTGCGCAAGGATCTGAGCAATTTCATCGACGAGCACACGCCGACCGTCTCCGGCGAGGATGACATCGACACCCAGCCGACCCTGGGTTTCCAGCGCGTCATCCAGCGCGCCATCCTGCATGTCCAGTCTTCCGGCAAGAAGGAAGTGAACGGCGCCAACGTGTTGGTCGCCATCTATGGCGAGAAGGACTCGCACGCCGTGTATTTCCTGCAGAAGCAGGGCGTCACCCGGCTCGACGTGGTCAATTACATCTCGCACGGCATCAGCAAGGTGCCGCAGCAGAAGGCCGCGCCGGAAGGCGAGGTCGAGACCGAGGGCGAAAAGGGCGAAGCCGGCCCGCTCGAGCAATACACGATCAACCTCAACGCACTTGCACTGCAGGGCAAGATCGACCCGCTGATCGGCCGCGACAAGGAACTCGAACGCGTCATCCAGACGCTGTGCCGGCGGCGCAAGAACAACCCCCTGCTGGTCGGCGAAGCCGGCGTCGGCAAGACGGCGATCGCCGAAGGCCTGGCGCGCAAGGTGGTCGAGGGCGACGTCCCGGAAATCCTGGCGCAGGCCAACGTCTATTCGCTGGACATGGGTTCTCTGCTGGCCGGCACCAAGTACCGCGGCGATTTCGAACAGCGCCTGAAGGGCGTCCTCAAGGCGCTGCAGGACAACCCGAACGCAATCCTGTTCATCGACGAGATCCACACGCTGATCGGCGCCGGCTCGGCCTCGGGCGGCACGCTCGACGCCTCCAACCTGTTGAAGCCGGCGCTGTCGTCGGGCCAGCTGAAGTGCATCGGCGCCACCACCTACACCGAGTTCCGCGGCATCTTCGAGAAGGACAGCGCGCTGTCGCGGCGCTTCCAGAAGATCGACGTCAATGAACCGTCGGTCGCCGAGACCATCGAAATCCTCAAGGGCCTGAAGGCACGCTTCGAGGCACATCACGGGATCAAGTACTCGACCACGGCGATCTCGTCGGCAGTCGAGCTGGCCTCGCGCTACATCACCGACCGCCACCTACCGGACAAGGCCATCGACGTCATCGACGAGGCCGGCGCAGCCCAGCGCATCCTGCCGAAGTCCAAGCAGAAGAAGACGATCAACAAGACCGACATCGAGGAAATCGTCGCCAAGATTGCCCGCATTCCGTCGCAGCACGTATCGATGGACGACCGTAGCGCATTGAAGAATCTCGACCGCGATCTCAAGGCAACCGTCTTCGGGCAGGACAAGGCCATCGACGCGCTGACCAAGGCGATCAAGATGGCCCGTTCCGGCCTCGGCAACCCGGGCAAGCCGATCGGCGCCTTCCTGTTCTCCGGCCCGACCGGTGTCGGCAAGACCGAAGTCGCCAAGCAACTGGCCTACTTCCTCGGCATCGAGCTGCAGCGTTTCGACATGTCCGAGTACATGGAGCGTCACGCCGTCTCCCGCCTGATCGGCGCGCCGCCGGGCTACGTCGGCTTCGACCAGGGCGGCCTGCTGACCGAGGCGATCACCAAAAAGCCTTACTGCGTGCTGCTGCTCGACGAAATCGAGAAGGCCCACCCGGACATCTTCAACATCCTGCTCCAGGTCATGGACCACGGCACGCTGACCGACAACAACGGACGCAAGGCCGACTTCCGCAACGTGGTCATCATCATGACCACCAATGCCGGCGCCGCCGACCTGCAGAAGGCTTCGATGGGCTTCACCTCAAGCAAGGAAACCGGGGACGAGATGGCCGAGATCAAGCGGCTGTTCACGCCCGAGTTCCGCAACCGCCTGGACGCCACGATCTCCTTCCGTCCGCTCGACCACGACATCATCCTGCGCGTCGTCGACAAGTTCCTGATGCAGCTGGAAGAACAGCTGCACGAGAAGAAGGTCGAGGCGCACTTCACCGACGCGGTCAAGGAAATGCTCGCCGAGAAGGGTTTCGACCCGCTCATGGGCGCGCGGCCGATGGCCCGGTTGATCCAGGACACGATCCGCTCGGCGCTGGCCGACGAACTGCTGTTCGGCAAGCTGGCCAGCGGCGGCAAGGTCACCGTCGATCTCGACGCGGACGGCAAGATCAGGCTCGATTTCGAGGAGGAAAACCTCGAAGCCACCGTCTGACAATTGCCTTCTCCCCCCAAAGCCGTGCAAGATTGCACGGCTTTTTCATTTCCGGAGACCCGAATGAGCTTCAAGACCCCCGACCTGTGCGACCAGTACGAAGCCGAGCTCGGCAAGACGGTGCGCGTCGTTGCCCCGATGTTCCAGCGTTATGGCGGCCGCACGGCTTTTTCCGGCGAAATCGTCACACTGAAGATTTTCGAGGACAACACGCTGGTCCGGGAAATCTTCAACGAGCCCGGTCACGGCAAGGTACTGGTCATCGACGGCGGCGGCTCGCTGCGCTGCGCCCTGGTCGGCGACCAGCTGGCCATCCTGGCCAACAAGAACGGCTGGGAAGGCGTGGTCGTCTATGGTTGCATCCGCGACTCCGGCGACATCAACGGCATCGACATCGGCGTGCGCGCGCTCAACACGCATCCGCAGAAAACCGTCAAGAAAGGCATCGGCGACCGCAATCTCCCGCTGACTTTCGGCGGCGTCACCTTCCATCCCGGCGAATGGCTCTACGCCGATGAGGATGGCGTGCTCGTGTCGGCCAAACCACTGCTCTGAATCGCCATCTCCTCGCGGCATTCTGGCTGCTGACCCAGGCCGCCCCACCGGCCTGGGCCGAACTTCAGGAAAGCATCCGCACCCGCCATTACACCGCTGACCACCGTCCCGGGACGACGCTGCTGGCCAGTCTGAACCGGCACTCGCCGATCCGGCAGGATGGCCAGGTGTTTCATGCCTACACGGCGTGGAACATTCAGTGGAATTTCCGTTGGTGGGAAGAGGGCGACGGTCGTTGCCGGATTACCAGCAACCGCACCAGCCTGCAGGCCGAAATCACGCTACCGCAACTCAACACGGGCGATCCGGCGGTTCGCCGTCGCTTCGATCTCTACCTGCTGGCACTGCGCGCGCACGAAATGGAACACGTGAAGATTGCCCGGGACTACGGGCGGCGCATCGATGAAGGCATCCTGCGCCTGCCGCAAATGCCCTCCTGCGCCGCGCTCACCCGCGCCGCCAACGGTCTGGGCGAAAGCCTGATGCGGGAAGCCGCCGTGGCCGAACGCGAGATGGACCGGCAGACCGAGCATGGCGCCCGCCAGGGCGCCACCTTGCTGGGCGACTGAGACGGGGCTCAGCCCTCCAGCAGCACGGCGCTTTCGCAGCCGACCCGCACCGTACCCCAATGACGGCCGCCGACCATGATCGGCATGTTGATCTCGGACAGGATTTCCCCGGTATCGCGGGCGTAGGTCTGAACCAGCAGCGGCTGGGTATTCTTCGCCCCGCGCTGTCCGGTGACGTCGTCCCAGATGCGCCGGGTGCGGTTGCCGACCAGATCGTTCTGGTAGTTGCCGGTCAGCGGCCGGGAGAATTTCTGGTTGTGGATGGCACCGTAACCCCGGTTATCGATGATCAGCGCATAAACCCCACCGCGCAGGCTGGACAGTGCCTGCTCGAACAGCGGCTGGACCTGCTGTTCGAAGCTGCTGCAATAGCTGACCTCGTACTTCTGGGGGTTGGTGTTGGGCATCGGGCGGTAGTTCTGATCCCAGATATCGACACCGCGCGATGCCAGCTCGGCCAGTTTGTCCTGGATGGCGTCGCGGAACTGGCGTGCCTTGTCGACGTTGAAGTCGAATGCACCGCGCCCGATCTTGAACCGCGAGACCAGTTCCTGGACGCTCTCGGTCGCCTGGCTGAGCGCCTGCGTCGTCTGCTCGGAAGACTTCATGCTGCCGGCAACTTCGACCGAAAGATCGTGCACCTGCCGCACCGAATCGTGCACCTGGGAATTGGTCGCCGTCAGCTGTTCCATCGCGGCGGCAATCTGATTCAACTGATCGCCGGTACGTTCGAAGTTGCCGACCATCTGCTGGAACTCGCCGGAGGACCGCTCGACCACCTCGCGCGTCAGGCGGATGTCGCCGTTGATGACTTCGTTCTCCCGCTGGGTCTCTCGGACCAGATCGATCATGCCGCCGATGTTCACGGTGATTTCCTGGGTTGCCACGTTGACCCGTTCGGCCAGTTTGCGCACCTCGTCGGCAACCACGGCGAAACCGCGCCCCATCTCACCGGCCCGCGCCGCCTCGATCGCCGCGTTGAGCGCCAGCAGGTTGGTCTG
>DKNF01000123.1:0-16608 GCA_002470165.1 Betaproteobacteria bacterium UBA7395 | reverse complement strand
TTGAGCGCCAGCAGGTTGGTCTGGTCGGCAATATCCTTGATCAGGCCGGCAATCAGGCGAATGCTGTCGGAACGCTCGGCCAGATGGCCGACGGTTTCGTTGAACTGGTGCAGCTTGTTGCTGACGCCCTGGACCTTGCCGACGATGTCCTGCATCTCGTCGAGCGAATTGCGCGCCGTGGCAAGGTTGGTATCGGTCGAATGCGAAATCAGCTCGGCCGAACTGGAGACCTCCTGGATCGCCTGCACGGCCTCGGAACTGGCGCCGAACACCGAGTTGGCAATCTGCCCCTGCTGGTCGGCGCGCGTCGCCGTCGAAGAAACCGTGCGCTTGACCACTACCGCCTCGCGCGCGATGTTCACGCTCATCTTGCGGACCTCGCTGATGATCTCGCGCATCTTGTCGGCGAAGCGGTTGTAGGCCTCGGCCAGGGTGCGCAACTCGTCGTGGGTGATGGTCGGCAGATTGCGAGAGAAATCGCCCTCGCCGCGCCCGATCTCGTCAAAAATGGTGGCGATCATGCGTACCGGGCGCAGGATCAGGTAGCGGATATAGAGAATCTGCAGGAGATTCCAGCACAGGGCAATGACAGTCAGCACTATCATCAGCATCAAGCCCTGGTCCAGGCTTTCGGATACCCGCTGCAGGACCTCCACCGGCGCCCCCGATTTCGCCATTTCCTCGGCCACCACGCCCTTCTGATGGACATAGATGCCGAGGTAAAAGAGATCGATGAAGAAGAGCAGCAGGAAACTCATCAACTTTTTGGTCAACGAGTTCCAGAAAGTGCGCTCGATCCAGTCGTAGAGACCTCTGAAGAATTCCATGGAATCACCAAATATATCTAAATTTATTGAATTCAACCTCGCCAGCCCGGCGCGGTCAAGCGCAAAAACGGGGTAGGCGCGATACAAAAAATGCTGCACCGCGTTTCACTGGCACAAATATCGTTTCACATCGCGAAAAATCGCAGATAAAACCATGTTTTTAATGAATTATTTTTTGTCTTATGTCTTATATAAGACTATTGCTGCCGTGCACGATTTTATCTATACTCTCGGACATCGCAGGCAGCAAGAATGTTTCTGCGCAATACCGATTTCCCAACCCAACTTCTGAGGAATACACATGAGCACTCGCGAACAGCAAATCGCCGCCCTGGAAAAAGACTGGGCCGAAAACCCCCGTTGGAAGCTCGTCAAGCGCGGCTACTCCGCTGCCGACGTGGTTCGCCTGCGTGGCTCCCTGCAGCCGGAATACACCCTGGCCCAGCGCGGCGCCAAGGTCCTCTGGGAAAAGGTCAACGGCGGTGCCAAGAAGGGTTATGTGAACGCCTTCGGCGCCATCACCGCTGGTCAAGCCATGCAACAGGCCAAGGCTGGCCTGGAAGCCGTGTATCTCTCCGGCTGGCAGGTTGCTGCCGACGGCAACACCTCGGAAACCATGTACCCGGACCAGTCGCTGTACGCCTACGACTCCGTCCCGACCATGGTTCGCCGCATCAACAACACCTTCAAGCGCGCTGACGAGATCCAGTGGTCGCGTGGCATCAACCCGGGCGACGAAGGCTTCATCGACTACTTCCTGCCGATCGTTGCCGACGCAGAAGCCGGTTTCGGCGGCGTGCTGAACGCCTTCGAACTGATGAAGAACATGATCGCCGCCGGCGCCGCCGGTGTGCACTTCGAAGACCAGCTGGCTGCTGCCAAGAAGTGCGGCCACATGGGTGGCAAGGTGCTCGTCCCGACCCGCGAAGCCGTCGAGAAGCTGATCTCCGCTCGTTTCGCTGCTGACGTCATGGGCGTTCCGACGCTGATCCTGGCCCGCACCGATGCCGAAGCCGCCAACCTGATCACCTCCGACTACGACGAGAACGACAAGCCGTTCCTCACCGGCGAGCGCACCCAGGAAGGTTTCTACCGCGTCAAGAACGGTCTGGAGCAGTCGATCTCCCGCGGCGTTGCCTACGCCCCGTACGCCGACCTCGTCTGGTGCGAAACCGGCGTGCCCGATATCGGCTTCGCCCGCGAATTCGCCCAGGCCGTTCAGGCCGCCTGCCCGGGCAAGCTGCTGTCGTACAACTGCTCGCCGTCCTTCAACTGGAAGAAGAACCTCAACGACTCGCAGATCGCCTCCTTCCAGGAAGAACTGTCGGCGCTGGGCTACAAGTACCAGTTCATCACCCTGGCCGGTATCCACGTCAATTGGTACAACACCTTCAAGTTCGCCCACGCCTATGCTCGCGGCGAAGGCATGAAGCACTACGTTGAAATGGTTCAGGAACCGGAATTCGCCGCTCGCGAACAAGGCTACACCTTCGTTTCGCACCAGCAGGAAGTCGGTACCGGTTACTTCGACGAAGTCACCACCGTCATCCAGGGTGGCTCCTCCTCGGTCAAGGCTCTCACCGGCTCGACCGAAGAAGAACAGTTCCACTAATCAGCAAGCGTTTGCGATTGCCGCAACATCCTGCGGCATCCGGAAGGCCGATCCTCAAAAGGGATCGGCCTTTTTCGTCGTAGGCGCCGGAGAGGCGTAGAATCGAACTGAACATACAACCACAAAGGAGCATGCGATGTTTCCCGAATACCGAGACCTGATCTCCCGGCTGAAAACCACGGATCGCCATTTCCAGAACCTGTTCGACAAGCACAACGAGCTTGATCAGAAAATCAAGAACATGGAAAACCACGTCGAACCGGGTACGCCCCTGGAAATTGAAGTGCTGAAGAAGGAAAAACTGGCGCTCAAGGACGAGCTTTACGAAGTCCTGCGCAAAGCGGAAGCCTGACCGACAAGCGCCGTAATTGCCCTAAAAGCGTAGCAAAAGACCGCCTCATGCGAGTGCGGTCTTTTTTTATTCTGGAAAAATCCGCCAGAAAACTATCCAAAAGGTCATAATATCAATAGGCTCAATCGACCAAACACCCCAACGTGACCACCTTGTGGCAAAAAATCAGCAAGAACATTCTGGCGCCTTCGCAACTGAACGGCAGCCAGATTCTCGATATGCTGACCCCGGCCGGCCGGAGTTCCGAACTTCGCCGTCATGCGGCTTCCGTGATCATGGCCCGCGTCCAGTTGATTGCCGGCCTCTTTGCCGTTCTGGTCCCCCTCGGGGCCATCGTCGACCTCCTGGTGTTCGACCTGCACACCGCGGCCAACCTGGTCGGCCTGCGCATCCTCTCGGCCCTGGTCTTCGGCGCCCTGGCCTGGCCCCGCGAAGTCTCGCTGACGCGCCCGTACGTGCAGGCGCTGGCCGCCTTGCTGGTCCTGTTGCTGGTGCCGTCGCTGTTCCATCTGTTCTCGGCGGACATGCTCGCTGCCGCCAGCCAGACCAAGACCCAGCAGCTGGTCGCCCAGTTGTACGCCTACCTGCCGACCATCGTCCTCGGCGGACTGGCCATTTTCCCGCTCACCGCAATTGAAGCTGCCTTGCTGGCTTTGCCGGTCATTACCCTGAGTCTTTACGGTGTGATCCTGTCCGGGCAGATGACGGAACTGGCCCAATACGGCGGCATGCTGTGGTTCATGCTGATGATGCTGGGCGTCGCCATGTTCTCGGGCATGAGCCAGTGTCACTACATGGCAACGCTGGTGGTCAAGGCCATGCACGACCCACTGACCGGTGCCTACACGCGACGCTCGGGTGAAGACGCACTGGCTCTGCTGTTCCGCCTCAACAACATGTCCGGCAAGCCGCTGACGCTGGCGTTCATCGACCTCGACCGCTTCAAGAGCGTCAACGACAGTTACGGCCATGAAGCAGGCGATCGCTGCCTGCGCACCCTGTCCGACAACATCCGGAACGCACTGCGCCGAAGCGACCTGCTGATCCGCTGGGGCGGCGAGGAATTCGTCGCCGTCCTGCCCGACACCCCGCCGGAGAGCGTCGGGCCGCTGTTGCAACGCATGCGCGACTTGGGCCTCGGCCTGCGCCCGGACGGCCAGCCGATGACTGCTTCGATCGGTATTGCGTCGAGCAAGGAAGCCAACACCGCGAACTGGGAAAGCATGGTGCAGCGCGCCGACCAGCGCATGTACGAAGCCAAGCAGCGCGGCCGCGACGGTGTCGTCTGGCCGGACGGTCACTGGCAGCCACTGACCCCGCTCAGTCAGACGGACGCGACCACATCCACAGCAGGATGACCACACCGATGCTCAGCGGCAGATAACGCCAGTCGCCGGGCAGGGTGAACCAGCCGGCCACGGCACTGATCGCCAGCATCAGCGTCGCCAGGCGCTTGGCGATCAAGGGGATGGCGCCGCGCTCGCGCCAGGCAATGATCGCCGGCCCGGTTCGCGGATGATTCAGCAGCCGCGCCTCCCATTCCGGATGCGAGCGGGCAAAGCAGTAAGCGGCAAGAATCAGGAAAGGCGTGGTCGGCAGCAACGGCAGGACGACACCGAGCCCGCCCAGCGCCAGCGCACACACCCCCATTACCCGGAAAGCCGGTTTTTTCACCGCAATTCCCAATAACTGGGCCGGCTGTAGTTTTCCTTGAGCAGATCGATGAACAGGCGCACCCGCAAAGGCAGATGCCGGCGCTGGGGAAACACCGCGTAAATACCCATGGGCGGTGCCTGCCAGGCGTCGAGCACCGAGGTCAGCCGGCCCTCCTTGAGGTCGCGGCCGACCTCCCACAGCGAGCGCCACGCCAGCCCGCGCCCGGCCAGTGCCCACTCGTGCAGCACTGCGCCGTCGTTGCACTCGAAACTGCCACCCACCTTGAGCGTCCGGGTTTCGCCGCTGTCCGGATGCCGGAACAGCCAGCCACGCTGCTGCCCGAGCGAGAGGCAATTGTGCCCGGCCAGGTCATCCGGCGTCCGTGGCACACCGTGCGCGACCAGATAGGCCGGACTGGCCACCACCATGCGCCGCATTTCGCCGAGGCGCACGCTGACCAGGCTGGAATCGGTCATTTCACCGATCCGGATGGCGCAGTCGATGTTCTCGTTGATCAGGTCGACCAGGCGGTCGCTGAGGTTGAGATTGACCCGGACCTCCGGATTGGCCTGCATGAAGTCGCCGACCAGCGGTGCCACATGCTGGCGACCGAAACCGGCCGGCGCCGATATCTTGAGATAACCGCTGGCCTGCACCCCGCCCAGGGAAACCGCGGCTTCGGCATTGGCCAGATCGTTGAGCAGCTTCTGGCAATCCTCGAGGAAAGCCTGGCCTTCGAAGGTCAAGGTCAGCCGGCGCGTGGTACGCAACAGCAGACGCACGCCCAGCCGCGCTTCGAGCGCATCGATACGACGCCCGATAATGGCCGGCGTCACGCCCTCCAGCCGGGCCGCCGCCGACAAACTGCCCCGGGTTGCGACACTGACGAAGGCTTCGATCTGCTTTAAGCGGCTCATTTGATACCCACAGTAAAAGATGAAGTGATTCTAGCGGTATTTCAAGTCTTATAGAAGACTCATACAATGCATCGCATTGCAGCATTCCAATCACTCTCTACCGGAGGTCCTCTCATGGCCATCAACCTGCCCGCTGGCGTGCAAATCAACGCCCCGATCAAGCCCGAATGGGAATCCATCCTGACCACCGAAGCGCTCGAGTTCGTCGCCAAGCTGCACCGTGCCTTCGAAGCCCGTCGCCAGGAACTGCTCAAGGCCCGCATCGAGCGCCAGGCGCGCATCGACGCCGGCGAAATGCCGGACTTCCTGCCGGAAACCAAACACATCCGCGAAGGCGACTGGAAGGTCGCCCCGGTGCCGGCCGCCCTGCAGTGCCGTCGCGTCGAAATCACCGGCCCGGTCGAAGCCAAGATGATCATCAACGCCTTCAACTCGGGCGCCGATTCCTACATGACCGACTTCGAGGATTCCAACAGCCCGAACTGGGATAACCAGATCCAGGGTCAGGTGAACCTGTACAAGGCGATCCGCCGCGAACTCTCGTTCAAGAACGAAAACGGCAAGGAATACAAGCTCAACGACAAGATCGCCACCCTGCAGATCCGTCCGCGCGGCTGGCACCTCGATGAGAAGCACGTCCTCGTTGACGGCCAGCGCGTCTCCGGCGGCATCTTCGACTTCGGCCTGGTCTTCTTCCACAACGCCAAGGAACAGATCGCCCGCGGCGCCGGCCCGTTCTACTACCTGCCGAAGATGGAAAGCCATCTTGAAGCCCGCCTGTGGAACGACATCTTCGTCATGGCCCAGGATCATGTCGGCCTGCCGCAGGGCACGATCAAGGCCACCGTGCTGGTCGAGACCATCCTCGCCACTTTCGAGATGGAAGAAATCCTCTACGAACTGCGCAACCACTCCGCCGGTCTCAACGCCGGTCGCTGGGACTACATCTTCTCGTGCATCAAGAAGTTCAAGAAGAACAAGGACTTCTGCCTGGCCCAGCGCAGCGCCATCACCATGGAAGTGCCGTTCATGCGCGGCTATGCCCTGGCGCTGGTGCAGGCCTGTCACAAGCGCGGCGCCCCGGCCATGGGCGGCATGTCGGCGCTGATCCCGATCAAGAACGATCCGGTCGCCAACGAAAAGGCCCTGGCCGGCATCCGTCACGACAAGACCCGCGACGCCAACGATGGCTTCGACGGCGGCTGGGTGGCCCACCCGGGCCTGGTGCCGATCGCCATGGAAGAGTTCGTCAAGGTCCTCGGCGACCGCCCGAACCAGTTCGAGAAGCAGGTTGAAGGCAAGTTCGGTCCCGAGCAGTGGCTCGACTTCCGTCCGACCACCCCGATCACCGAAGCCGGCCTGCGCAACAACATCAACGTCGGCATCCACTACCTCGGCGCATGGCTGGCCGGCAACGGCTGCGTGCCCATCCACAACCTGATGGAAGACGCCGCCACCGCCGAAATCTCCCGCTCGCAAGTCTGGCAGTGGGTGGTTTCGCCCAAGGGCATCCTCGACGACGGCCGCAAGGTCACCGTGGAAATGGTCCGCCCGATGATCGCCGAGGAACTGGCCAAGGTGAAGGCCACCGTTACCGCCCAGGGCGAGGACACCGCGACCTACGACCAGGCCGCCGAGATCTTCGACCGCATGTCGCTGACCCCGGACTATCCGGAGTTCCTGACCCTGCCGCTGTACGAAGCGATGGCCTGATAACACAACCAACGCAGAGGAATTTGAACGCCGGGGCAACCCGGCGTTTTTTTGTTCACCCGGGCTTTTCCGGGAATCATTGACCTTGATCAAAAAAAGGCGGAAAACCCCCCGTGAACAAGGGGTTTAGCACTTGGTCGGCGCCCCGCACTCAGCCATAATGCCTGTTCCCTGACACCTTGTTGCCGGAACATTACCTGTGAATCTCAACACCAAGGTCACCCTGTTCTTCATCGCCATCGCCGTGACGCTGATGGCAGTCCTGGTCGCCATCAGTCTCTACGCCTTCCGCAGCTTCTCCATCGCTTCGGCCACCGACCATATCCGCACCGCCGGCGAGGTCGTGCGCGTGCACCTGACCGAGGCGATGATCAACGGCGTCATCGACCGCCGCGAGAGCTTCCTCAAGCGCATGCTCGAAGTTCAGGGGCTGCGCTCGGCACGGGTCGTCCGCTCGCCCGAGCTTGAGCGGCAATTCGGCATGGGCCTGAACATGGAAAGTCGCCCGGATGCCATCGAACGCCAGGTGATGGCCGGCGGTCGCGCCACCTTCGAAATCTTCAAGGAAGAGGGCGAAACGATGTTCCGCGGCACCATTCCCTACATCGCCACCTCGAACGGCACGCCGAACTGCCTGCAGTGCCACGAGGTCACCGAAGGAACGGTACTCGGCGCGGTGACCATGACCATGTCGATCGATGGTTTGCGGCACAAGGCCTTGTGGACGGTGGCCGGAATCACCGGTGCGGTGGCGCTGTTTGCCCTGCTGCTGATTTTGCTGCTGCGCCGCCTGCTGCGGCCGATCTCGGAAACCGCGACCGCCGTCGAGCACGCCGTTCAGCGCGCCCTTGACGGTGATTTCAAGGCCCATGTCGAGCAACGGACCAACGACGAGATCGGGCAGATCGCCAACGACATGAACCGCCTGCTGCGCTTCCTGGAAACCGGCCTGAACCGGATCGGCACCAGCGTCGCCAAGCTGACCGAGCGCACTGCGACCCCGGGCGAGAACCTGCTGACGGCAACCATCGACATGGTCGATGGGCTGTCCAAGGCCTCGCATTTCAAGCAGGCGATCGAAGAGGACGAAACCAAGTCGGAAATCTACCAGCGTCTATCGACGACGCTGCAACAGGAATTCGGCCGCCAGGAATTCTCGCTCTACGAGATCACCAGCAACAAGAAGCAGATGAAGAGCATCATCGTCGACGGCGAGGTTGCCGACGGCTGCCGCTGGTGCGACCCGGAAATCCTGGTTCGCCCCGAGGCCTGCCGTGTCCGCCGAACCGGCCATGTCGTCGACAGCATCGACAATCCCGGCATCTGCTATGCCTTCCAGCCGCCGGCCGAAGCCGGTGACCGGCGTCACGTCTGCTTCCCGATCATCCAGTCCGGCTCGGTCGGCAGCATCGTCCAGATCATCTGCAAGCCCGAAGAGGAAAGCAAGCTGCAGGAATGTGCCCCGCTGCTTCAGGTCTACCTGCGCGAAACCGCGCCGGTGCTGGAAACCAAGCGCCTCATGGAAAGCCTGCGCGACTCGACCCTGCGCGACCCGATGACCGGGCTGAACAACCGCCGCTTCCTCGAGGAGTACGTCGAAACCCTGGTCGCCGGCGTCCAGCGCAAACGCGGCCACGCGGCGGTGATGATGCTCGACCTCGACTATTTCAAGATGGTCAACGACACCCACGGCCACGACGCCGGCGACGCCGTGATCAAGGCCATGGCCAACGTGCTCAAGCAGGCCGTACGCGCTTCCGACCTGGTCATCCGCTACGGCGGCGAGGAGTTCCTGATCATCCTGCTCGACAGCAGCGCGGAACAGGCATTCTCGATCGCCGAGAAGATTCGCCTGGAAGTCGAAGCGCTGAAGATACAGATCGGCAGCATCGTGCTGAAGAAGACCATCTCCATCGGCATTGCCGACTTCCCCGGCGACAGCGCGACTTTCTGGCAGGCGGTCAAGTTTGCCGACATCGCGCTGTATCAGGCCAAGGAAACCGGCCGCAACCGGGTCATCCGGTTCACTCCCGAAATGTGGTCGAGCGACGAAGAGTATTGATTACCAGAAGTAAAATATCATTCGCCTTTTTCGGGCATTAACAAAACAAAAAGACAGAAATACACTGGGCGGCATGTCCCTGCCGGAGCCAGCCATGCTTGCCGCCCTTTCCCTGCTGCTCGTCTGCCAGTTATGCGGCGAAGTCCTCGTTCGCTGGCTGGCGTTGCCCGTTCCCGGCCCGGTTGCCGGCATGTTGCTGTTGTTCCTGTTGCTGGTGCTGCGCCGCGGCCCTGACGAAGAACTGCGCTCGACCAGCCAGAATCTGCTCAAGCACCTGTCGCTGCTGTTCGTGCCGGCCGGTACCGGCATCGTCCTGCATCTCGACCGGGTCGGCGAGCAGTGGCTGGCGCTGCTGCTGTCGCTGCTGGTCAGCACCGTCCTGACCCTGCTGGTCACCGCCTGGGTGATGCACCTGTGCACGCGGAGTAAGCCATGACCCAGCCCATCGGAGAACTCTGGGTCTACCTGTCGGCCTCGCCGCTGCTCGGGCTGACCGTCACCCTGCTCGCCTATCAACTTGCCCACAGCCTCTACCTGCGCAGCGGCCAGCATCCGCTGGCCAATCCGGTATTGATCGCCGTCGCCATCCTGGCCGGCCTGCTGTGGCTGACCGGCACCGGTTACGAAACCTATTTCGCCGGTGCCCAGTTCGTGCACTTCCTGCTCGGTCCGGCCACCGTTGCCCTGGCCGTGCCGCTGTACACGCAATTCCGACGCGTGCGCAGCATGCTGCTGCCGATTTCGGCCGGGCTGCTGGCCGGCAGCGCCACGGCCATCGTCTCCGCCGTGCTGATCGCCCGCCTGTTCGACGCCGACCTGGCGACCCAGGCGTCGCTTGCGCCCAAATCGGTGACCACCCCGATCGCCATGGGCATCGCCGAAAAAATCGGCGGCCTGCCGTCGCTGACCGCCGTCCTGGTGATCTTCACCGGTGTGCTCGGCGCCATCATCGCCGGCAAGGTATTCGCCATCGCTCGCATCGGCGACCCGGCAATCCGCGGCTTCTCCCTGGGCGTCGCCTCGCACGGTATCGGCACCGCCCGCGCCTTCCAGATCGATGAGCAAACCGGCGCCTTCGCGGCACTGGCCATGGGTCTGAACGGACTGCTGACGGCCCTGCTGCTGCCGGTCATCGCAAACTGGCTTTTCCAGTAAGGGTAAGTACCAATGGCCGAACCGCCATCCGGGGCCAAGAATCCCGTCATGTTCCCCAAACCGCCTGCCCCCTCGCCGCACCAGACCTGGTTATGGAACGCCCCTTACCTGGCGGTGGGCATCTTCGCCCTGGCCATGCTGATCATCACCGGCCTGTTGCAGTGGCGCGAGCACGACACCGCCCGTTCGGCGCTTGAAGCCGACATGCACTGGGCCGAGCGGACCCTGGAAAACCGCCTGTTCAACCACCTTGAATTCCTGCGCGAACTGGGCCGCGAACAGGAATTCATGCAGCTCAATTACGAATCCTTCCAGGTCAAGGCCAGCCGCTACGTCCGGGAAAATCCGGAAATCCTGGCCATCGCCTGGGTCGATACCGACGGCTACGTCGAATGGGTGGCCCCCAACGAATCGAACGCCACCTTCGTCGGCGAACGGCTCGGCGGCATCCGGCTGACGGCCCTACAGGAAGCGCTGCGCATCCGTCGGGAAGTGGTTTCGCCCGACTATCCCGACATCGACCGCCGCCCCCTGCACGACCTCATCCTGCCGGTGCAGCGCGGCAGCGCCGATCTCGGCGCCTTCATCGCCCTGCAGTCGCTGGAAACCCTGTTGCGCGCCTCGATGCCCACCGCCTTCACGACGCGCTACAGCCTGAGCGTCATGGACGCCGAAGAGCGCGAGGTGTTCAGCAACACGTCGGTCAAACCGAGCGACCGCCAGATCTCCGGCCGCATCAACCTGAACCTGCCGAACAACCGCCTCGGGCTGGAGATCGTCGCCTACCGCGCCGGCGGCGTCTGGCTGACGCTGCTGCCCACGCTGCTGATCGTCCTGCTGACCGCGATCACCTCGATCACCATGCTGCAATTGCGTCGGCATGCCAAGCATCGGGCCGAAACCGAGGAACAATTGCGCGCCGCCTATGCCTTCCGCCAGGCCATGTCGCAATCGCTGATCACCGGCCTGCGGGCCATCGACCTGGAAGGCCGGATCACCTTTGTCAATGCCGCTTTCTGCCGGATGACCGGCTTCGACGAAAGCGAACTGGTCGGCATCAAGCCCCCCTATCCTTACTGGCCGCCGGAGGAATTCCCGGCGCTGCAGGACACCATCGACTCGGCGCTGGCCGGCCGGGCGCCGGCTGGCGGCTACGAGATGCGCATCATGCGCAAGAGCGGGGAACGCTTTTACGTCCGCCTCTATTTCTCGCCGCTGATCGATACCCAGGGCCGCCAGATCGGCTGGATGGCGTCGATGAACGACATCACCGAGCCGCGCCGCGCCCGCCTCGAACTCGAACGGGCGCACGAACGCTTCGAAACGGTGATCGACGGACTCGACTCGGCGGTGCACGTGGCCGATCTCGGCAGCGGTGAAATCCTGTTCGCCAATCGATCCTTCCAGCATATCTTCGGTTTCGACGCGGTCGGACGCAACAGCTACCAGCTCACCGAAGCCTGCCGTCCCGAGGCCGACGAGCTGGCACGCGACCCGCAGACGCTGACCCTCGACGACCTGCCCTGCGAACTGTTCGACGGAGAAATCCGCCATCGCCTGTCCGGCCACTGGTACCACCTGCACGAACGTGCCATCCGCTGGGTCGACGGGCGCATCGTCAAGGTCCAGATTGCCGCCGACATCACCGACCGCAAGCGCATCGACGAGGTCAACCTGCAGCAACAGAAGCGGCTGGACCAGACGTCGCGACTGATCACCATGGGTGAAATGGCCTCGTCGCTGGCCCACGAACTGAACCAGCCGCTGTCGGCGATCGCCAATTACTGCGCCGGCTGCGTCAAGCGCATGCAGGCCGGCAATTACCAGATCGACGATCTGCTGGCGGCGATGCAGAAGGCTTCCGATCAGGCCGAGCGGGCCGGCAAGATCATCCGCCGCATGCGCGACATGGTGAAGAAGGGCGAGCCGCATCGCCAACCGGTAGCTCTGTCCGAACTGATCGACGACACCCGGGCCTTTGCCGACATCGAGGCCCAGCGCAGCAGCACCCTGTTACTGGTGGACATTCCCGAAACCCTGCCCCGGGTGGTGGTCGACCGCATCATGATCGAACAGGTGCTGCTCAACCTGATCAAGAACGGCATCGAGGCCATGAGCGGCCTGCCGCCCGAGGAAAGGCAACTGCAGATCCGGGCCCGCAGCCGCGACACGCGCACGGTCGAAGTCATCGTCGCCGACCGCGGACATGGCCTGAGCGAAGCGGATATCGAAAAAATCTTCACCCCGTTCTACACCACCAAGCCGGACGGCATGGGAATCGGCCTGCCGATCTGCCGTTCCATCATAGAATTCCATCAGGGGCGCCTGTGGGTGGAACGTCGCCACGAAGGCGGCACCGCCTTCCACTTCACCGTTCCCCAGGAAGACAAGGACGAACATGATGCGTGACGCCGAACAAGTGATCTACGTCGTCGACGACGACGAAGCCATGCGCGACTCGATGAACTGGCTGCTCGAAGGCGAAGGCTACGCCGTGGCCTGCTTCGAATCCGGCGAACACTTCCTCGCCGCCTACCGCGACGACATGCGCGGCTGCCTGGTGCTCGACGTGCGCATGCCGGAAATGAGCGGGCTCGAACTGCACGAACACCTGGCCGACCGCGGCTCGGCGCTGCCGGTGATCTTCGTCACCGGTCACGGCGACGTGCCGATGGCGGTCGCCGCCCTGCAACGTGGGGCCTGCGATTTCATCGAAAAGCCCTTCCACAACGAGGATCTGCTCGCCCGCATCCGGCGGGCGCTGACCCTGGAATGCGAGAATGCGACGCGGCGCAAGCGTAGCGATGCCATCGCCCAGCGCCTGGATACCCTGACTCAGCGCGAACGCGAAGTCATGGACCTGGTCGTCGCCGGCAAGCTGAACAAACAGATTGCCGATACCCTGGACATCAGCATGAAGACCGTCGAGGCCCACCGCGCCCGGGTCATGGACAAGATGGGCGCGCGGACCCTGGCCGAACTGGTCCGGGCGGTGATGGAAACGACTAAAGCGGAATGATGTCGTCGCCGCCGGCCCCCAGGCGGCTGTCGAAACCCGTGCGTTGACGGATTTCCTTGCGGCGCAGGAGTTTTTCCTGGACCTTGGGCGGCAGATCAGTGAACAGGATCAGTCGCTTGGAAATCAGCAGTTCGATCGTATCCTCGATGACCCGCACGAAATCGCGGTCAAGCTCACTCAGTTCGTTACTGCGCCACCGCTCGTGAATGAACTGCAGCACTTCCGGATTGTCGGCCGGCAAGGCCTCCGCCGCACCGGCCACCGGTGTCGGGTGCATTTCGCTTATTTTTCCCTGCGCGTCCCTTGCCACGTACAACATGCTGTCACTCCTGGATCGATGATTTTCGGCGAGTCTGCATCAGGCGGCCGCACTTGGCAATCCGACCGGCGGGCAGACCTGCCTCAGTAATTGCGCAGCGGTGCCTTGGGCGGCATTTTCGGCGTCCCGAAATAGGTCGCCGGGGGTGCCTTGAACTGTTTCTCCTGCGGCGCATCGGCAACATTCTTCCGGATCACGCGCACCGACTGTTGCTCCGGCGCATCGCGACTTGCCGTCACCTCCAGCGTCGCCGCCCGTTGCGGCCCGGGACGGTCGAAGCGCTCGCGCACCAGGCGAACCCGCTCGGCAGCAATGCGCCGGTCGATCGCCTCGGTGGACATGTTGCGCTCAGCCAGCGTCTTGCGCATGTCGAGCAACCCCGTCAATTCCTTGCTCATGGTCAGCGACCCCTGGGGCGTGCCCCAGGTCTCACGCGGTTTGCTGACGGCGATGTTGAATTCCTCCGGACTGGCAATCATGCGCGCAACCCCGAGATTGTTGTTGCGCATCGCCCACTCCAGGGCGCCGTCGCCCCAGTCGTTACGGATATCGCGGCGAGCCCCCTTTTCGATCAGCTTGCGCACCAGCGCCTGATGCCCCTCGTACACTGCCATCATCAACACGCTGGAACCGTTGGTCGTGCGCGCTTCGATATCGGCCCCCTGTTCCATCAGGTAATCGGCCATCGACTCGTGTCCGCCAAAAACCGCGTAATGCAGGGGAGACCAGTGCTTGTCCGGGGCATTGATGCGCGCGCCGCGCTCGATCAGCCACTGCGCCGCCGTCTTTTGACCACGCCAGGCCGCCAGCGCCAGCGCCGACTCGCCGTTGGCGTTGCGCAGATTGATGTCGGCACCGCGGGAGATGAACAGGCGCATCAATTCGATATTGCCTTCCCAGGCGCCGATCATCAGGCCGGAACCGATCCGGCTGCCCATGAAGTCCGGGGGCAGGCCGGCATCCAGCCAGGCGGTCGCGGTTCTGACATCGCCCAACTCCATCTGGTTGGCAAAAGTCACTGGGTCGGGCAGCTTGACCTCTCCGCTCCCCCACCACTGGGCTTGAGCGGGGCAAACGAGCGCCATCCCGATTATCATTGCCGCAACGATTTTCCTGTGCATCTTGCTCACCGAAGGTCCTGCCTCAATCAGACAGCCGCCATTCTCTCATGTCACGAACGCTTCGCCCGCTCCTCGGTGCCTTAGGTGCATCCCTGCTGTTGCACCTGCTGCCGTTCGTCGACCTCCGGACGGAGCCCACCGTCGTCAAGCCCCCCGAGCCGCCGCCCTTGCAAGCCCGCCTTGCGCCTGCGCTGCCGGCCGCACCCGAAATCCTGCTACCGGAACCGGAAACCCCCCCGGTGGCAACGGCTGCAAGCAAACAACTGCCGCCTCCAAGGAAAGCCGTCGAGCCGATCCGGAAAACCTGGACCCAGGCCATCTCCGAACAGTTTTCCGCCCAGCAGCGGGAGGGGTTGTTCTACCCCGAAGAAGCCATCCGGCGCGGCCTGGAGGGCGAAGCCCTGGTCCTGCTGATGCTGGATGAAAACGGTCAGGTCGTTGCCGCCCGGATCGAGGAAAGCAGCGGCCACCCGCTGCTCGACGAAGCCGCGCTGCGGGCGGTACGGCGCTTGCGTTCGCTACCGGCCGACGCACCAATTGAGTCCTTGCTACCCGTACGATTCCGACTAAAATACAAACAGTAAAAAAAATAAAGATGTAAAATCTGGCAGATTTCGCCAGAGAACGATTTACTGATATTCTCCTGGAATAAACAAACATCTGTGTCAGGGAGATTCAACATGAGCGCATTAGCCAACCTTCGGGTCGCCACTCGCATGCAACTCCTGATCGGTCTGACACTGGTCGGCCTGATCGTTCTCTGCCTGGTTTCGCTGTTCCAGCTCAAGGACAGCATGCTGGAAGACCGCAAGCAGAAAACCCGGGACATCGTCGAGGTTGCCCTCGGCATCGTCAAGCATCACCACCAACTGGCAAGTGCCGGCAAGATTTCCGAGGAAGACGCCAAGAACGCAGCACGCGACAGCCTGCGCGACCTGCGCTACGGCGAAGACGACTATTACTTCGGTTTCGATACCGAGGGCGTCTATTTCCTGCACGGCGGCAACCCGAAGCTGGAAGGCCAGAACAAGCTGGACATGCAGGACACGCATGGCAAATACATCATCAGGGAACTGATCGCAGCGGCCAAGGCCGGCGGCGGCTTCGTCGATTACTGGTTCCCGCGTGCCGGACAGGATAAGCCCGAACCGAAACTCGGCTACACGACGCTGTTTACGCCCTGGAACTGGGTAGTCGGCACCGGCATCTACATCGACGATGTGGACAAGGAGTTTCGCCAGGTGGCCTGGTTGCTCGGCAGCATTTCCACGGTACTGCTCGCCACTCTGGTACTGTTCGGCTTCCTGGTCAGCCGCAGCATCCTGAATCAGCTCGGCGGCGAGCCCAAGGCCGCCAGCGAGATCATGGAACGCATCGCCAACGGCGACCTGACCGCCAGCATCGACCAGGCGCCGCCGGGCAGCATGCTGAATACGCTCGGCGGCATGACCCAGGCGCTACGCAAGATGGTCAGCGAAATCAACAGCGACGCCAACCGCCTGGTCGACAACGCCGAGCATATCGCCACCGCCTCCGAGGAAGTCGCGCGCGCGGCCGAGCACCAATCGGACGCCACGTCGGCGATGGCGGCGGCCATCGAGGAACTGACCGTCAGCTCCAACCACATTTCCGACAGCGCCCGCGACACCTCCCAGGATTCGGTCGCCGCCGTCGAACTCTCGGGTCAGGGCTCGGCCCGCGTCGATCAGGCCTCGCAGGCGATCCAGCAGATTTCGGAAACGGTCTCCGATGCATCCAACCGGATTCACGCACTCGAAGAACGGGCCAAGCAGATTTCCAGCATCGCCAACGTGATCAAGGACATTGCCGGCCAGACCAACCTGCTGGCGCTCAA
>DKNF01000188.1 GCA_002470165.1 Betaproteobacteria bacterium UBA7395 | reverse complement strand
GTGCCGAACGACTACCAGGTCGGTCAGACCGGCAAGGTGGTTGCGCCGCAACTCTACCTGGCCATCGGTATTTCCGGCGCCATCCAGCACCTGGCCGGGATGAAGGACTCCAAGGTGATCGTGGCGATCAACAAGGATCCGGACGCACCGATCTTCCAGGTGGCCGACTATGGTCTGGTCGCCGATCTTTTCGAGACGGTGCCGCAACTGGAGCAGTCGCTGGGCTAAAATGCCCGGGTGAATCTGACCGACGATCTGCTGGGCGAAATGTGGTACTGGGCGGCTTGGGCCGTCTGGCTGCCACTTTTCGCCCATAGTGTCTGGCGGGCACCGTGGAAGCGCTTCCGGGAATCGGAGCAATCCAACCTCTGGCTCGGCATGGTTGTCCTGCTGATCCTGGTCTGGAGCCTCAAGGCCGGCGTCAAGCCCGGTCTCTCATTGCACCTGCTCGGTGCCAATGTCTTTACCCTGGCTTTCGGGCCGCACCTGGCCTTCATCGGCCTGTCGCTGGTGACGCTGGGCATCACCCTGAACGGCGCCGCCGGTGGTTTTGCCTTTGCGGCAAACGCGCTCTTGCTGGCCGGTGTCTCGGTGTTCGTCGCGCATCAGCTATACAGGCTGGTTGCCCGCTTGTTGCCCCCGCATTTTTTCATCTACGTCTTCGTCAATGCCTTCCTTTGCGGCGGCTTGGTGATCATGGCTGTCGGTTTGGCGTCGACCCTGTTGTTAGGGGCGGCGGGGGCCTATTCATGGGCATACCTGTTCGATGAATATTTCCTCTATTATTTGCTATTGGCATTTTCAGAGGCGTGGTTATCCGGTATGGTGTTGACACTTTTTGTCGTGTACAGACCCAATTGGGTGGATTCTTTCGAAGATTCTCGTTATCTTTCCGATAAATAAGCGCTACAATTAAGATATTGGATCGTCATTGAGGGGTGTGTCGTTGAATCGACAGGGGTTTCGCTTAACGCTGGGCGCACTGGCATTCGCCGCATCAGGTGCGGCGGCGGCTATTGGCCTTGGCGATTTGCGTGGACAACTCGTTCTTGGCGATCATCCCGAACTTTCCGTCAGTGTCCTGGGTGCCGACGGCATCGTGCTCGACGCCGCCTGTTTCCGGCTGATCAAGCCGCGCGGCGAAGATCAGTTGCCCTGGCTGCGTGACGCTGACCTGCGTATTCAGCAAGGAAAGCCGCCGGTATTGTCGATTGCCGGCCGGCAAAGGGTCCGCGAACCGATTATCCAGGTCGCCCTGCACATTGCCTGCGGACATGAGGTGTACAGGGAATACACCCTGTTTGCGTCACCTCGCGTCGAGTTGCCGGTTGGCGGTGTCGTCGATGTGCCGGCCCGGGTGAGCGAGTCCATGGAGCGGCAGCCGGTCAAGGCGCCGCCCAGGCCGCCGCGAACGCAGGCTGTTCCGAAAGCCCGGCAGTCCCAGCCGGCGCCGCCGAGGGAAGCTGTCGCGTTGCCCGCGGTGCGCGGGGATGGCGGTGACCGGCTGATGCTTTCGGCTGGCGGCGGTGATGGGGAAAGTGCGCTGCGGCTCGATGCGGTCCTTGGCGAGCACATGCTGGCCGGGGAGATCGCCGAGGCGCAACGGGAAATACTCCGCCTGGAATACCGCATGCTCGCGGCGTTGCACGAGCAGGCCAGTAGTCAGCTGGCGGCGGCGGAAAAGTTGCGCGGCATGGAAGCCGCGCTGGACGAGTTGCAGAGCAAGACGCTTGCTCTGACTGAAAAAGCGGGCGGGCAGGCTGCATCCACGCCACCGGCGCGCGAAACGCCGGCGCAAACGATTGCACCGGCACCTGTTCACGGCGATGACCTGTTCGCCAGCTGGGGATTCTATGGTTTGCTGCTTGGGCTTTTGCTGGGGTTGGCTGGCTGGCTTTTCTGGCGCCGGCGTCAGCAGCATGCGGCAAACGACGAAGCGCTGAGTTCCCTGCTGGCCGCTTCGCCCGAGCCGGTGATGGATGCTCCGCGCGATGAGGAATTGCAGGAGAAGGCCGTCATCGACCTTCACCTCGATGCGGATACTGCCGGTGCCAAGGCGCAGGTCGATGTCGAGCTTGAGGGAGGTGGCGCCCCGGCGCAGGAGGCGCCTGCACCTTTGCCGGCGCGTCCGGGGGATTCCATCCTGTCGATCAACGCGACGACGCTGGATGAGCACTTCGAAGCCAACCCGGTCATGGAACTGGCCGACATCATGCTCTCGTTCGGCCGCGTCAAGGGGGCTGCGCAGGCACTGCAGGAATATGTCGATAACAATCCTTCGGAAGCGCTGCAGCCCTGGTTGCGCCTGATGGACGTCTACCGGATGGCCGGTATGCGCGAAGAGTTCGATGTCCTGGCCCGCAATCTCAACCAGCAGTTCAATGTCGAGATTCAGCCCTGGGATGTCTCCGCCTCGGCAACGGTCGATCTGGTACTCGATGGCGATGGTGTGACCGATGCGGCGCCGGCGATGCCGAAGCCGCAAGGCGTCGAGGAGATGCCTCGCATCATGTCCACGATTGTACGGATGTGGGAGGCGGAAGATGTGGTCGCCTACATGTACCAGCTGCTTCGCGACAATCGCGGTGGTCAGCGTCTGGGCTTCCCGTTGCCGGTGGTCGAGGAAATTCTTTTCCTGATCGAACTGAAGGAAACAGCCAACCGGATGGAAAAGGAAAAGGCTGCTCAAGCCTGATTCGGCTGTTTATTCCCGATTCTTGAAATGCTTCATCATGCTCGCGATCTGTGATATAGTCGCGGGCTTTTCCACCTTGCCCCACCGCTAACGCATGACGGGGGGTTTATCCCAAAAGGAGTTTGCATGCGCCATTATGAAATCTGCTTCATCGTCCATCCGGACCAGAGCGAGCAAGTGCCCGGCATGGTCGAGCGCTATCGTTCCATCGTGACCGCCAAGGGTGGTTCGGTGCATCGTCTGGAGGACTGGGGTCGCCGTCAACTGGCCTACCCGATCCAGAAGATCCACAAGGCACACTACGTGCTGATGAATATCGAATGCGACGGCGAGACGCTGGGCGAACTCGAGCATTCCTTCAAGTTCAATGATGCAGTCCTGCGTCATCTGACCGTCAAGATGAAGTCCGCCGTGACGACGCCTTCCCCGATGATGAAGGAAGAAAAGTCGAAGTCGCTGCTGGCTGGCGAAACCGAAGCTGCAGCCGACGCTGCTGCCTGATCCGGGTTTCACGGGGAAGCGCGTACTGAATACCATCACCCTGTCCGGCAGCCTGGTCGAGCGCAAAGCCTTGCGCTACACACCGGCAGGCATACCGGTCAGTGAAGGCAGGCTGCAACACCACTCGACGCTGATCGAAAACGGCAGCGAAAGACAGGTGGAAGTTGAAATGGCAGTCCTGGCGCTCGGTGATGCAGCACGCTGGCTGGAGGCAGCACCGCTCGGCGGCATGATGCGAATCGAAGGATTCATTGCCGCCCGGGGACGCAACAGCAGAACACCCGTGATCCACGCGAACACTATCGAATATTTGGAAGGAAACGAAAATGGCACGATTCTTCAAGAAGAAGATTGATGACAAGAAAAAGCGTCGCGGCAACAGCCTGTTCAAGCGTCGCAAGTTCTGCCGCTTCACGGCAGAAAAGGTCGAACAGATCGACTACAAGGACGTCGACGTCCTCAAGGAATACATCCAGGAAAACGCCAAGATCATGCCGGCTCGCCTGACCGGCACCAAGGCCGGCTATCAGCGCCAGCTGGGCACCGCGATCAAGCGCGCCCGCTTCCTGGCCCTGCTGCCCTACACCGACAATCATCAATAATTTCCGGGGAGACGAAACATGCAAATCATTCTGCTCGAGAAGGTTGTCAACCTGGGTAACCTGGGTGATGTGGTCAAGGTCAAGGACGGTTACGCCCGTAACTTCCTGATTCCGCAACGTATGGCCAAGCGTGCCACGCCGGCTGCCATGGCCGAGTTCGAAGCACGCCGCGCCGAACTGGAAAAGGCTGCCGCCGAGAAGCTGGCTGCTGCCCAGGGCGTTGCCGAAAAGATGAACGGCGTTGCCGTTTCCGTCGCCCGCAAGGCTGGCATGGACGGTCGTCTGTTCGGTTCCGTCGGCAATGCCGATATCGCCGAAGCACTGGCCGGTGCCGGTTTCACCGTCGACAAGTCGGCCATCCGCCTGCCGGACGGCCCGCTCAAGGCAATCGGCGAATTCCCGGTTGATGTTGCCCTGCACACCGATGTGGTGGTCAATATCAGCGTGGCGGTAGTTGCCGAGTAAGACGGTTTAACTTACGCTTCAGGGCCTCGCAATCGCGAGGCCTTTTTCATTTCGGGCATCACCATGAATCAGCGTCAGAGCAAGCAGAGAACCACCGATCCCTCACTGGACGCGCTGCGCGTGCCACCGCACTCGATCGAGGCCGAGCAGTCGGTGCTCGGTGGCCTGCTCCTCGACAACAATGCCTGGGATCGTATCGGCGACCAGGTAGCCGAAACCGATTTCTACCGCGACGAGCACCGGCGCATCTTCCGCCAGATCCGCAATCTGCTGGAAAAGGCCAAACCGGCCGACGTGGTCACGGTGGCCGAAGCGCTGGATGCGGCCGGGGAAGGGGAGCAGACCGGCGGTCTGGCCTACCTCGGCGAGTTGGCGGCGAATACGCCGTCGGCGGCGAATATCCGCCGCTATGCCGAAATCGTCCGCGAACGCGCCGTTCTCCGACAACTGGTGGCGACGGCCGACGAAATCGCCGGCGATGCGCTCAACCCGCTCGGCCGCGATGCCGCCACCCTGCTCGACGAAGCCGAGTCGAAGATTTTCAAGATCGCCGAAGCCGGTGCCGGCCATGCCGAAGGCTTCGTGCATATCAATCCCCTGTTGACCCAGGTGGTCGAGCGTATCCAGGAACTGCACGACCGCGACAATCCGTCCGACATTACCGGTGTGCCGACCGGGTTCGCCGACCTCGACCAGAAGACCTCGGGGTTCCAGCCCGGTGACCTGATCATCGTTGCCGGCCGTCCGTCGATGGGCAAGACGGCGTTCGCGCTGAACATCGCCGAGAACGTGGCGGTCGATACCGGCCTGCCGGTCGGCGTGTTCTCCATGGAAATGGGCGGTGCCCAGCTGGCCATGCGGATGCTGGCGTCGATCGGCCGGCTCAACTCGCAAAGCCTGCGCACCGGCCGCATGAGCGACGACGAGTGGTCGCGCCTGTCGTTTGCGCTCGGCAAGCTGCACGAAGCGCCGATCTACATCGACGAGACCGGCGGCCTCAGTCCGGCCAACCTGCGCGCCCGTGCCCGGCGCCTGGCGCGCCAGTACGGCGGCAAGCTCGGCCTGCTGGTGATCGACTACATCCAGCTGATGAGCGGCAACAAGCAGGGCGAGAACCGGGCCACCGAAGTGTCCGAAATCTCCCGCTCAATCAAGTCGCTGGCCAAGGAGCTGCAGGTGCCCATCGTTGCCCTGTCGCAGTTGTCGCGTAAGGTCGAGGAGCGCACCGACAAGCGCCCGATGATGTCCGACTTGCGCGAATCAGGCGCCATCGAGCAGGATGCCGACGTGATCCTGATGATGTACCGTGACGAATACTACAAGCCGGATTCGCCCGACAAGGGCATGGCCGAAGTGATCATCGGCAAGCAGCGTAACGGACCGACCGGGACCGTACGCCTGGCCTTCCTCGGCGAATACACGCGTTTCGAGAATCTCGCGTCGGGCGGTTTCCAGGACGCGCGGGACTGATTCTTTTGCTCAGCCCGCGATGCGGCGGGCGCTGATCGACCAGATTCGTTCGCCGATTTTCGGTTCGCCGGCCGCTTTTCCATCCAGCAGCAACTCAGGCTGGATGAAGAAGGGCAGGAGCTTGCCGTCTCCCGGCAATTGCAGGTCGGTGCCGTTGTGGAAGGCCACCCAGTTCATCTCCCAGACGCCGAACAGCACGCGCCTGAGCGATTGCAGGCGGGGGTCGTTTCTGGACATGACTTCGTAGCTGGCGGCCCGGCAGACATCACTCGGATCGACCGGAATCCAGCCGTAGCCGGGCAGATAGAACTCGGCGCGGACATGCTGTCCCTGGCTGGCATCGTCGCTGCGCAATCCCAGGCTGCGGAACAGGCGGGAAGGGCCGGTGCGGATGCCGAATACGCAGCGTGCGGGAATGCCGATGCCGCGGCAGATGGCAACAAACAGTCCGTTGATGTCGGCGGAGCGGCCCATGTATCGCCCGGAATAAAGGAGCTCGCGGACATCGCCGATGCCGCAACCCGGGGCGTTCGGGTCGTAAATGGCGTGTTCGCAGACCCAGTCGTAAATTGCCTTGACCTGGGCAATCGGATCCCTGATCCGGCCGACGATGCTTTCGCCCAGGCTCCTGGCCGGGCCATCGTTGGGAATCCGGTTGCTGGCGCGGAGACTGGCACGCAGGATGTCGTCGCGGTCGGGAGCGACAGTGCGACGCGTGATGTCGAAGTGACGGTCGGCGGTGCTGATGGTGGTGACCAGCTGCAGCTTGGCATTGGCCGCATCCTTCCATTCGCAGTGCAGGACTTCAAGCCGCTCGTCCGGCTCGCGCTGCATCGCCGTGCTGTGGGGGTTGCCCTGCCAGGTGTGGCCGGTGGTTCGCTGGTAGGTCGTTTCCCGTGACGAAGGCAGGGGCAACCAGAGCTTGAGCGATTTGCCAGGCGCGTTGAGTTGCAGTGTCGTGACGATCTGGTAGTGCTGCCACTCGCTGGGGAGTTCCTGTGCCCTGACCGGCGGCAGGCGTGATGACGAAGTGCCGTCCGGTGGATTGTCGATGAGCGGATTGCTGGCGCTGTGGACGCTGGGTGTTGCAGCAGCTGCGGCAGCTGGTCGTTTTGCCGGAGTCTTGGCTTTTTTCTTCGGTTTTGCCGCAGGCTTTTTCTTGGTTGTACTGGCCTTTTTCCTGGTGTCGGCCAGGGCGTCGCCGGCAAACAGGGAAAAAAGGGCGGTGCTGGCCAGGAAGTCTCTGCGTTTCAAGGCTGTCCTCGAGCGGATGTCGAATTCGAAATGAAAAGGCCGTGTCGTGGACACGGCCTGTGGCTCAATATTTGCAGCGACTATAGCACGTCGGCCGCGTGGTCTGCCAGACGCGAACGTTCGCCTCTTTGTAAGGTAATGTGACCGGAGTGCGTCCAGCCCTTGAAGCGGTCGACGACGTAGGTCAGGCCGGAACTGCCCTCGGTCAGGTAAGGCGTGTCGATCTGGGCGATATTGCCCAGGCAGACCACCTTGGTGCCGGGGCCGGCGCGGGTGACCAGTGTTTTCATCTGCTTCGGCGTCAGGTTCTGGGCCTCGTCGATGATCAGGTATTTCTTCAGGAAGGTGCGGCCGCGCATGAAATTCAGCGACTTGACCTTGATCTTCGAGCGGATGATGTCATGCGTCGCCGCCTTGCCCCAGTCGCCGCCGTAGGGGCTGCTTTCGTCGGTGTGGGTGAGGACTTCGAGGTTGTCCTCGAGGGCGCCCATCCACGGTGCCATTTTCTCTTCCTCGCTGCCCGGCAGGAAGCCGATGTCCTCGCCGACCGGTACGGTGACACGGGTCATGATGATCTCGGCGAACTGCTTGCCTTCCAGCGTCTGGGTCAGGCCCGCCGCCAGCGTCAGCAGGGTCTTGCCGGTGCCGGCCTGGCCGAGCAGGGTGACGAAGTCGATATCCGGATTCATCAGCAGGTTGAGCGCGAAATTCTGCTCGCGGTTGCGCGCCGTGATGCCCCACACGGCATTTTTCGGATGCGTGTAATCGATCAGGGTTTCGAGGACGGCAGTCTTGCCGGCGACTTCCTTGACGATGGCCGAAAAACCGTCCTTCTCCAGCCAGACGAATTCGTTGACCAGCAATTGCGGGCAGAGCGGGCCGGTGACCTTGTAGTAGGTCTTGGCGTCCTTTTTCCAGGATTCCATGCCCTTGCCGTGCTTGTCCCAAAAATCCTCGGGCAGGGCGCGCGTGCCGGCGTAGAGGATGTCGGTATCCTCGAGCACCTTGTCGTTGAAGTAGTCCTCGGCCAGCAGGTTGAGCGCGCGCGACTTGATGCGCATGTTGATGTCTTTCGACACCAGGATCACCGGGCGTTTGGGGAATTTCTTCTGCAGGTGGATGACCACTGACAGGATCTGGTTGTCCACCTTGGAGGTTGGCAGGCCCTGCGGCAACTCGGCGCTGATTGCCTCGGTCTGCAGGAACAGGCGGCCGCTGGCCAGCTTGCTCGACGGGCCCCTGAGATCGATGCCCTCGTCGATGTCGACATCGGCGCCGGCCAGCATCTCGTCGAGCGTGCGCGAGGCCTGGCGGGCGTTGCGGGCGATTTCGGACATGCCCTTCTTGTGGTTGTCGAGTTCTTCCAGCGTCATGATGGGCAGGAAGATGTCGTGTTCCTCGAAGCGGAACAGGCAACTGGGATCGTGCATCAGGACGTTGGTGTCGAGCACGAAAATCTTGGTCATCGTGGATTTCTTGGCGGCGGGTTGGCGCGGCATGGAATGGTCTCGGAGGGCGTTGGAGAAGGGGTCAGAGGGACTTCACGAAATCGAGGACTTCCTGGGCATGGCCGGCCACCTTCAGGCCGCGCCATTCGCGGCGCAGAACGCCGTCGCGGTCGATCACGAAGGTGCTGCGCTCGATGCCGCGACAGGCTTTGCCGTACATCATCTTCTGCTTGATCACGTCGAACAGCGTGCACACGGCTTCATCAGCGTCCGAGCCGAGTTCGAAGGGGAAGGATTGCTTGGCCTTGAAGTTCTCATGGGCCTTCAGGTTGTCGCGGGAAATGCCGAGAACCACGGCGCCGGCGGCGACGAACTGGTCGTGCAGGTCACGGAAATTCTGACCCTCGGTGGTGCAGCCCGGCGTGCTGTCCTTGGGGTAGAAGTAGATGACGACGATCTTGCCGTGCTGCTCAGACAGCCTGAACGACGTACCGCTGGTCGCGGGGAGGGTGAAGTCGGGGAGCTTGGTATCGAGCATGATGCCTTCCTGTTATGGGTTTCAAGGCATTTTGTTCGGAGGGCGCAGGGCGGGTCAAGCCTTTGTTAAACTCGCGTCCATGGGAAAACTGTCGATCAGTCTTTTGCTGTGTGTCTGCCTCGCCGCCTGCGGCGAGGTGTGGAATGCGCCCTACGGAGCCGGCGACGCAGGCCGCGAGATTCTCTACACGGCCTTCACCGACCGGCCCAAGCATCTGGATCCAGCCCAGTCCTACACCGAGGACGAAATCACCTTCACCGCCCAGATCTACGAACCGCCGCTGCAGTATCACTACTTGCGCCGCCCTTACGAACTGATCCCTGCCACGGTCGAGCAGCTGCCGCAACCCCGCTATTTTTCCGCCGATGGGCGGCGCTTGCCCGACGATGCGCCGGCCGAGGCAATTGCAGAAAGCGTCTATGAACTGAAGCTGCGTCCCGGTATCCGCTATCAGCCCCATCCGGCGTTCGCCTTGGACGCCGCGGGGCAGCCGGTTTACCTCGGGCCGGGGGTGGCCGACGGTCGTCAGCGCATTGCCGATTTCCCGCGGGTCGGGACACGCGAGCTTGCGGCCGACGACTACATCTACCAGATCAAGCGTCTGGCGCATCCCAGGTTGCATTCGCCGATCTTCGGCATGATGGCCGAGCGTATCGTCGGTTTGCGCGAACTTGGCGATACCCTGCGCGAGGCTGCCAAAGCCCAGTCGGGCGAAGCCTGGCTCGATCTCGACGCCTATCCCTTGAGCGGCGTCGAGCGTGTCGACGCGCAGACCTGGCGTATCCGCATCCGCGGCAAGTATCCGCAGTTCGCCTACTGGCTGGCAATGCCGTTCTTCGCGCCGGTTCCGCGCGAGGTCGACCGCTTCTTCGCCCAGCCCGGCATGCAGGAAAAAAACCTGACCCTTGACTGGTGGCCGGTCGGCACCGGTCCCTACATGCTGACCGAGAACGATCCCAACCGGCGCATGGTGCTCAGTCGCAATCCGAATTTCCGCGGCGAGCCCTATCCCTGCGACGGCGAGCCCGGCGACGCCGAGGCCGGTTTGCTGGCCGACTGCGGCAAACCGATGCCGTTCATCGAGCAGGCGGTGTTCACCCGCGAGAAGGAAGCCATTCCTTACTGGAACAAGTTTCTGCAAGGCTATTACGATGCCTCCGGGATTTCCTCAGACAGTTTCGACCAGGCTGTGCGCGTGAATGTCGGCGGCGATGTCGCCCTGTCTGACGAAATGCGCGACAAGGGCATCAGCCTGCTGACCGCGGTGCGCAGTTCGACCTTCTACATGGGGTTCAACATGAAGGACGCAGTGGTCGGCGGGCTCGACGAAAAAGCCGCAAAACTGCGCCAGGCGGTATCGATTGCCATCGATCAGGAGGAGTTCATCTCCATCTTCCAGAACGGACGGGGTATCGCGGCGCAGGGGCCGATTCCGCCGGGGATTTTCGGCTACGAGGATGGCGAGGCCGGCATCAATCGCGTGGTTTATGACTGGGTCGATGGCCGGGCGGTACGCAAATCGCCTGAAGTCGCACGCCGCCTGATGGCCGAGGCCGGCTACCCGAATGGGCGTAACGCCAGGACCGGCGAGCCGCTGGTCCTTTACCTCGACACCACTGGCGGCGGCATGGGCGACAAATCCCGGCTGGACTGGCTTAATCGCCAGTTTGCCAAGATCGACGTCCAGCTCGTGGTGCGTAGCACTGATTTCAATCGTTTCCAGGACAAGCTGCGCAAGGGCAACTTCCAGCTTTTCTACCTGGGCTGGAATGCCGATTACCCCGATCCGGAAAACTTCCTGTTCCTGCTGCACGGCCCGGAAGGGCGCCAGCAAGGCGGTGCCAATTCGGCCAACTACGAGAATCCGGTCTATGACCGACTGTTCCTGCAGATGAAGAACATGGAAAACACGCCGGAACGCCTGCGCATCGTCCGCCAGATGACGGACATCCTGCGCCACGATGCGCCCTGGGTGTTTGGGCTGCATCCCAAGAGTTACACCCTGACTCATCGCTGGCTGAAAAACCGTAAGCCCAACGATGTCGGCAACAACACGCTGAAATATCAGCGTATCGATGCCGCAGATCGGGCGGAGGCACGCAGGGCGTGGAATGCGCCGGTGAATTGGCCGTTGTGGACCGGCCTGTTGCTGCTGGTGCTGATATCGCTCCCGGCGATACTGGCGTACCGGCGTCGGGAGCGGGCAGTGGTCAGGCCGTCCTGACCGTGCGCATCAGGTAATTGACGCTGGTGTCGCGGCCCAGGCTGTATTCCTTGGTGAACGGGTTATAGCTCATGCCGATCAGTTCGCTGGGTTCGAGATTGCCCATCTTGGCCCAGCGCGAAAGCTCCGACGGTTTGATGAACTTGGCGTAGTCGTGCGTTCCCTTGGGCAGCATCTGCAGCACGTATTCAGCACCGATGACCGCGAACAGGTAGGACTTGGGATTGCGGTTGAGCGTCGAGAAGAAAACCTGTCCACCCGGCTTGACCAGGCGGGCGCAGGCCGTGATCGTGCTCGACGGATTGGGCACGTGTTCGAGCATTTCCAGGCAGGTCACGACATCGAAGCTGGCCGGCATTTCCTCGGCCAGTTCCTCGACCGATATTTTCCGGTAATCGACCTCGTGGCCGCTTTCCAGCAGATGCAGTTTGGCCACGCCGAGCGGCTTTTCCGACAGGTCGATGCCGGTGACCTCGGCACCCAGTGCTGCCATGCCTTCGGACAGCAGTCCGCCGCCACAGCCGACATCGAGTACGCGTTTGCCACGCAGCGGAATGCTGGCATTGATCCAGCCCAAGCGCAGTGGGTTGATGTCGTGCAGGGGCTTGAATTCGCTGTTCGGATCCCACCAGCGGTGGGCAAGTTCGCCAAATTTCTGGAGTTCTGCGGGGTCGGCGTTGATCATGGTGCGATTCGCTATGTGGAAAATGAAAAAGCCCTGCCGAGGCAGGGCTTTCCATTGTAGCAGCGGCAGATTACTTGGTGCCGATGACTTCGATGTCGACGCGGCGATCCGGCTGCAGGCAGTCGATCAGGGCCTTGGTCTTGGCGTTGCCCTTGCAGGTGTCGCCGGTGACCGGCTGGGTCTTGCCCTTGCCTTCGGTGTAGACGCGGTTGGCTTCGATGCCCTTGGCAACCAGGTATTCCTTGACCGCAGCAGCACGCTTCTCGGACAGGGTCTGGTTGTAGGCGGCACCGCCGATGCGGTCGGTGTGGCCGACGGCCAGGATCACTTCGAGCTTGATCTGGGCAGCCTTGGCGACCAGCTCGTCGAGCTTGGCCTTGCCTTCCGGACGCAGGACAGCCTTGTTGAAGTCGAACAGGGCGTCGGCAGCAACGGTGATCTTCTCACCGGTCGGCTTCGGGCCGGCGACAGC
>DKNF01000085.1 GCA_002470165.1 Betaproteobacteria bacterium UBA7395 | reverse complement strand
CGCTTCAGGTCCATCGGGTTCATGCCGGCGGCAACGTACTTCATGCCTTCGCGGACGATGGCTTGAGCCAGCACGGTGGCGGTGGTGGTACCGTCACCGGCGATGTCGGAGGTCTTGGAAGCGACTTCCTTGACCATCTGCGCGCCCATGTTGGCGAACTTGTCCTTCAGTTCGATTTCCTTGGCGACGGAAACGCCGTCCTTGGTCACGGTCGGGCCGCCGAACGAACGCTCGAGCACGACATTGCGGCCCTTCGGGCCGAGGGTCACCTTGACCGCGTCGGCCAGGATGTTGATGCCTTCGACCATACGGGCGCGGGCGGAATCACCGAATTTGACTTCTTTGGCTGCCATGTGAATAGCTCCTGAAAATTGTTCTGTTGAAAGGTCGGATGCAGGAATTACTTCTGCAGCACGCCCATGATGTCTTCTTCACGCATGACCAGGACTTCCTGGCCATCGACCTTGACGGCCTGGCCGGCGTACTTGCCGAACAGGACACGGTCGCCGACCTTGACGTCGGGAACGATGTACTTGCCGGCGTCGTCACGCTTGCCCGGGCCGACGGCCAGCACTTCACCCTGATCCGGCTTCTCGCCGGCGGAATCGGGGATGACGATGCCGGAGGCAGTGGTACGCTCGGCTTCGACGCGCTTGACGATCACACGGTCGTGCAAAGGACGGATGTTCATGGATATCGCTCCTGTAGTTTTATCTGCAAAACACTGAAATTGGCCGGGCACGCGGCTGCGGCACCGGGACCGGCGCGGGCATCTGTTAGCACTCGTCGCCGGTGAGTGCTAATAATAGTGACGCCCTTGGCCGATTTCAAGGGCAGGGCGGAAGTTTTTTCTTTTCCGGCTTCCGCCCGCCTGGCGATTTACCAGCTCGGTTCGCGCTCCGGCGTCGCCGTGATGCGGTGGATGCTCAAGTCGGCACCCTGGTATTCCTCTTCCTGGTCGAGACGCAGGCCGAAAGCGCGCTTCAGGCCGCCATAGACGGCAAAACCGCCGAGCAGGGCGACGCCGATTGCCAGCAGGGTCATCAGCAGTTGCGACATGAAGGCGACGCCGCCGGCGCCGCCGAGCGCGGTGCTGCCGAAGATGCCGACGGCGATGCCGCCCCAGGCGCCGCACAGACCGTGCAGCGGCCAGACGCCGAGGACGTCGTCGATCTTCCAGCGGTTCTGGGTCAGCGTGAACAGGATCACGAACATCGCGCCGGCGATGGCGCCGATGACCAGCGCGCCCATCGGATGCACCAGATCGGAACCGGCGCAGATGGCGACCAGACCGGCCAGCGGGCCGTTGTGGACGAAGCCGGGGTCGTTCTTGCCGAGCACCAGCGCCGCCAGCGTGCCGCCGACCATGGCCATCAGCGAGTTGATCGCGACCAGGCCGGAAATGTTCTCGATGGTCTGCGCGCTCATCACGTTGAAGCCGAACCAGCCTACCGTCAGGATCCAGGCGCCGAGCGCCAGGAAAGGAATCGACGAAGGCGGATGCGCCGACATCCGGCCGTCCTTGGTGTAACGGCCATAACGCGCACCAAGAAGAAGCACCGCCGGCAGCGCGATCCAGCCGCCCATCGCATGCACCACGACGGAGCCGGCGAAGTCGTGGAAGGGCGCACCAAAAGTGGCCGTCAGCCAGTCCTGGATGCCGAAGGCACCATTCCAGGCGATGCCCTCGAAGAAGGGATAGACGAAGCCGACCAGCATGAAAGTGGCCGCCAGTTGCGGATAGAAGCGCGCGCGCTCGGCGATGCCGCCCGAAATAATGGCCGGAATCGCGGCGGCGAAGGTGAGCAGGAAGAAGAACTTGGTCAGTTCATAGCCGTTCTTCTCCATCAGCGTCTCGACACCGCTGAAGAAATGAACACCGTAGGCGATGCCGTAGCCGATGAAGAAGTAGGCAATCGTCGACACGCCGAAGTCGGTCAGGATCTTGACCAGGGCGTTGACCTGATTCTTCTTGCGTACCGTGCCGACCTCGAGGAAGGCGAAGCCGGCGTGCATGGCCAGCACCATGATGCCGCCCAGAAGAATGAACAATACGTTGCTGCCAGAGTGCAAAGTTTCCATGGGACCCCCAGAAAATAATCTGGGAGCCGGAAAAGCAAGCACCATTCCAGTGCATCAAATCCGTTTCAAATCAGTGCATTGGAAAATGCACCAAAACAAAACGCGCACCGCAAGCGTGCATTACGCGGGGCAAACGCCCCGGTATCGTGCATCAACTCAGTCGAGCGGATGTCCCGGCGGCAACAGAACCCACATCCGGCCATCCTGTTTCATGCGGCCGGCCAGGGCGCCCGGCTCCTTGCCGAAGCCCCAGAAGAAATCGGCGCGCACTGCACCACGAATGGCACCGCCGGTGTCCTGCGCCATCACCAGCCGATTCAGCGGCTGCGCCGAATTGGGGCGCGTCGTCGCCAGGAAGACCGGCGCCCCCAGCGGAATCGAGCGCGGATCAATGGCGATGCTGCGCTCGGGCGTCAGCGGTACGCCGAGGGCGCCGATCGGACCGTCGTCGCTGGCCGGCATCTCGCGGAAGAAGACATAGCTCGGATTGCTGTTGAGCAACTCGTCGAGACGCGCCGGATTGGCCCGCGCCCAGGCCTGGATGCCCTGCATCGACGCTTCTTCCAGCTTCAGGTCGCCGCGCTCGACGAGCAGGCGGCCGATCGAACGATACGGATGACCGTTCTGGTCGGCGTAATTGACCCGCATCGTGCTGCCATCGGGCAGGCGAATACGACCGGACCCCTGGATCTGCAGGAAGAACAGTTCGATCGGATCGTCGACCCAGGCCAGCGTCTTCGCCGGCAATTTTTCATTGGCCAGGATGTCGCCGCGCGTCCAGTAGGGCACGACCTTGTTGCCCTCGACCCGGCCGCGCACGCGCTTGCCCTTGAGTTCCGGAAAAAGGTCGCCCAGTTCGATGGTCAGCAGGTTCTCCGGCACGCCATGCACCGGGAACGCAAAGCGCTTGCCCGGCGTGCGGCTGCCCAGCAGCAGCGGTTCGTAATAGCCGGTGACCATGCCGCTGACCGCCGACGTGTCGGCCGTCGACACCGCGTAAGGTTGCAGGCGGGCCTCGAAGAACTGGCGCACGGCAGCATCCGACTTGCCGTCGACCGCATCGATCCCGGCGCAGATCTCGCGCCAGAACTGACCGGTATTGCGCCGCTGCAATCCGCGACAGGACTGGACGAAGGCCGGCCAGGCCGCCGCATGCTGATCGGTCTTCCAGCCCGGCAGCTCATCCCAGCTCGCCGGCGAGAACACGCGCGAGAAGGCCGGCGGCTGCACCGGCGTTTCGACGGCCGGACACGCCGGGCAGGACGCGCAGGGCGGACAGGCCGGCGCCTTTTCTTCGGACGGCGCGGACAGGCCGGGCAGGGTCGAACACCCGGCCAGCAGCAGGGCGAGAGCAAACAGGACAACTTGGCTTTTTGACATGGCTTTGGTTAGAGTGGGCAGCTTTGCCGCACAGTATACCTGCCACCATGATCGACTCCGCCCAACTCGAACGCCTGCTGACCCGCGCCGAGCATGTGCTCGGCCGCCTCGAAGCCACGCTGCCACCGGCCCCGC
>DKNF01000281.1 GCA_002470165.1 Betaproteobacteria bacterium UBA7395 | reverse complement strand
CTGCCGCTCGATCCGCGCATCGGCCGCATGCTGGTCGCCGCCCGTGACCTCGGTTGCCTGAGCGAAGTGCTGATCATCGCTGCCGGGCTGTCCACGCAGGACCCGCGCGAGCGGCCGCAGGAACGCCAGCAGGCGGCGGACGAAAAGCACAAATTGTTCGCCGACGAGAAATCGGAATTCCTCAGTTGGGTCAAATTGTGGGGCTGGTTCAAGCAGGCCGTCGAGCACAAGAAATCGAACAAGTCGCTGGTCGATACCTGTCACGCGCATTTCCTTTCCTACCTGCGCCTGCGCGAATGGCGCGAGGTGCATGGGCAGTTGCACGCGATGGTGACCGAACTTGGCTGGAAGGAAAACGAGATTCCCGGTACCTACGACGCCATCCATATGGCGCTGCTCTCCGGGCTGTTGGGCAATATTGGCTGCAAGTCGGATGAGTCCGGTTACTACCTCGGCGCGCGCGGCATCCGTTTCCTGATCCACCCGTCGTCGCCGCTGCAGAAGAAGGCCGGCAAGTGGATCATGGCTGCCGAGATCACCGAGACGACGCGCCTCTTTGGCCGCTGCGTGGCGCGCATCGAATCGGACTGGATCGAGAAAGTGGGCGCTCACCTGATCAAGCGCCAGTACTTCGATCCGCACTGGGAAAAGAAGGCGATGCAGGTCGCCGGCTGGGAGCGCACGACGCTCTACGGGATCGTCATCAACCCCAAGCGGCGCATCCATTACGGCCCGCTGGCGCCGGCCGAGGCGCGCGAGATCTTCATCCGTCAGGGGTTGGTTGCTGAGGAAATCGAGGAAAGCTTTGCCAAGCGCTGGCCCTTCTTTCAGCACAACCAGAAGCAGATTCGCGAGATCGAGAAGATCGAGCACAAGCAGCGTCGGCAGGACGTGCTGGTCGATGACGAGCTGATCTTCGCCTTCTACGATCACCTGATCCCGGAAGACATCCACAACGGCGCCACCTTCGACCACTGGCGCAAGACCGCCGAGCAGGACAACCCGAAGCTGCTCTTCCTGGCCAAGGACGACCTGATGCGCCACTCGGCAGCCGGCGTCACCACCGAAGCCTTCCCGCACAAGCTCAAGGCCGGCGGTGTGGAGTATGCGCTCACTTATCACTTCGAGCCGGGCTCGCCCAGGGATGGCGTCACGCTGACGCTGCCGCTGGCGCAGCTCAACCAGATTCCGGCGGCGCGCATGGAATGGCTGGTGCCGGGGCTGATCAAGGAAAAGCTGGTGCAGTTGATCAAGACGCTGCCGCAGAAAATCCGCGCCAAGCTGGTGCCGGTGCCGGAATTCGTCGAGGAATTCCTGGCCGCTGTCGAAGGCAACGACCGCAAGCTCAACCAGGGCATCATCAACCCGCTGATCGAATTCATCCTCGAAGCGCGCGGGCTGAACGCGCGCGGCTGGGCGGTGACGCCCGACGCCTTCCGCCCCGACGCGCTTCCGCCGCACTTCTCGATGAACTACAAGTTGATCGACGAGCACGGCCGGCAACTCGACATGAACCGCAGCCTGGTCGCGCTGCGCGGTGAATGGGGCAAGGAAGCCAAGGAGGAATTCGCCGAACTGCACGAAACGCCGTCCGAATATACCCAACTCACCGCCTGGACCTTCGGCGAACTGCCGGAGCTGATGGAAGTCCCGGTTGGGAAACAAACCGTGATCGGCTATCCGGCGCTGATCGACGACGGCGAAACGGTCAGCCTGAAGGTCTTCGATTCCGCCGAGGAAGCCGCCGACGCGCACCGCAAGGGTCTGTCGCGGCTGTTCATGCTGCAGTTCAGGGAGCAGGTGAAGTACTTCGACAAGAACGTCCCCGGCCTGACCCAGATGGCGATGCAGTTCATGGCGCTGGGCAGCAGCGACGACCTGAAGCGGCTGATCGTCGAATTGACGTTCGAGCGTGCCTGCCTGACCGAACCGCTGCCGACCACGCCGGAGGCGTTCAAGGCGCGTTGTACCGAGGCCAAGGCGCGGCTCGGGTTGATCATGCAGGAAGTCTGCCGCCTGGTCGGTACCGTGCTCAGCGAATGGCAGGCGGTGACGAAGAAGCTGCCGGCGTTCAAGGCGCAGGCGGCGGCTGTCGCCGACATCGAGGCGCAACTGAAGCGCCTGATTGGCAGGAACTTCGTCGTCGATACGCCGTTCGAGCGCTTGCAGCACTACCCGCGCTACCTGAAAGCGATCGGCGTGCGTCTCGACAAGCTGAAAGCCAATCCCGCCCGCGACGCCCAGTTGATGGCCGAGTACGCGCCGCTGTGGACCAACTACGAACGCCGCGCGATCCAGCTGGCGAAGATGGGCGCGGTCGATCCGCAGGTCGAGCAGTTCCGCTGGCTGTTGGAAGAACTGCGCGTCGGTCTCTACGCGCAGGAGTTGCGCACGCCGGTGCCGGTGTCGGTGAAGCGCTTGCAGAAACAATGGGAGGGCATCCGCCATGGCTGAAATCATGCTGGCGCTGACGCGCACGGTCGGCGATCTCCGTCACCCCAAGGTCTGGGGCTATGTGCTGGCACCGGCACTGTTGTCCTTGCTGGTTTCGATAGCGCTGGCGCTTTTGGGGCTGGGATGGTTGGTCGAGCAGATGATGGACTATCCGCCCATGACCTTGCTGGTGGCCTGGGGACTGGTGTGGCTGGCCAATGTGCTGGCCTGGCTCGGTGGCTGGATGGCGATCCTGGCGCTGGCCTACCTGCTGGCCGTGATGCTGGCGGCCGTCGTGATCATGCCGCTGATGCTGAAGCATCTGGCGGAGACCCGCTATCGTGATCTGGTCCCGATGGGGCAGGACAGTTTTGTCGCGGCCACGGTCAATAGTTTGGGCGCCTCGCTGATCTTCCTGCTCGCCTGGGGGTTAACTGTTCCCTTGTGGCTGATCCCGGGGATGTCGCTGGCGATCCCGTTATTGCTGATGGCCTGGCTGAACCGGCGGACCTTTGCCTACGACGCCCTGGCCGCTCATGCCAGCGACAGCGAATGGCGCGAATTGTTCGCCAGGCACAAGGCGCCCCTGCTGGTGCTCGGCCTGATCATGGCGGTGCTCGCCCATGTGCCGCTGTTCGGCCTTCTGGTGCCGGCACTGGCGGCGCTATCATTCGTTCACTACGGGCTGGAAGCCCTGCGCCGCTCGCGCGGTGGCGCGATTGTCAGCATTCAGGGAGAGCGTTCATGAGTCGTACCTTTGGCGCCGTCATCATCGGCGACGAAATCCTGTCCGGCAAGCGCCAGGACAAGCACTTCGCCAGGATTGCCGAGATGCTTGGCGCACGCGGCCTGCAACTGTCCTGGGTCGAATACCTGGGCGACGATCGGCAGCGCCTGACCGATACCTTCAAACGCACGATGGCTACCGGCGATGTCGTCTTTTCCTGCGGGGGCATCGGCAACACGCCCGACGATCATACCCGGCAGGCGGTGGCGGCGGCGCTCGGCGTCGATCTCGAACTGCATCCGGAAGGTTTCGAGGAGCTCAAGGTCCGTTTTGCCAACGAGGAAATCACCGACAAGCGCAAGTTGCTGGTGACTTTCCCGCGTGGCGTGGGCATCGTGCCCAATCCGTTCAACCGGATTCCCGGTTTCATGGCCAACGACCATTACTTTGTGCCCGGTTTTCCGCAGATGGCGCACCCCATGATCGAATGGGCGCTCGACACCTTTTACCGCGACGAATTCAAGCCGGTCGGCGACAAGGTCGAGAAGGCGTTTCTGCTGACCGGGCCGAATGCCTATGAGAGTGCCCTGCTCGACCTGATGGAGCGTATCGTCGCCGCCTACCCGGCGCTGCGCCTGTTCTCGCTGCCGTCGCTGGTCGGTCAGGAGCGCAGGCATCTCGAGTTGGGCGTCGAGGGGGCGCCAGCCCTGGTTGATCAGGCGATGGAGGAAATCCGCGTCGAGATCGAAAAACGCGGCATCACCTGGCGTTGGCGGGAGGCAGCATGAAAGCGGCCGAACATCCGACCGCGCGGCGCACCCAGCAGTTGCTCGCCGCAGCCGGGTTGGCCGGCACGGTTGTCGAATTCGAACAGCCGACGCGGACCAGCGCCGAGGCCGCCGCGGCCATCGGCTGCACGGTGGCGGAAATCGCCAAGACCGTGGTTTTTCGTGGCAAGGAGAGCGGGCAGGCGGTGCTGGTCGTTGCCAGCGGCGACAACCGGGTGTGCGAGCGCAAGGTGGCGGCGCTGGTCGGCGAGAAGCTCGGCCGAGCCGATGCCGATTTTGTCCGTGCGGCGACCGGCTACGCCATTGGCGGCGTGGCACCGCTGGGTCATGCGCAGCCGGTTCGGCTGCTGCTCGACCGCGATCTGCAACGGTTCATGCAGATCTGGGCGGCCGGCGGCACGCCGTATTCGGTCTTTCCGCTGACACCCGGCGAATTGCAGGCCTTGACCGGGAGCGATTGGCTGGACATCCGCCAGGACTGAATTCAAGTCGACAAAAAAGCCCGCGCCGGGCGCGGGCTGATCGGGGGCGCCAGCTGCTTACTTGGCGGCGCTCTTGCGGGCAGCGGCGGTGGCGCTGCTCTTGGCCGGCGCGGCAGCCTTGGTGGCAACCTGCATGTTGGCTTCGGCGATTTCCGACAGTTGCTTGGCCATCGAGGTCATCTGGTCGAAAGCCTTGGTCGAGGCACCGAGCATGGATTGCATGGTGGCAGCGAAGACGTCGCCGCCGACCGGGGCCGAGGCCTTGGCCTTTTCGACGGCGCTGGCAGCGTTCTTCTGGAAGCTGCTGTACTGGCTTTCCATGACCGAGGTCACTTCCTTCTGCATCTCGGAAACCAGATCGTACACGCTGCGCGAGTATTCCATCAGCTTCTCGACGTTCGGCTGGGCCAGTTCGCTGTTCAGCTTGGCGACGGCGTTGGCATCCTTGGCGGCCAGCAGTTGCTGGGTATTGGCGACCGTGGCGTTGAAGAACTCGCGGGAAGCAGCCATGTTCAGCGCGGTCAGGCGCTCCAGGCCGTTGAAGGCAGTGCGCATCAGCGCGGTCATGACTTCGGCGTTGGCTTTCTGGGCGGCGGTCAGTTGTTCGATATTCGGGTTGCTCATCATCATCTCCAGTGTGGTTTTTGGTGGTACGGATGAAACAATGCCTCCGCCCGGGAGCGGAGGCCGGAATACGGCGAATTACTTCTTCTTGGACGCGGCAGCGGTGGCGCCGACGGCCTTGACGGTGGCGTTGGTTGCAGCAGCAACGTTGGCTTCGGCAATCTCGGCAACCTGCTTGGCAGCCTTGTTCATGTTGTCGAAAGCGGAGTTGGCAGCGGCGATGGCGCTCTTGACGGCGGCAACGGCAACGTCGGAACCGGCCGGGGCCGACTTGGCAGCCTGGTCAAGCAGACCGGCAACGGTCTTCTGGAAGTCGCCGAACTGGGCTTCGACCATCTTCGACAGTTCTTCCTGGGTCTGGGCAGAGATTTCGTAGACGCTGCGCGAGTAGGCGACGGCCTTCTCGACGTTCGGCTGGGCCAGCGAAGCCTGGATCGACAGGGCTTCCTGAACGTCCTTGGCACCCATCAGGGCCTTGGCGCCGGAGACGGAGTCTTCCATCAGCGAACGGGCGGTGTTCAGGTTCAGGGCGGCGATGCGCTCGGCGGAAGCCAGCGCGGTATTGGCCAGCGACAGCAGGGAGTCGACGGTAGCCTTGTTGGCGGCAGCAAATTGCTCGGGGGTCTTGAACATGGATATCTCCTGAAGGAAAGGTCGTACAGAAAAAGCATTCCGTCGCGGTGCCTTTAGATTATCCGATGCTGCACCGCACCATGTCCCTGATTATAGATCAGCTTGTCGTCTTGTCAACAATTATTTTGTGCACCGCACCATTTGATTAAATTATTCAAAATCAATGAGTTATTTTATTCTGCCGGCGTCAGGGTGCTCGCGCCGCGCAACTCCAGTGTTTCGCCGCGGGTTGTCGGTCGAGCGGCTTCGCTTCCCTTGTTGCGCGGCTGGATGACGGCCCGGACGCGCGGTGTGATGCTCTTCGGGTCGCGAGCTTCAGCTGCGCTGGCGAGGAATTTTTCACTGACTGCGTCGTACCAGATGTAGTCGCCTCGCACTTCGTCCTCGCCGCTGCGTACTTTTGCCCGATGGAAGAGTTCGGCGATTTCGCTGTTGCTGTTGTATTCGATGCGCTCGGCCTCGCCTTCGACATAGTCCTCGCGGCCGTCCCGTTTCTGGCGGAAGGTGGCCTTGCTGCCGGGGGCGGCGAAGGCGATGCCCTTCTGGAAGCCGTACTGGTCTTCGGTGATGATGATGCGTTCGGCCTTGAGAACCAGCGTGCCCTTGGTAATGACCACGTCACCTTCGAGAATCTGCTGTTTCTTTGTGTCGTCGATGGAGATGCGATTGGCTTCGAGCAGCATCGGCTTGTCGCGGTCGGCTTTTTCGGCAATGGCTGGCTGGCTGACGGCAATGGCGAGAGCGAGCGTGGCTAGGCGCATGATCATGGTTGGGCTCGGGGGGCAAGGTACTGGCCGCGAACTTGCGATTTCAGTTCGAAGGTCGACGCGTTGTTGTCGATATGGGCGCCAATGCCGGAAATCCAGGAGGCGCCCTGCGTGATGTGTACCGGTTGATCGGTATGGGCCTGCCCGGTATCCGGCATCACGTTGAGCAGGCTGGTTTCGGCGATGAGAGCGGGTTTTTCCGGGGTTTCCGCGCGGACGATGCGAACGGTCTCGGTAAGCACGATGTTTTCCCCCTGTGCGGTCACCCTGGCCTGGCCGGCCGTCACGGTCACCGGCGGGGCGTTCTTGCGATAGGCGATCAGTTCCGGATTACGGATTTCGGAGCTGTCGTCGTGCGGGAAATGTTTCATGTGCGGTGCGCTCAGACGGTATTTCAATTGCCCGTCGTCGTCGTGTCGACGTATCTGGAAGTTTTCCGCATAGGCGTCCGGAGTGCCGTCGTCGCCGCGCGGGCTGGCCGATTCGGTCGGTGTCAGGCTGGCCTGCAGCCAGAAGCTCAAACCGGCAATGAGGGCCAGCAGGGTGATCGGGAAGATTTGACCGGACCAGTTCTTCATGGCACTGGGACTCAGATGACTTTCGCGGAGAACAAGTCGTGCATGTTGAGGGCACCAAGCAGAGGTCCGTCGGCGAGGGCAACCAGCAGTCCGTTGATGCGCATGCGCTCCATCATTTCCACTGCTTCGACGGCCAGTTGATCCGGAGCGATGAAATGCGGCGATTTATTCATGAAATCGGCGATTACTCCATGATGCAGATCGAGGCGCTTTTCAAAGGCGCGTCGCAAGTCGCCGTCGGTGAAAATGCCGATGGCACGGCCCGTCGGGTCGGAAATTGCCACCAGGCCGAGTCCGCCCCGCGACATTGCCACGATGGCATCACCAAGCGGGGTGTCCGGGGGAACGACCGGGACCAGGTCGGCCGGTCGCATGACGTCGCGGACATGGGTCAGCAAACGTCGGCCAAGCGAGCCACCGGGGTGCGAACGGGCAAAATCCTCGGGGCCGAATCCGCGGGCGTCGAGCAGGGCAACAGCCAGGGCATCGCCGAGTGCCAGCGCTGCCGTGGTGCTGGCGGTCGGGGCCAGGTTGTGCGGGCAGGCTTCCTGGGCGACACCGGCATCAAGGTGGATGTCGGCCTCGCGCGCCAGCGTCGAGCCGGGCTCGCCGGTCATGGCGATCAGCCGGGCACCCTGGCGCTTGATTGCCGGGACGATGCGCAGCAGCTCCTCGGATTCGCCCGAGTTGGAGAGCGCGAGCAGGATGTCCTGGCGGGTGATCATGCCCAGGTCGCCATGGCTGGCCTCGGCCGGGTGGACGAAATAGGCGGGGGTGCCGGTGCTGGCCATGGTCGCGGCGATCTTGCGTGCGATATGTCCGGACTTGCCCATGCCGCTGACGATCAGTCTGCCTTTGCAGCCGAGGATAAGGCGGACGGCCTCGGCGAACTCGCCGTTGATCCTGTCCTTGAGCGCGTCGACAGCAGCCGCTTCGATGGCCAGTGTCTGGCGACCGAGATTCAAGGCGCGTTCCGGCGAGAAGGAATTGGGCGTGGCTGTGTACATGGCAGGCAGATGGTCTTGAGCGGGAAGTATACCCGACTTCGACGATCTGCCCGCGGATGCCCCGGTTGTGCCGGGGCTTGGGATTCAGACGTTGCGGCAGATGGTGTATTGCACGGCGCCGTCGGTGTATGCAGTGATGGCGGTGTTGAAATCCGGGGTGTTGACCGCGCTTTGCTGGAATCCGAGGATGCTGCCTTGGCCTGGCCGTCCGTCATCCTGCTGGGCGTCGATGGCATTGGCAATTTTTGCGGCCAGGTTGGTGGTGCAGATGACCGTGCCATGCAGCAAGGTGCTCGTGTTGTTGCTGAGGTCCGTCTGAAAGCCGGTGATGCCGCCGGCAGCGTTGAGCGGCTGTTTGCCATTGCTGCTATCACCGCCGATCAGGCCGGCAAGACGCAGGTGTTGCCAGCCCAGCATGCTCTCGTCGCTGCCGGTTGACGAGTTGAAATTTCCAGCGATTTTGCCGTCGGCGTCTCCGTCGCCAACTCCGTTCCAGCGCCCGCTCGCCAGCGGGTCATCGCCCGGCAGCGCCTTGTAGCGATCCCGGTAGCCCAGAATGGCGACGGCGACGCCGTCTAGTTCCTTCTCGACTGCCCGGATCTTGCTCTGCGTGAGCATTTCCTGGCCTTTCAGGATGCCGCCCAGCAGGACGCCGATGATGACCAGCACGATGGCGATTTCGATCAGGGTGAAACCATGTTGCCTGTGTTGCATGATGCACTCCTTCGGTGGGTGGAAAATCAGGGCAGGCGCCCGGCGGCGAGCATCCGGGTGTTGAGTACGGTGGGCACGATCCAGGCGACGTGATCGTCGTACTGGGCATCCGGCGGGCGGTTGATGAAGATTCGATCGGCGTTGGCGTTTTCTGCCTCGTCGGGGTGGCTGGCCGGCGTGCGCTGGCCGTTGCTGCGGTAGCCGCCCAGGCCGTTACGTCCGTGACTGACGATGACCGCGGGGAGTCCGTCAGCAATCGTGTGGCTGGCTGTGGCGGTGGGGCGGACCGCCAGCGATCCCTCGCTGTCCAGCGTGAACCCGGCTCTTGCTTCGCCGCTCGGTGCTGCAATGAATTTTTCGTGTGCGTAGTAGCTGAGGCGTTGTCCCCAGGGGTCGGTTTCCGGCAAGGCCAGGGTTCGCCAGGGAAAAACGCCCTTGCTTCGCGGGCAGTTCTCGATGCCTGCGTCGGCAAGTTGACTGTCGTGCGCCGGATCGGCGGCGCAGGGCAGCCGACCGTGGCTGATCGCGAATCCATAAAGGGCTTCCAGGCTCAGTTCGAGCTGAGCTCGGGCGCGCTGTTCGGCGTGCAGGCGCCGTTGTCCCGTGGTTTGTCCGAGCAGGCTCCCGGCGAGCAGACCGAAGACGATCAGGACGATGCTGAGTTCGATCAGCGAGAAGCCGCTTTCAGTAGGCGATCTGGTCATTGTGATCGGCGCGCCGCTGCGGCATGTCGAAAGTGTGTGCCGGTGTTTCGGCATTACCGTTGCGCGAGGGCGCGGCATTCCTGCCTTCCAGGTAGTCGGCGATGTCGCCGCCGGGACGCTGCTGGGCGCCTATTCTGGCGCCAGCGACGATTACCACCAGTGGCCTTGCCGTCTGGCCGGGGATGTGCAGGCCGGCCAGGTCTGGCCTCAAGGGATCGGCGAACTGATAGAAAACGCTTTCCGACCATTGGCCTTCATGCCACCAGCCATTCTCGTCGGTGAGGAAGTCGCAGGCTGGCGATGCCCAGAGCATGCCTGAGGGACGTTCTTCGCCGCCCTCGGCAGGCTGGCTGGTCGGCACCCGGCCGAAGCGGCTGCCGGCGAATCCTTCACCGATGCCTGCGGCAAGGGGAGCGGGCCAGGGGTAGCGGCCGGTTTGCCGGGCATGTGCGTTCAGGCAGTCGCGCAGTCGGTGCGCGATGCGCAGTTCGACGGCGGCCATCAGGCTGCTGCGGCTGATGCTGAGGATGCTGTCGTTACTTTCCGGCGCACTCCTGAAGTCTCGTGGATTGTCATGGCTCAGGCTGGCTTCGAGATAATCCGCCGGGTCGTTCGATGGCCGTCGTTGCCCAGGCAGCGGCGGTCCGGGGCGAATGATCAATGCGGCGATATCGTCCTTGCCGTTCAGGGACAGCCCGGTGGGCGTGTCGCTGTTGATCGGGCTGGCACTCCGGTGGTCGCGCAGCCCGGGAGCAATGACGTACCAGAGCGTATTCAGGTTGTCGTCGACCGGCTGCGGTATGTCCAGCGTGCTCCATGGCAGGCGGCCAATCAGGCTGGGGCAGTGCTGACCGGTCAGCAACTCGGCGCGACCGTCGCCCGGCCCGGATGCCGAGCGTTGTGCCGGACAGGGCAGGCTGCCCGGACGGTTGGCATCGTTGACGGCGCGGGCGATCAGAGCCTCGCGTGCCATTGCCATGGCCGCATGTTGGGCGCGCATGCTTTCCAGTCGGGCGTGACTGGCGGCGCCCTGGGCATAGGCCAGATACCCTCCGAATCCGAGCAGGCCGAACAGCAGTGCATATGCCACTGAGCCGTTCTGATGTTGAGCGAGGGGCCTCATCGGGTCTCCACGATTTTGTGGCGGAAAACGTGACCGTTTTGCAGCAAGGGAGCCTGTCGACCGTCGCCGACCGGGATGACCGATCGGATGTCGTTCTGCGGTTTGCCGTCTATCCACTGAATGCCCCGTCCGCTCGGGGTTTTCAGGAAGCCGTCGTTACGTTCCGGGAGTTGTCCGGATAGTTCGAGCTGACGTCGTTGTTCCGGGGTGAAAAAAAGCCTGCCCGGCGTTTCCGCCGGGCAGGAGAAGCTGGTCAGCGAACCGACCAGCAGGGGCAGTAGACATCGAATGGCGGCCTTCATCGCTGCATTTCCAGCGCTGCCATCTGGCAACTGGCGAACAAACCGTCGTCCCGGCGTTCGATCCGGCAGGCGCGCAACTGGTGCTGGATGGGCGAGCGTGCCTGCCAGGCCTCGATTCGCGAGAGCAGCGCTTCTTCGTGGATGAAGCTGTCTTCCAGTGTCGCGGGATACTCGCGCCACCAGCTGGCCGCCGATCCGCGGGGGAGGACGGTTGTTGCACGGTCGTCGGCAGCCAGCGGTTGAAGATCGACCAGCAATCGCAGCGCCTGATCGGTGCTTGCCGCCGCTTTATGCTGTTGCATGAGCTGGTGCTCGCTTTTGGCATTCTCCTGGCGCAGGTGTGCGAGTTCTCCTGCCTCTTCCGCCGCGATACGCCAGGACCAGAACAGTATCCCGGGTGTAAGCAGGCCGGATAGCATGACGAAAAGCAGCGGGGTACGCACGCTGCGCGGGATGACCGGGGGCATGCTCATGTCGGCGTCGTCCCGCGAAGTTGTATCGAAAAACGGAATTCGCCGGCGCCGTCTGGCTGCGGCTGGACAACCAGCCGGAAGTGCCGGTCGTCGTTCTGGGGCAAGTCTTGCAACAGCACGCCGGCCTGTTCGCTGTTGCTTGCCCGGACGCGGCCGTCCAGCCTCAGTTCGGCACGAGCGTCGGTCAGCGCTTGGGTGCTGGGAATCCGCCAGTCGATCTGATCGAGTTCGATCGCGGGTTGCCGGTCGAGTACCCGACTCAGCGTGACGAGATCGTTTGCGAATGCGCTGCGTTGCTGGCTGAGTTGCCGGTGTTCCTGGGCAAATTGTCGTAGCTGTTCGGGACTCAAGCCGCTGCGGCTGACATCGGTGAGCGTCGCGGCGAGGGCCTGGCGGGTATGTGCCAGGTGCTGCCGTTCGAGAGCGGTCTGTCTTCGCAAGGCATCGAGTTCGATCAGGCACGCCGCCGACAGGCTCACGCCCGCGCCCAGCAACAATGCCCCCGTGCGCCAGCACCATTTTCCGAACTGCCGGTGCCTGGCAACCGCTCTTGCCGGGGGCGGGGCGAACTGCTGCCTGGGCCAGTGTCTGTCGGCCAGCGACAGGATGAGTTGCGCGGCGTCCTCGTTCGTCGTCAGGTGATTGACGGTGATGTCTGCGGGCGCCTGCGGGCGCCATTCGCGAGGTCCGATCAGACACAGCGTCGCCGGGGTGTCGGTGGCATTGCCGTGCATCAGAAGTCGCCGCCAGGCGTCTTCGATCGCCGCATGGTCATCGTTTTCCACCCATTGCACAGCGTTTGGCAGGCCGTGTTCGAGCAAGGTCAGCCGGTAGTGGCGACGATGTGTGGTCAGTACCACGATGCGGGGAGATTTTTCAGCCGTGTTTCCGAGCAATGGCCTCAGTAACAGGGGCAGGGTGTAGATGCCGGCAAGGGCGGTGCGGTGCAGTCGTTGCGTCCAGGTGTCGATGGCGCTGCTATTGACCACGGCCATGAGGCTGATCGCCGTGTTTTCCTCGCGCCGGCCCTTGTTCATCGCGACGCATCGCCATGGGGTGTCGGGGAAAGCGCGACGACTCCGGGTTTCTGCCAGTTGCTGACGTTCGCGTCGAGGCAGCGCCGGCATCGCTTCGCCGAGATAGCGCTCTTCGTGCCGATTGATCAGCAGCAGGAAACGCCGATTGTCGGCGTTTTCCAGGTAGCGGCTGAATTCATCGAAGCCGGCGGGCGTTTCCGGGAAGTCGGCAATTCTCTCCGGCCGTCCGTTGCGCGTTTCCCAGGCAGACATCCCGTTCTCGTCGAGGTAAAGGCGGATGGTCTGAGTCATGGCATTCCTCCCTCGATCAGACCGTAGAGCGGTTGTATGGTGGCCAGCATGATCCAGCCGAGCAGTAGGCCGATCAGCAGCGTCAAGGTCGGACCAATCAGTCCTTGCAGGGTGGCGATGGCGTCGCCGGCTTCGCGTTCGCAGCGTCGGCCGATGTGCTGCAGAGCCTGCTCCAGCGTGCCGCTGTGTTCGCCGGCATGCAGGATGCGGATCAGTAGCGGCGGGAAGAAGTTGTGGCGGGAAAAGGCATCGGCCAGACCGCTTCCCTGTTCGACGTCGTCGGCGATTTGCGTGACGATGCCGCCGGCGAAGCGGTTGCCAACGGCGGCAGGAATGCTCCTGAGTGCTTCGAGCAACGGGATGCCGCTGCTGTAGAGCAGGGCGAGCAGTTCGGCGAGCCGGGCTGTCAGGAGTTTGCGCCGGATCTGACCGGTGAGCGGGAGGCACAGGCTGAGACGGTCGATTTCCGGTGCCAGTGCGGGATGCCGGCGCAGGATGGCGGTGGCGGGAAACAGCAGCAATGGGGGAAGCCCCAGCCAGGCCCAGTGGTTCAGGAGAAAATCCGCTGTGGCGAACAGCAGGATGCTCGCCAGAGGCAGGGGCTGGCTGCTGTCGGCCAGGAAATTGCGAATCTGCGGCACCAGGTAAAGCATCAGGAAGAGGCCCGCGGCAAGAACCATCAGGCCGGCGAGCAGCGGTTGCAGCAGGAGTTTTCTCGTGGTTCGGGCCTGTTCTTCACCCTGCTGCAGGCTGTCACCCAGGCGGCGCAGGCTGTCTGGCAGTCGTCCGCTGCACTCTCCGGCGCGGATGACGCCGATGAGGGCGGGGTCCAGCTTTTCTTCCGCAAGTGCTTGCGACAGGGGCTGGCCGGCCGCAAGCCGATCGCCCAGGCGTCGGCACAGCGCGGGCAGGCGGGCGCCTTCGCTGCTTGTGCCCAGGTCATGTAGCGCGTCCAGCAAGGGGATGCCGGCGGCGAGCAGTTGTTCGAGTTGCAGGCAGAGGTCGGCCAGTTCGCCGCGCGACGGGCGTGCCGGCGGGCGCTGGCGTCGGGGTTTGGCGTAGATCAGTTCCAGGCCTTGCTGGCGCAGTTCCTGTTCCAGATGTGCCAGCGAGCAGGCCTCTCGCTCGCCGGAAACGCGTTGCAGGTTGCTGTCGAGGGCGCGGTAACGGAAAAACATGTTCACAGCCACTCGCTCAGATCGACCGCGCGGCTGACTTCCTCCAGCGTCGTGTCGCCTCGCCGCACCGCTTCCAGTGCGTTGTCGGCCAGCGTGCTGAAGCCGCGCTTCCTGGCCTGGGCATAGAGTTCGGGGGGCGAAGCCGCATCGGCGAGCAGGAGATCGAGCACTTTGTCGATGCGCAGGATTTCCATCAGCACCAGGCGGCCGTGATAGCCGCGCTGTCGACACGCCGGGCAGGCTCCGGCAACCGGCAGAACGGTGCGGCCCAGCAATGCCGATTCGGCGGGGTCGGCCGGACGTTCGCTGCGACAGGCGGGGCACAGGCGGCGTACCAGTCGCTGGGCGACGATGCCGGTCAGGTTGCCGTGCAGCATGCGCGGACTGATGCCGAGTTCGGCCAGTCGCGACAGTGCGGCGATGGCGCTGCCGGCGTGCAGGGTGGCGAATACCTGATGACCGGTCAGGGCGGCCCGCAGGGTCATGGCTGCCGTTTCGGCGTCGCGGATCTCGCCGATCAGCATGACGTCAGGGTCCTGGCGGAGCATTGAGCGGACGCCGTCGGCGAAGTCCATCTTCACGTTGTCGGACAGCGAGGTCTGGCGCAGCAGCGGCAGCGGGTATTCGACCGGGTCCTCCAGGGTCATGACGTTGACGCCGTCGTTCCTGAGGCGGTTGAGTAAGGAATAGAGCGTGGTCGTCTTGCCGCTGCCGGTCGGTCCGGTGACCAGGAAGAGGCCTTCGGGGCGCGACAGCATGCGGCCAAGCAGGGCCTGGTGGCTGTCGTTTATGCCCAGGGATTCCATGGGGACAATGCCCTTTTGCCGGTCCAGGACGCGGAGCACGATGCTCTCGCCGTGAATCCCAGGATGGCTGGCGACGCGGAAATCAATGTTGCGTCCGCCGATGCGGCGGCCGAGGTGGCCGTCTTGCGGCAGCCGGTTTTCCGCGATGTTCATGCCGGAGATGACCTTGATCCGGCTCGACAGCGGCGCCCAGGTCGAGCGATGCAGGATGCGGATGGTTTCCAGCAGGCCGTCGATGCGGTAGCGGATACGCAGGCTGGCAGCTTCCGGTTCGAAGTGCAGGTCGGAGGCGCGGCGCCTGACGGCGTCGGCGAGTAGCGCGTCGACCAGGCGGACTGCCGGCGAATCGCCGGAAAGTGCGCTCAAGGGGCCCTTGCCTTCGAATTCGTCGAGAATGCCGTCGATGGCCAGGGCGCAGCCGTAATGGAGGTCGATGGCTTGTTCGATTTCGCCGGGGGCGGCCAGCAGGATTTCGGTATCCATGCCGGCCGGCGTGTGCGCGTGCAGACTGGCCAGTGCCTGGTGGTCGCTGGGTGACGCCATCGCCAGGCGCCAGCGGCGGCGTCCCGGATTGATGGTGATCGGCAGGATGCGATGGCGGCGGGCGGTTTCAGCTGGCAGCAGGCGGATGGCTTCGGGGGCGATGTCGTGACGCGCCGGGTCGAAGCGTTCCAGGCCGAGTTGCCGGGACAGAACGTCGCTGACCCCGGGTTCGTCGGCAAATCCGAGGGTGTGCACCAGGATGCCCAGCGGCTGGCGGTTCTTCTGCTGTTCGACCAGGGCGATGCGCAGCTGATCCTCGTCAATCAGGCCGGCTTCCAGCAGGTGCTGGCCGAGCGGCTTGGCGTTCATGGCAGGGCCGCCTGCAGTTGTGACAGGCGTTGGCGCACCATCGCCTGCGGGAAGTTGTGCGCTTGTTCCGCGGCCAGTTCGAGCGCTTTCCGGTAGTGGCGAATGGCTGCGCCGGTCTGTTCCAGGTGGTCGAGGCAGACGGCCAGGTTGTACAAGGTATCGGCTTGCCCGGCGGCGAGTTCGTCGGCCCTGGCGTAGGCCAGGCGGGCTTCCGGCCAGCGCTGCTCCCGGCCGAGCAGGGCGCCCAGGCGGAGCAGCAATCCGGCGTTTCCGGGGTGCGTGGCAATCAGGTCGCGTAGATGGCTTTCCTGGCTTTCGGCGTAGGCCGCGCGGTTCAGGGCGGTACCGATGAAGTCGGTACCTGGGTCGGCGAGGGCGGCGCTGCCTGATAGCGCCAGAAAAAGGCAGAGTGCGTTTGCAGTTTGCATGGATTACTCCGTGACGGAACGCGGCTTCAAGGGGTGGGCATGCGCCGGTGGGTTGAAGAATGTGTTCCCGGGCAGGGCTTCGGCCTGCGCCGCGTAATCGCCGCGCAGTCCGGGGTCGCGGATCACCACTGGGCGCAGGAAAATGACCAGTTCGGTCTTGCGCGTGCGGTTGTTGCGATTGTTGAAGGCCTCGCCGGCCAGGGGGAGGTCACCAAGGAGCGGTACGCGCTGGGTCTGGTAATCGGCCCGGTCTTCCATCAGGCCGCCCAGTACGGCGGTTTGTCCGTTGGCGATGCGCATGACCGATTCGATTTCCCGGGTACGGATCATCGGGACGAGATTCTCGATGCCGTTGCGGCGGAGATCGGGGTTCGGGTCCGGGACTTCGCGGTCGATGCTGGTGATGCTCGGGCGAATGTTCAGCAGGATCGAGTCGTCGTTGGCGATTTGCGGCGTCACGCCCATGACCAGGCCGACCGAGACGGTTTGCGGTGTGGTGGTATAGGTTGTGGTTGTGCCGACATTGGCTGTGGTGGTCGTATCCGCCCTGACCTGGAAATAGACGTAGTTTTCGACGACACGCAAGAGTGCGGCCTGGTTGTTGAGAACCGACAGGCGAGGACTGGAAAGTACCCGGCTGGTGCCGAAACGTTCGAGCAGGCTGATCAGTGCGCGAGGGTTATCGTCCCGGTTGTAGCTCAGGTTCACGCTGCCTTTCAGTGCGTTGCCGGCCAGCGAAAAGATGCCGCCACGGACCAGACCGTTCCAGTCGATACCTTGCTGGTAGCCGTCGCTGAGCGTGACTTCGACGATGGTGGCCTCGATCATCACCTGCCGACGGGCGGCTTTGATTGTCCTGTCAATGAAGCGGCGAATCCGGCGATGTTCATCCTGAGTGGCGTAAGCCGTGACCAGGCCGGCTTCCGCATCCACGATCAGGCGGGGCGGCGCGGTCTTGTCCGCCGGAGTGCCCGTCGCTTTCATCAGTCGTTCGAGATTGCTTTCCAACCCCGCCCAGAAACGATGCGCGCTGACGTTTTCGATGCGGGTGTTGGACAGACTGCCGCCGCTGCCGTTGTCCCCGGCGTCGCCGATCTGCATCTTGTTGGCCACCGAGGTGCTGACGGTACGCCCCAGGTTCACGTAATCCACCGGGTAGTGGGCGAAGTAAGGTGTATCGGGAAGTATCAGGAGGCTGTCGGCCGTGAATTCGAAGCGTAGCGGAACCTGTCGGGAAATGCGTTCGAGCAGGACGGGCAGCGGCTGCCGGCTGGCCTTGAGCGTGATCTTGCCAATGATTTCCGGGGCGATATCGATGTCGATGTCGGCGTCGCGGGCCAGGGCGAACAACAGATCGCGCACCGGTACGTCGCTGACGGTCACGCTGAAGCCGTCGTCGCCCGGCTTGCTGGCCGGCATCGCTGCCGGCTGGTCGACGATGTCCGGAATCGGGCCGGCCGGATGCGTCAGGCGGAGATGGCCTTGGGGCGTGCTGGCAGGGGATGTTGTGCCACAGGCGACGGCGGCAATCAGAATGAATGGCAGGATCAGCATGACTCGGTGCATGGTGATGCGCGCAGTGGAAGCAAAGCGTTATGCTAAATGCAATTTATTCATTTGTCATCATTGTTTTGTCTCTTTGCGCCTGTCTTAGGCGAAATGACGATAGACAGTTCTGATAGAATGCGGACTGTCTTTTTTTCAGGGAATCGGCGTTGACGGACGACATACTGGTCGATATCCAGGACCTGCACTTTCAATATGACGGGCGCCCGGTGCTGCAAGGAATCAACATGCAGATTCCGCGTGGCAAGGTGGTTGCCATCATGGGGGGGTCGGGATGTGGCAAGACCACCTTGCTGCGTTGTATCGGGGGGCAGTTGAAGCCAACCGGCGGTAGCGTTCGCCTGGAGAGCCATCAGGTCTGCAAGATGTCTGAGGCCGAGTTGTATCGGCTGCGCCGCCGGATGGGAATGCTCTTCCAGTTCGGCGCGCTGTTCACCGACCTGTCGGTGTTCGATAACGTGGCTTTCCCGTTGCGTGAGCACACCAACCTGTCCGAAGAAATGATTCGCGACCTGGTGCTGATGAAACTCGAAGCGGTCGGTCTGCGCGGTGCACACGCTCTGATGCCGGGATCGCTGTCGGGCGGCATGGCAAGGCGTGTGGCTCTGGCCCGGGCCGTTGCCCTGGATCCCATGCTGATCATGTACGACGAGCCGTTCACCGGCCTTGATCCGATTGCGCTGGGCGTGATCGGGCGCCTGATCCGGACGCTGAACGATGCACTGGGCGCAACCTCGATCATGGTCACGCACGATATCCAGGAGTCCTTGCTGATCGTCGATTACATCTATTTCCTGAACGGCGGCAAGGTTGTCGCCCAGGGGACGCCGGACGAAATTCGCGCGTCCACCGATCCTTTCGTGCATCAGTTCGTCCATGCCGAGCCGGACGGCCCGGTGCATTTCGATTATCCGGCGCCCTCTGTGCTCCAGGATTTCTTGCCGGGAGGGGCGCATGCCAGGGCCGCTTGAATTGGTGCGCCGTCTCGGCAGTTCGGTCGTTGATCGTATCTGGCGACTGGGTTTTGCCACGCGTTTCTTTTTCGCCATCCTGCTGCATTCGGGAACGGCCTTCCGCCGGCTGCCGCTGACGCTGCGCGAAATCTACTTCAGCGGCGTCCTGTCCCTGTTGATCATCCTCGTTTCTGGATTGTTCGTCGGTCTGGTTCTGGGCTTGCAGGGGTACGAAACGCTGCAGCGCTATGGTTCGACCGAGGCGCTGGGCATCCTGGTCGCACTCTCGCTGGTGCGCGAGCTTGGGCCGGTGGTTGCCGGCCTGCTCTTCGCTTCGCGCGCCGGTTCGTCGATCACCGCCGAGATCGGCCTGATGAAGACGACCGAGCAGTTGAAGGCGATGGACATGATGGCGGTCAATCCGATTGCCCGGGTGGTGGCGCCGCGGTTCTGGGGTGGGGTCATCTCGATGCCGCTGCTGGCGGCGATGTTCTCGGCCATGGGGGTGTTCGGCGGCTGGCTGATCGGCGTCGTCTTCATCGGCGTCGATGACGGCGCATTCTGGTCGCAGATGCAGTCGAGCGTCGATTTTCGCTACGACATCATGAACGGCGTCATCAAGAGCGTGGTATTCGGTTTTGCCGTGTCGTTGATTGCCGTATTCGAAGGCTACGACTCGACGCCGACTGCCGAGGGCGTGTCGCGGGCCATCACGCGTACTGTGGTAACGTCGGCGATGACCATACTGGCGCTGGATTTCATTCTCACTTCGTTCATGTTCCGAGGTAATTCATGAACCGTACCGTTCTCGACCTGTGGGTCGGCTTCTTCGTTGCACTCGGCCTGGCCGCAGTGTTGTTTTTGGCGCTCAAGGTCGGCAATCTTTCTGCGGCGCACCTGTCCGAAACCTATGTGCTGCAAGCCAGGTTTGATAACATCGGCGGCCTGAAAGTGCGAGGCCCGGTACGCAGTGCCGGCGTACTCGTCGGACGGATTGCCGACATCCGTTTCGATCCCGAGACCTATCAGGCTGTCGTGACCATGAATATTGACGGGCGCTACCGTTTCCCGCGGGATACTTTCGCCTCGATTTACACGGCCGGCTTGCTGGGTGAGCAGTACATCGGGTTCGATGTCGGCGGTGACGACAAGATGTTGCAAGCGGGCGAGATGGTCAGGATGACCCAATCGGCCGTGGTTCTGGAAAAATTGATTAGCCAATTCCTCTTCAACAAGGCAGCTGAAGGACAGGATAGCAAATGACAAAACTGACAGGGAGTTCGATTCGGCGGCTGGTAAGTCTGCTGGCGCTCGGGGGGGCGCTGGTCGTGACGGGGCAGGCGGGCGCGCAGGACAATCCGCGCGATCCGTACGAGGGCTTCAATCGCACCATGTACTCCGTGAATGAAGCGCTGGATAAATATGCTGCACGTCCGGTCGCCCAGGCATACGATGCCGGTGTTCCGCTGCCGGTCAAAGCCAGTGTCGGCAACTTCTTCGGCAATGTCGGCGAACTCTGGATCGGGGCAAACAGTGCCATGCAGGGCAAGCCCCGCGACGCCGGCACCGGTTTTGCCCGGTTGTTCATCAATTCAACCGTCGGCATTTTCGGCCTGTTCGATGTCGCCAGCGAAATGGGCCTGGAGCGCTTCAACGAAGACTTCGGTCAGACGCTTGCCGTCTGGGGTGTCAATGATGGCCCCTACCTGTTCCTGCCGGTGATCGGGCCGCGGACCAGTCGTGACTTGGCGGGTTGGGCAGTCGACTCCTTCGCCGATCCGGTATCCCATATCAGTCCGGAATCGGTTCGTCTGGGAACCTCGGTGGTTCGTTTTGTCGATATCCGTGCCGGCCTCCTGCCGGCCGACAAGATCATCGACGAGGCGGCACTCGACAAGTATGCCTACATTCGCGACGCTTACCTGCAGCGGCGCAATAACCTGATCCACGATGGCCGCCCGCCAAGGATGGATGACTGACGTCGACGGAATGACCATGATCAAGCACCTCTCCGCCATTTTTCTTGCTGCCCTGCTGTCCTTTTCCGCGCATGCCACCGAGGCGCCGGATGCCCTGGTCAAGCGCGTTTCGGGCGAAGTCCTGGATATCGTCCGCCAGGACAAGGATATTCGTAACGGCGATATCCAGAAGATTGTCGCGCTGGTCGATGCCAAGGTGTTGCCGCATTTCAATTTCCAGCGCATGACCTCGCTGGCAGTGGGGCGTGACTGGCGTAGCGCAAGTGCCGCCCAGAAAACCCGCTTGCAGTCGGAGTTCAAGATGCTGCTGGTGCGCACCTACGCCAACGCACTGACCAGTTACAGCAACCAGCGCATTGTTTTCCGTCCCTTCCGCATGCGTGACGGTGAAACGGAAGCCGTGGTCCGCTCCGAGGTTGTCCAGCCCGGCGCCCAGTCGGTGCAGATCGATTACTGGCTGGAGCTGGCCGATGGTCAGTGGAAGGTTTTCGATGTCGTCGTTGCCGGCATCAGCCTGGTGACCAACTATCGCGAGCAGTTTGCCCGTGAAGTCCGCGACGGTGGTATCGACGGTTTGATCGCCAGCCTGGCGGCCAAGAACAAGTCGCTGGAAGTTGCTGCCAACAACCGGACTGCTCGTTGATGATTGAAAGCGTAAACGGCCGGCTCTGCGTCGGTTGTGCGATGACGACCGATCAGGCGCGGGAGCTGCTCGAGCGGGGCCGTGCCTTGATTGTCCCGGGTGAGCAGGTCATCGATCTGTCGGGGGTCGGCGACGCCGATTCCTCAGCGGTGGCAGTCATGCTCGGCTGGTTGCGCCATGGTGCGCTGACCGGTGCGCTGATCCGCTTTGCCGGCGTGCCGGCCGGGGTGGCTTCGCTGGCTGAACTCTACGGTGTTTCCGACCTTCTGCCCCTGGCCTGACGGCCGCTCATGATCCCCGCCGTTTCCATCGTCGATGTCGTCAAGACCTTTGGCTCGCTGAGGGCGCTGGACGGCCTTTCCCTGGAAATTCGGCAAGGTGAATTCTTCGGTCTGCTCGGGCCGAACGGGGCCGGCAAGACGACGTTGATATCCTGTCTGGCCGGCTTGGCGCGCCTGGATTCGGGCAGTATCCGGGTGCTCGGCCACGATGTCGTCCGCGATTTTCGCCAGGCCCGCCGTCTGCTCGGCGTGGTGCCGCAGGAGCTGGTCTTCGATCCGTTCTTCAGTGTGCGCGAAACCCTGCGCATCCAGTCCGGTTACTTCGGCATCCGTCGCAATGACGACTGGATCGACGAAATCCTGCATCACCTCGACCTGACCGGCAAGGCCGACGCCAACATGCGCCGTCTCTCCGGTGGCATGAAGCGCCGTGTGCTGGTTGCCCAGGCGCTGGTGCACAAGCCGCCGGTGATCGTCCTCGACGAGCCGACGGCCGGCGTCGATGTCGAGTTGCGCCAGGGGCTGTGGCAATTTGTTCGCCGGCTCAACGGCGAAGGGCACACCATCATCCTGACCACGCATTACCTCGAAGAGGCGGAAGCGCTGTGCAACCGCATCGCGCTGATGAAGCAGGGGCAGTTGCTGGCCCTCGACAGTACCGTCAACCTGATGGCTGCGCACCCCGGTGCGTCGCTGGAAGAGGTTTTCCTGCGGACGATGCAGCGATGATCGGTTTCTGGACCCTGTTCTACAAGGAAGTGCTGCGTTTCTGGAAGGTCGCCTTCCAGACCGTGGCCGCGCCGGTGCTGACGGCCATGCTCTACCTGATGATCTTCGGTCATGTGCTGGAGGATCATGTGCGGGTGCATGGCATCGGCTACACCAGTTTCCTGATTCCCGGGCTGGTGATGATGCAGGTGCTGCAGAACGCCTTCGCCAATTCCTCGTCCAGCCTGATCCAGGCCAAGATCACCGGTTCCATCGTCTTTGTCCTGCTGCCGCCCTTGCCGTACAGCAGCTTTTTCATCGCCTACGTGCTGGCCGCCATGCTGCGCGGGATCATGGTCGGTGTCGGCGTATTGCTGGTCACGGTGTGGTTCGTCGATCTGCAGGTGGTGGCGCCCGGCTGGGTGCTGCTCTTTGCCGTGCTCAGCGGTGCCCTGTTTGGCGCGCTGGGGATGATTGCCGGTATCTGGGTCGAGAAATTCGACCAGCTGGCCGCTTTCCAGAACTTTTTGATCATGCCGCTGACTATGCTCTCCGGTGTCTTCTACTCGATTTACACTTTGCCGCCATTCTGGCAACAACTGTCCCATTACAATCCTGTCTTTTACATGATCGACGGCTTCCGTTACGGCTTTTTCGGCGTTTCGGACGTGTCGCCGGTGCACAGTCTGGCCGTGGTGGCCAGCTGTTTTGCCCTGACCAGCCTGTTGACCCTGGCCCTGCTCAAGCGGGGCTGGAAACTGAGAACCTGAATCCGCATGCATCCCGACCAGATCAAGCAACTCATCCTCGCCGGCATGGCCTGCGATCACCTCGAACTCGACGGCGACGGGCAGCATTTCGAAGCCCTCGTCGTCAGTGCCGAATTTGCCGGCAAGAATCGCGTCCAGCGCCAGCAGCGCGTCTATCAGACGCTCAAGGAAAAACTGGCGACCGGCGAACTGCACGCCCTGTCTTTCAAGACCCTGACCCCCGAAGAATGGAGTGCCCAGCGTGGATAAACTGTTGATCCGGGGCGGTAGCGTCCTCAAGGGCGAAGTCGCCATGTCCGGGGCCAAGAACGCGGCGCTGCCGATTCTCTGTGCCTCGCTGCTCTCGGCCGATCCGCTCGAATTGGGCAATGTGCCGCAACTCAACGACATCTCGACCATGCTGCGCCTGCTCGGCGACATGGGCATCGGCGTGCGCCACGAGGGGGGCGACGGGCTGACGCTTGACGGCAGCGGTCTGAACAACCCGGTGGCTTCCTACGAGATGGTCAAGACCATGCGTGCCTCCATTCTGGTGCTCGGTCCGCTGGTTGCCCGCTGTGGCGAAGCCCGCGTGTCGCTGCCCGGCGGTTGCGCCATCGGCGCCCGCCCGGTCGATCAGCATATCAAGGGGCTGCAGGCGATGGGTGCCGAAGTCACTGTCGAGCAGGGCTATGTGCATGCCCGCGCCAGCCGTCTGAAGGGGGCGCGCATCTGTACCGACATGGTCACCGTCACCGGTACCGAAAACCTGATGATGGCGGCCTGCCTGGCCGACGGCGAGACGATCATCGAGAACGCCGCCCGCGAACCCGAAGTCGTTGACCTGGCCAACTGCCTGGTGGCGATGGGCGCCCGGATTTCCGGCGCCGGCACCGACATCATCCGCATCCAGGGCGTGGAAAAACTGCACGGTGCCCGCCATTCGATCATGCCCGACCGCATCGAGACCGGTACCTACCTGTGCGCGGCCGCAGTGACCGGCGGCGACATCCGCCTGACCCGGACGTCGGCCGCCTACCTCGATTCCGTCGTCGACAAGCTGATGGATGCCGGTTGCGAAATCGTCGTCGAACGCGACGCGATCCGCCTGACGGCACCGGCCAAGCTGAAATCGGTCAGCCTGCGCACGGCGCCGTATCCGGCGTTCCCGACCGACATGCAGGCGCAGTTCATGGCCATGAACTGTGTTGCCGACGGGGTGGCGACGATCCGCGAGACGATTTTCGAAAACCGTTTCATGCACGTCAGCGAACTGATGCGCCTTGGCGCCAACATCCAGATCGAAGGCAACAACGCGATCGTTCGCGGGGTCGATCGCCTTGAGGGGGCAACGGTCATGGCCACCGACCTGCGGGCTTCGGCGTCGCTGATCATTGCCGGCCTGGTGGCCAGCGGCGAGACCCTGATCGATCGCATTTACCACCTGGATCGCGGCTACGAGCGCATCGAGCAGAAGCTGGCGGCGCTTGGTGCCAGCGTCGAACGGGTCCGTTGATGTTGTTTTTGGCATGAAACCCGGGATTTTTTTGCCGGAGCTTGAAAAAAGTCTGAAAAATGCTTTGCTTTATTCTGTGTCTGCCCCATACTCATCGACACGGGATTTCCAGGCAGTGTGTTGTTCCTGCACCGGTTTCGGTTTGTCAGCTCCTCGGTCCTGATTCTCGATTTTTTTAATATTTTCCAAGGAAGCTATTCATGGCAACTGGTACCGTCAAGTGGTTCAACGACTCCAAGGGTTTTGGTTTCATCTCTCCGTCCGAAGGTGGTGAAGACCTCTTCGCTCACTTCTCTGCAATTCAAGGCAACGGTTTCAAGACCCTGGCCGAAAACCAGAAGGTGACCTTCGACGTCGTCAATGGCCCGAAGGGCAAGCAGGCTGCCAACATCCGCCCGGCTGAATAAGCTACCGGATACGCCTGTATCGAAAAGCCCGGCTTGCCGGGCTTTTTGCTTTTGGGTCGCCGCCATTGGCGGCGATTTCGGCGGCCATGCTGCTTTGCGGTAAAATCACCGCTTTACCCACGAGACACTCCCCGTGACCGGTATCACTATTGCCCTGTCCAAGGGCCGCATCTTCGACGAAACCCTTCCGCTGCTGGCCGCAGCCGGCATCGTGCCGGCCGAGAATCCGGAAACCTCGCGCAAGCTGATCATCGAGACCAATCAGCCGGACGTGCGCGTCGTCATCGTTCGCGCCACCGACGTGCCGACCTATGTCCAGTACGGCGCGGCCGATATCGGCGTGGCCGGCAAGGATGTGCTGATCGAGCACGGCGGTGAAGGCCTTTACGCACCGCTCGATCTGAAGATCGCCAAGTGCCGGATGATGGTCGCCATCCCCGAAGGTTTCGATTACCAGAACGCCGTGCGCCAAGGCAACCGCCTCAAGGTGGCATCCAAGTACATCAAGACGGCGCGCGAACATTTCGCCGCCAAGGGTGTGCACGTCGACCTGATCAAGCTCTACGGTTCGATGGAACTGGCGCCGCTGGCCGGCCTGGCCGACGCCATCGTCGATCTGGTGTCGACCGGCGGCACGCTGAAGGCCAACAAGCTGGTCGCCTGCGAGCACATCATGGACATTTCCTCGCGCCTGGTCGTCAATCAGGCGGCACTCAAGGTCAAGCGCGAGACCCTGCAACCGATCATCGATGCCTTTGCCCAGGCGGTGGAGAAGTAAATGACTGTCGCGATCAAGCGCCTGTCCACGGTCGACGCCGATTTCGCGGCCAGGCTGAAGGAACTGCTCGCCTTCGAGGCAGCGGCGGATGAGGGCATCGAGCGTACCGTCGCCGGCATCCTCGCCGACGTCAAGGCCCGTGGCGATGCTGCCGTGGTCGATTACAGCAACCGTTTCGACCGGCTGACGGCTGTTTCGATGGCCGATCTCGAACTGTCACCCGACGAGCTCGAAAAGGCCCTGGCCGGTTTGCCGGCCGACCGTCGTGCTGCCCTCGAAGTCGCCGCCCAGCGTGTGCGTGCCTACCACGAGAAGCAGAAGCTCGACGGCTGGTCCTATACCGAAGCCGACGGCACTCTGCTCGGCCAGATGATCACCCCGCTCGACCGCGTCGGCCTCTATGTGCCGGGCGGCAAGGCGGCCTATCCGTCGTCGGTGCTGATGAACGCGATTCCGGCCAAGGTCGCCGGCGTCAAGGAACTGATCATGGTCGTGCCGACGCCAGGCGGCGAACACAACCAGCTGGTGCTGGCGGCGGCCTGCCTGGCCGGTGTCGATCGCGTGTTCACCATCGGCGGCGCGCAGGCGGTCGGGGCGCTGGCCTACGGTACCGAGAGCGTGCCGCAGGTGGACAAGATCGTGGGTCCGGGCAACGCCTACGTAGCGACGGCCAAGCGCCGCGTGTTCGGCATCGTCGGCATCGACATGGTCGCCGGTCCGTCCGAAATCCTGGTTGTCTCGGACGGCTCGGGCAATCCCGACTGGGTGGCGATGGACCTGTTCTCGCAGGCCGAGCACGACGAACTGGCGCAATCCATCCTGATCTGCCCGGACGCCGCTTTCATCGAACGCGTCCAGGTCAGCATCGACAAGCTGCTGCCGACGATGCCGCGCCAGGAGACGATCCGTACCTCGTTGACCAATCGCGGCGCCTTCATCCAGGTTCGCGACATGGACGAGGCAATCGCCATCGCCAACCGCGTCGCGCCCGAGCACCTTGAACTGGCCCTCGACAATCCCGATCCGTGGGTGGAAAAGATTCACCACGCCGGCGCCATCTTCATCGGCCACTACACCTCGGAATCGCTCGGCGATTACTGTGCCGGGCCGAACCACGTGCTGCCGACCTCAGGCTCGGCACGTTTCTCGTCGCCGCTCGGGGTCTACGATTTCCAGAAGCGGACCAGCCTGATCAAGGTGTCGAAGGCCGGCGCGCAGACGCTGGGCCGGGTCGCGTCTACGCTGGCGCACGGCGAGGGCCTGCCGGCACATGCGAAATCGGCGGAATTCCGGCTGGAAGACTGAGCTTTCATGAACCAGCATCAGCCGAATCAAGTGCGCCCGGATCTCCGGGCGCTTTTTTTGGGCTTTTCGTCGGTCGGCCTGTCCGGTTTCGGCGGCGTGCTGCCCTTTGCCCGGCGCATGCTGGTCGACCAGCGCGGCTGGATGACCGCCGAGGAATTCAACGCCCAGCTCGGGCTCTGCCAGTTCCTGCCGGGGCCGAATGTGGTCAATCTGGCGGTGCTGGTTGGCAAGCGTTACCGCGGACTGGCGGGGGCCATCGTCGCGCCGGTCGGCCTGCTGGCCGGGCCGATTGCCATCGTCCTGCTGCTGGCCATGCTCTACGATGCTTACGGCAGTCTGCCGGTCGCCCAGTCGATGCTGCGCGGCGTGGCTGCCGTCGGCGCCGGTCTGTTGTTCGCCATGGCCTGGCGCATGGGCATGGCGATCCGTGACAAGGCGGCTTTCCTGCCTTTTGCCGCGCTCGTTGTCTTCGGGATTGCCTGGCTGCGCTGGCCGATGCTGTGGGTGATGCTGGCCGGTCTGTTGCTCTCCGGCGGTCTGGCCTACTGGCGGTTGGGGCGGCGATGAGCCTGATCGTCGACCTGTTCCGCGAATTCGCGATCCTGTCCTTCGTCGCCTTTGGTGGCGCGACCGCGCTGTTGCCTGAGATGCACCGCGTCGTCGTCGAAAATCACCAGTGGCTGGACGACACGACCTTCACTCATTTGTACGCCATCGCCCAGGCCGCGCCGGGCCCGAACGTGCTGGTGGTGACCCTGATCGGCTGGCACGTCGCCGGCCTGGGCGGGGCGCTGGCGGCAACGCTGGCGATGTGCCTGCCGATGAGCGTGCTCATCTACCTGCTGATCGACAGCTGGGAAAGCTTCGCTGGCAAACGCTGGCAGCGGGCGATCAGTATCGGCGTGGCGCCGCTGGCGGTCGGCCTGGTGTTTTCCGGGGCGACGCTGATCAGTCAGGCGGCCGGTCTGGGGCTGGCCGCGTGGCTGCTGCTGGCGGCCACGGTGCTGGCCAACCTGAAGACCGGACTGCATCCGCTGTGGTTCATCGGCGTCGGCGCCTTGCTCGGTTTGCTCGGCCTCGTTTGAGGCCGTCGCCGACTCAGCCGAGGATTTCGCGCAGCGCCACGCTCAGTGCCTGATAGTCGGCATCGCTGCCGATGGTGATGCGCAGGTACTGGTCGATGCGCGGCAGCTTGAAGTGGCGGACGATGATGTTGCGTTCGCGCAGCGCCTTGGCCAGTTCGGCGGCGTCGCGACCGGGATGGCGGGCGAAGATGAAATTGGCGGCCGACGGCAGCACCTCGAAACCTTGTTCGGCAAGATCGGCGGTCAGCGCCTCGCGGGTGGCGATCACCGTGGCGCAGCATTGACGGAAGTAGTCTTCGTCCTCAATCGCGGCAACGGCACCGACGATCGCCAGGCGGTCCAGCGGGTAGGAATTGAAGCTGTTCTTGACCCGCTCCAGCGCTTCGATCAGGTCCGGGTGGCCGACCGCGAAGCCGACCCGCAAACCGGCCAGCGAGCGCGATTTGGACAAGGTGTGCACGACCAGCAGGTTGTCGTATTGCTGCGTCAGCGGGATGGCGCTGGTGCCGCCGAAGTCGACGTAGGCCTCATCAACGACCACGACCGAATCCGGGTTGGCGCGAACGATGCGCTCGATGGCGGCAAGCGGCAGCAGGCGACCGGTCGGGGCGTTCGGGTTGGCAATCAGGATGCCGCCGTTGGCGACGCCGCAGTAGTCGGCCGGGTCGATGGAGAAATCGGCGGCCAGCGGCACGGTGCGGTGCGCGACGCCGTAGAGGCCGCAATAGACCGGGTAGAAGCTGTAGGTGATGTCCGGGAAGAGAATCGGCGCATCGTGCTTGAGCAGTGCCATGAAGATGTGCGCCAGGACTTCGTCGGAGCCGTTGCCGACGAAGACTTCGCCGGGCTTCACGCCGTGATGCCGGGCAATGGCGTTCTTCAGCAGGTCGGCGTTGGGGTCCGGGTAAAGGCGCAGGCGGGCACCGTCGTCGCCGAGCTCGGCCTTTATGGCGGCGACCACCCGGGGGGAGGGCGGACAGGGGTGCTCGTTGGTGTTCAGCTTGATCAGATTAGCGATCTTGGGCTGTTCGCCCGGCACGTAGGGGGTGAGGTCGCGGACGACCTGGCTCCAGAAGCGGCTCATCGGGTTTTCACGGTAGGCGTAAAAGTAAGACGAAATGGTATCATGGCCCTCCGTTTCAACGTTTTTCCGCCAAGTCCATGCGACAAGCCGAAGTTACCCGCAATACCCTGGAGACCCAGATCACCATCAAGGTGAATCTTGATGGTACCGGCCAGGGCCGGTTCGCCACCGGCGTTCCCTTCCTCGACCACATGCTCGACCAGATTGCCCGGCACGGCTTGATCGACCTCGATGTCGACGCCAAGGGCGATCTGCACATCGACGCCCATCACACGGTCGAGGATATCGGCATCACCTTCGGTCAGGCGCTGGCCAAGGCCTGGGGCGACAAGAAGGGGCTGACCCGTTACGGCCACAGCTACGTGCCGCTGGACGAAGCGCTGTCGCGCGTGGTCATCGACCTGTCGGGGCGGCCGGGGCTGGAGCTCAATTGCGAATTCACCCGGGCGATGATCGGCCAGTTCGATGTCGACCTGGTCTCCGAATTCTTCCACGGCCTGGTCAACCATGCCGGGATGACGCTGCACATCGACAACCTGCGCGGCAAGAATGCCCATCACCAGGCCGAGACCATCTTCAAGGCCTTCGGCCGGGCGCTGCGCATGGCGGTGACGCCGGATCCGCGCATGGCCGGTTGCATGCCGTCGACGAAGGGAACGCTGTGACCATCGCCGTCATCGATTACGGCATGGGCAATCTGCGCTCGGTGTCGAAGGCGCTGGAGCATGTCGCCGGCAGCGAAGCCGTGGTCGTCACCGCCGATCCGGCGGTGGTCGCCGCTGCCGATCGGGTGGTCTTTCCCGGCCAGGGGGCGATGCCCGACTGCATGCGCGAACTCGATGCCCGCAATCTGCGGGAAGCCGTGCTGGCGGCGGCAAAGAACAAACCCTTTCTGGGTATCTGCGTCGGCGAACAGATGTTGTTCGAACGCAGCGAAGAGGGCGATGTTGCCGGTCTCGGTGTTTTTCCCGGTGTCGTCCGGCGCTTTCCCGAGGCGCAGATGGTCGATGCCAGCGGCGCTCGCCTGAAGGTCCCGCACATGGGCTGGAACGAAGTCCGGCAGGCGCCGCACGCCCTGTGGTCGGGGATTGCCGACGGCTCGCGCTTCTATTTCGTGCATAGCTACTGCGTGCAGACGATCGATCCGGCGCTGACTGTCGGCACGACCGACTACGGTGTGCCCTTTACCTGTGCGGTGGGCCGGGATAATATCTTTGCGGTCCAGTTCCATCCCGAGAAAAGCGCTCGCGACGGCCTGCAACTCCTGAAGAATTTTGTCGAGTGGCGCCCCTGATTCGCGTCTGTCGTAAATTTTCCCGTTGATTCCCCCATGCTGATCATTCCCGCAATTGACCTGAAGGACGGACAATGTGTCCGCCTCAAGCAGGGCCTGATGGAAGAGGCCACCATTTTCTCCGACAGCCCGGCCGAACAGGCCCGGCACTGGCTGGATCAAGGCGCGCGCCGCCTGCATCTGGTCGACTTGAACGGTGCCTTTGCCGGCAAGCCGAAGAATGCCGCTGCGATCAAGGCCATCCTGGCCGAGGTCGGTGACGACATTCCGGTCCAGCTCGGCGGCGGCATCCGCGATCTCGACACCATCGAAGCCTGTCTCGACGGCGGCCTGTCCTACGTCATCATCGGCACTGCGGCGGTGAAGAATCCGGGCTTCCTGCACGACGCCTGCGTTGCCTTCCCCGGCCACATCATCGTCGGCCTCGACGCCAAGGACGGCAAGGTGGCGACCGACGGCTGGTCGAAACTGACCGGTCACGACGTCGTCGATCTCGGCAAGAAATACGAGGACTACGGCGTCGAGTCGATCATCTACACCGATATCGGTCGTGACGGCATGCTTTCCGGCCTGAACATCGAAGCCACCGTGCGTCTGGCTCAGGCGCTGACCATTCCGGTGATTGCTTCAGGCGGCCTGTCCAACCTCGACGACATCCGCGCCCTGTGCGCGGTCGAGGGCGAAGGCGTCGTCGGCACCATCGCCGGTCGCGCCGTGTACGACGGTTCGCTCGATTTCAAGGCGGCGCAGGAACTCGCCGACGAGCTGGGCGCCTGATGCTCGCCAAACGCATCATCCCCTGTCTCGATGTCACCGCTGGCCGGGTCGTCAAGGGCACCAATTTCGTCGGCCTGCGCGATGCCGGCGATCCGATCGAGATCGCCCGCCGCTACAACGAGCAGGGCGCCGACGAAGTCACCTTCCTCGACATCACGGCCTCCTCCGATCAGCGCGACATCATCCTGCACATCGTCGAAGCCTGCGCCGAGCAGGTCTTCATTCCGCTCACCGTCGGTGGTGGTGTGCGCAAGGTAGAAGACGTACGTCGCCTGCTCAACGCCGGTGCCGACAAAGTGTCGATGAATACCGCCGCAGTGCAGAATCCGGACCTGGTCTTCGACGCATCGAGCAAGGTCGGTTCGCAGTGCATCGTCGTCGCCATCGACGCCAAGCAGGTCGCACCGGGCAAGTGGCATGTGTTCACGCACGGCGGCCGCAACGATACCGGACTCGACGCTATCGAATGGGCGAAGAAGGTCGAGGCGCTGGGGGCCGGCGAAATCCTGCTGACCAGCATGGACCGCGACGGCACCAAGAACGGTTTCGATCTGCCGCTGACGCGCGGCGTATCCGACGCGGTCGGGATTCCGGTGATTGCCTCGGGCGGCGTCGGCAACCTGCAGCATCTGGCCGACGGCGTTTCCGAAGGCCGCGCCGATGCGGTGCTGGCTGCATCCATCTTCCATTTCGGCGAATACACGGTGCGCCAGGCCAAGGAGTACATGGCCGCGCGCGGGATCGAAGTGCGACTGTAATGGCTGATCTAGATCACGCCCTCGGCTGGCTCGACGCGCTCAAATGGGACGCCGACGGCATGATCCCGGCGATTGCCCAGGATGCCGCCGGGCGTATCGTGATGTTCGCCTACATGAACCGCGAGTCGCTGCAGGAAACGGTGCGCAGCGGCAACGCGGTATACTGGTCGCGTTCGCGGGCACGTTTGTGGCGCAAAGGCGAGGAATCGGGGCACTGGCAGAAGGTCAGCGCCATCCGTACCGATTGCGACGGCGACGTGCTGCTGCTGACGGTCGAACAGGTCGGCGGCATCGCCTGCCATACCGGCCGGGCGAGTTGTTTTTTCAATGAGTTGCAAGGGGAACGCTGGGTTCCCGTCGATCCGGTTTTGAAAGATCCGAAGGACATCTACCAATGAGCACGCACGACATCCTGCACCGCTTGTCCGAGACGCTGGCCTCGCGTCGCCACGCTGATCCGGAGAAGTCCTATACCGCCAAGCTGTTCTCGGAAGGCCCCGATTCCATTCTCAAGAAGATCGGCGAGGAATGCGCCGAACTGATCATGGCCGGCAAGGACGGCAAGCGTCTGAACATCGTCCGCGAGTCGACCGATGTCGTCTATCACATCCTGGTCCTGCTCGCCTTCTACGGCCTGTCGATCGAAGACGTGTCTCAGGAAATGCGCCGCCGCGAAGGGATTTCCGGCATCGACGAGAAGGCCTCGCGGAGCGCCGGCAAGTGAGCGACTGCCTGTTCTGCAAGATCGTCGCCGGAACCATTCCGTCGCAGAAGGTCTACGAGGACGATAAGGTGCTGGCTTTCAAGGATATCCATCCGGCGCGTCCGGTGCACATTCTGGTGGTGCCGAAGAAGCACATCACCTCGCTGGCGACGGTCGCTCCGGAGGATGCGGAAGTGCTCGGGCACATGCTGGTCAAGGCCAATGAAATTGCCGTTGCCCAGGGTAGCCCCGGCGGCTTCCGTGTCATCATCAACACTGGCGAGATCGGGCAGCAGGAAGTGCCCCATCTGCACATGCACATCGTGGGCGGACCCGACCCGGTCGGCCCCATGCTCAAGCGAATTTAAGGAGACATCATCATGGGTACTTTTTCCATCTGGCACTGGCTGATCGTTCTGGTCATCGTCCTGCTCGTGTTCGGCACCAAGAAGCTGCGCAACGTCGGTCAGGATCTCGGCGGTGCGGTCAAGGGCTTCAAGGACGGCATGAAGGACGCCAACGCCGACAAACCGGCCGAAGGCGCCCAGCCGACCCAGCAGGTCGGCGGCCAGACCATCGACGTCGAGGTCCAGGAAAAGACCAAGTCCTGATAATCCGGGCAGGCGCTTGTCTGCCCGATCATGAAAAAAATCCATGTTCGATATCGGTTTTTCCGAGTTGATGGTGATCGGCATCGTTGCGCTGCTGGTCATCGGTCCTGAACGCCTGCCCAAGGTGGCGCGCACGCTCGGCCATTTGCTCGGTCGTGCCCAGCGTTACGTCAATGACGTCAAGTCCGACATCAATCGCGAAATGCAGCTCGACGAGTTGAAGAAACTGCAGGCGCAGGTCGCCGACTCGGCCCGTTCGCTGGAAGATACGGTGCGCAAGGAATACGATTCCGTCCGCACGACCTTCGCAACGCCGGTCCAGGATGCAATCGCCGATCTCGAAGCGAACGCCCGCAAGATCGAACAAGATGTCGCTACGGTCGCCGGCCAGGCGAATCCCGTCGCGACGCCGGCAGCACCGGAAAAGGATGGCGGCAAGGCATGAGCGAGACCGAGCAGCAGGAAACCTTTGTCTCTCACCTGATCGAATTGCGCGACCGGGTATTGCGCAGCCTGATCGCCATCGCCGTGGTGATGGGCGGACTGGCCCTTTATCCCGGGCCGGGGGCGATTTACGACCTGCTGGCAGCGCCGCTGACCAGTGCCTTGCCCGAGGGGACCAAGATGGTCGCCATCGGCGTCGTCACGCCGTTCATGGTGCCGCTCAAGGTAACCGCCATGGTGGCCTTCGTGCTTGCCCTGCCCTATGTGCTGTTTCAGGCCTGGGGTTTCGTTGCGCCCGGTTTGTACGCTCACGAGCGCCGCCTGGGCATTCCGCTGATCATCTCGAGCACGGTGCTGTTCGTGCTGGGCATGGCCTTCTGTTATTTCTTCGTCTTCGGCCAGGTCTTCCACTTCATCGCCAGTTTCGCGCCCAAGAGCATTACCCCGGCGCCGGATATCGAAGCCTACCTGTCCTTCGTGATGACCATGTTCATGGCCTTCGGCCTGTCCTTCGAGGTGCCGGTGGCGCTCGTCGTGCTGGTCAAGCTGGGCGTGGTCAAGGTCGAGAAGCTGCGCGAATGGCGTTCCTATTTCATCGTCGGCGCCTTTGTCGTGGCTGCCGTGGTCACGCCGCCCGACGTTGTCTCGCAGCTGGCACTGGCAGTTCCGATGTGTCTGCTCTACGAACTGGGTATCCTGGCGGCGACCCTGGTATCGAAAACCACGACCCGCGCCGATGCCGATGCGGCTGCCGCCGCCAGCACAGCCCAGTCCGCTGCCGCCGATCTTGACCTAGACGCCGAGCTGGACAAGGCCGAAGCCGATTTCCGCAAACTCGACGGGAAATCCTAATCGCGTGGCGGTCCCGGACGGGTTGCCAGCAGGCCCGCCGGCGCGCCGTCGATGAAGCGCCACAGTGTTCCGGCCGGCATCGTCGTCCATTGCTCGTTGTCGGTCAGCGGCAGGGTGGCGATCACCGCGACCCGGTCCCGGGCGCCGGTCACTTCACGGAAATCGACGGTCAGGTCCTGGTCTTTCAGGTGCGCTTCGGCGAACGGCGCCTGGCGAACGATGTAGCTGAGTCGCGTCGAGGCATGGGCGAACAGGCAGTCCCCGTTGGACAGCAGGAAGTTGAATTCACCATGCCCCGCAACCTGCAAGGTGAGCTCGTGCAGCGCCGCGAACAAGGCGTCGACCGATGGCATGACCTCACCGAAACGGCGGCGGAATTCCTGCAGCAGCCAGCAGAAGGCGCGCTCGCTGTCGGTGTTGCCGACCGGCATGAAGCTGCCGTCGAGTCTTGGCTGGAAATCGATCAGGTTGCCGTTATGTGCAAAGATCCAGTACCGGCCCCACAGTTCGCGCATGAAGGGATGCGTGTTTTCCAGCGCAACCGTTCCCTGCGTGGCCTTGCGGATGTGCGCGATGACATTCATCGAGCGGATCGGATAGCGGCTGACCAGTTCGGCCACCGGTGAGCTGGCCGAGGGCTGCGGGTCGAGGAAGACGCGCGTGCCGCGGCCCTCGAAAAAGGCGATGCCCCAGCCGTCCGAATGCACGTCAGTCGCGCCGCCGCGTGCCTGGAAGCCGGAGAAGGAAAAACAGATGTCCGTGGGCACGTTGCAGTTCATGCCCAGTAGCTGGCACATGGGGATTATTCCTCGGTGCGTAGCGGCGGACGCTTGCCGATCCGGACCTGCAGTTCGAGGATGCTGCGGTCGCGGCGCAGGCGGAAGGCGGCTTTTTCTTCCGGCTTGAGTTCGGCGATCAGGTCGAGCATGACCTGCGGGTCGGTGACGGACTTGCCATTGACCGAGAGCAGCACGTCGCCCGGGCGGACGCCGGCGCGATCGGCCGGGCTGCCGCGCACGACGCCGGCGATCAGGGCACCGTCGGTATCCGGCAGGCCGAAGGATTCGGCCAGTTCCTCGGTGATTTCCTGGGCTTCGACACCGATCCAGCCGCGGGTCACCGAGCCGCTTTCGATGATCTGTTCCATGATGCTGCGCGCACTCGATACCGGAATGGCGAAGCCGATGCCGTGGTTGCCGCCGGTGCGGGAATAGATCGCGGTGTTGATGCCGACCAGGTTTCCCTGGGCATCGACCAGGGCGCCGCCGGAGTTGCCGGGGTTGATGGCGGCGTCGGTCTGGATGAAGTTCTCGAAGGTGTTGATCCCCAGGTGCGAGCGGCCCAGTGCCGAGACGATGCCCATGGTCACCGTCTGGCCGACGCCGAAGGGATTGCCGATGGCGAGCACGACATCGCCGACGTTCAGGTTGTCCATCTGGCCGAAGGTGATCGCCGGCAGGCCGCTGGCGTCGATGCGCAGAACGGCGAGGTCGGATTCCGGATCGGTGCCGACGATGC
>DKNF01000222.1 GCA_002470165.1 Betaproteobacteria bacterium UBA7395 | reverse complement strand
GGCGCCGACTGGATTCACTTCGACGTGATGGACAACCATTATGTTCCCAACCTGACCATCGGACCACTCGTCTGCGAGGCGATCCGGCCCTGTACCGACGCGCCGATCGACGTGCACCTGATGGTCAAGCCGGTCGATCGCATCGTTCCCGATTTCGCCAAAGCCGGCGCCAACATCATCACCTTCCACCCGGAAGCCTCCGAGCACATCGATCGCACGCTGTCGCTGATCCGCGACGCCGGCTGTCAGGCCGGTCTGGTCTTCAACCCGGCGACGCCGCTGGATTACATGGACTACGTCATGGACAAGCTGGACGTCGTCCTGCTGATGAGCGTCAATCCCGGCTTCGGCGGTCAGAAGTTCATCCCCGGCACGCTGGCCAAGGCGCGGCAGGCCCGGGCCAAGCTCGATGCCTACGAACGCGACAGTGGCCGGCGTATCCGCCTCGAGATCGACGGTGGGGTCAATACCGGCAACATCGCCGAAATCGCTCGTTCCGGGGTCGATGCCTTCGTTGCCGGTTCGGCTGTCTATGGCGCCGGCAGGGACAGCGACGCGCACCGTTACGACTCGATCATCGGTGCCCTGCGCAGCGAACTGGCCAAAGTCTGAGGCGAGACCGGGTGGACAGCGGTAAAGCGCATGCGCTAGACTGCGTTCCACCCGTCGCCTCCGGCCGGGACTTCTCTACACCTCACGACAAATGACCGCTTCCCGCAACTGGATCATCGAGCTTCGTTGGCGCCCCTGGCGTCCATAATCTCTCGCCCGTCTGGCGCCGAGTCTGTCGGCGCACCCAGTTGCAGCACCCCGTCATCGTTGTCGTACCCGAGGTATTCCATGACCGAAACCGAATTCAATGCGCTCGCCGCGCAAGGCTACAACCGTATTCCCGTCACGCTGGAAACGTTTGCCGATCTCGACACGCCGCTGTCGATCTACCTGAAGCTGGCCAACGGGCCGTTCACTTACCTGCTCGAATCGGTGCAGGGCGGCGAACGCTTCGGCCGCTATTCCATCATCGGCCTGGCCGCGTCGACGCGCATCGTCGTCCAGGGCCACGAGGTGCTGGTTCTCACCGGCAACCGCATCGCCGAGCGCGAACACGACGCCAACCCGCTCGATTTCATCGACGGCTACATGAAGCGATTCCGGGCGCCCGAGGCGACCGGCCTGCCACGCTTCCTCGGCGGACTGGTCGGCTGCTTCGGCTATGACACGATCCGCTACATCGAAACCAAGCTGACCAGGACCCAGCGTCCGGACGAAATCGGCACGCCTGACATCCAGCTGCTGCTGTCCGAGGAAATCGCCGTCGTCGACAACCTGTCCGGCAAGCTGACGCTGATCGTCTATGCCGAGCCCGGTTTCCCCGGTGCCTACCAGAAGGCGCGCGCCCGGCTCAAGGAATTGCTGGGCAAGCTGCGCCAGCCGGCGGTCATTCCGAGCGAAGCGCCGGCCCGTTCCGAGCCGGCGGTATCGGTGTTCGGCGAAGCCGCCTTCAAACAGGCGGTGAAGAAGGCCAAGGACTACATCACCGAAGGCGACATCATGCAGGTGGTGCTGTCGCAGCGCATGACCAAGCCCTTCCACGCCAGCCCGCTGGCGCTGTACCGGACGCTGCGCAGCCTCAACCCGTCGCCCTACATGTTCTATTTCGACTTCGAGGACTACCATGTCGTCGGCGCCTCGCCGGAAATCCTGGTCCGCCTCGAAGGCGACCGCGTCACCGTGCGTCCGATCGCCGGCACCCGCAAGCGCGGTGCCTCGCCGGAAGAGGATGCGGCACTGGCCGAAGACCTGCTGTCGGACGCCAAGGAGCTGGCCGAACACACCCAGTTGCTCGACCTCGGCCGCAATGACTGTGGCCGGGTGGCCAAGATCGGCAGCGTCAAGCTGACCGAGCGCATGGTCATCGAACGCTACTCGCATGTGATGCACATCGTCTCCAACGTCGAAGGCCGGCTGGAAAAAGGGCTGGATGCGGTCGACGTACTGAAAGCCACGTTCCCGGCCGGCACCGTCTCCGGCGCGCCCAAGGTGCGGGCAATGGAAATCATCGACGAACTGGAACCGGTCAAGCGCGGTATCTACGCCGGTTCGGTCGGCTATCTCGGCTTCAACGGCGACATGGACCTGGCCATCGCCATCCGCACCGCCGTGGTCAAGGACGGCAAGCTGCACGTCCAGGCCGGCGCCGGCATCGTCGCCGACTCCGATCCGCATTCCGAATGGGAAGAAACCCGGAACAAGGCGCGCGCCGTGCTGCGCGCCGCCGAACTGGCTGAGCAGGGCCTGAACACGCGGATGGATTGAGGGAGCAGCCATGTTATTGATGATCGACAACTACGACAGCTTCACCTACAACCTGGTCCAGTATTTCGGCGAACTCGGCCAGGAGGTGAAAGTCTTCCGCAACGACGCCATCACGCTGGCCGAGATTGCCCGTGTCAGGCCCGACTACCTGGTCATTTCGCCCGGCCCTTGCGCGCCGGCGCAGGCCGGGGTGTCGCTGGCGGCGATCAAGGAGTTCGCCGGCAAGATTCCGCTGCTCGGCGTCTGCCTCGGCCACCAGTCGATTGGCGAAGCCTTCGGCGGGCGCATCGTGCACGCCAGGACGCTGATGCACGGCAAGGTGTCGCCGGTGCACCACAAGAACGAGGGCGTCTTCCGCAACCTGCCCAATCCGCTGACCTGCACCCGCTACCACTCGCTGGCCATCGAGCGGGCCAGCCTGCCCGATTGTCTGGACATCACGGCGTGGACCGAGGACGGCGAGATCATGGGCGTACGTCACAAGACGCTGGCCGTCGAAGGCGTCCAGTTCCACCCGGAATCGATCCTGACCGAACGCGGTCACGATCTGTTGAACAACTTCCTCGAGGAGCATCGCCCATGACCCCGCAAGCCGCCCTCCAGCGCGTCATCGAGCATCGCGAAATCTTCCACGACGAAATGGTCTCGCTGATGCGCCAGATCATGAGCGGCGAAGTCTCGCCGGTGATGATCGCCGCCATCGTCACCGGACTGCGCGTCAAGAAGGAAACCATCGGCGAGATCGCCGCCGCCGCCAGCGTCATGCGCGAGCTGGCGACGCCGGTCAAGGTGCCCTACGACAAGCACTTCGTCGATATCGTCGGCACCGGCGGTGACGCCGCGCACAGCTTCAATATCTCCACCACCTCGATCTTCGTCGCCGCCGCGGCCGGTGCCAAGGTCGCCAAGCACGGCGGGCGCAGTGTCTCGTCGAGTTCGGGCAGTGCCGACGTGCTCGAGGCGCTCGGCGCCAACATCAACCTGTCGCCGGAAAAGGTTGCTGCCTGCATCGAGCAGTGCGGCATCGGCTTCATGTTCGCGCCCAACCATCACAGCGCGATGAAGCATGTCGCGCCGGTCCGCCGCGAAATGGGCGTGCGTACCATCTTCAACATCCTCGGCCCGCTGACCAACCCGGCCGCCGCCCCGAACACGCTGATGGGCGTCTTTCATCCCGACCTGGTCGGCATCCAGGTCCGCGTCATGCAGCGCCTCGGTGCCGAGCGCGTGCTGGTCGTGCACGGCAAGGACAACCTCGACGAAATCTCGCTCGGCGCGACGACGCTGATCGGTGAGTTGAAGGACGGCGAAGTCCGCGAATACGAAGTGCACCCGGAAGACTTCGGCCTGCAGATGATGTCGCTCAGGAACCTGCGCGTCGGCAGCGCCGACGAGTCGAAGGCGATGATGCTTGCCGCCCTGGACAACCAGCCGGGCGCCGCCCGCGAGATCGTCTGCCTCAACGCTGGCGCCGCGCTTTACGTCGCCAACGCCGCCGCCAGCATCGGCGACGGCATCGCCAAGGCGCGCGAAGCCATCGCCAGTGGTGCCGCCCGGGCGAAACTGGCGCAGTTCGTCGAATGCACGCAACGTCTGGGGGCCGCATGAGCGACATCCTGAACAAGATCATCGCCACCAAGCGCGAGGAAATCGCCGCCGGCCAGGCGCTCAAGCCGCTCGCCGTCCTCGAGGCCGAAGCCGCGCAACAAGTCGCGCCGCGCGACTTCGTCGGCGCCATCCGCGCCAAGATCGCTGCCGCTCAGCCTGCCGTGATCGCCGAAATCAAGAAGGCCAGTCCGTCCAAGGGCATCATCCGCGCCGATTTCCGTCCGGCCGACATCGCCCGCAGCTATGCCAGCCACGGCGCCGCCTGCCTGTCGGTGCTGACCGACCGCCAGTATTTCCAGGGGGCGCCCGAATACCTGCAGGCCGCCCGTGCCGCCTGCAATCTACCGGTGCTGCGCAAGGACTTCATCGTCGATGCTTACCAGGTCGCCGAAGCCCGTGCCATGGGTGCCGACGCCATCCTGCTCATCGCCGCCGCGCTGACCCTGCCGGAAATGCAGGCACTGGAACGCCAGGCCATGGACTACGGCATGGCCGTGCTGGTCGAGGTGCACAACGGCGAGGAACTCGACGCCGCGCTGCAGTTGCAGACGCCGCTGCTCGGCATCAACAACCGCAACCTGCGCACCTTCGACGTCACCCTCGACACCACGCTCGGCCTGCTCGCGAGGATTCCGCAGGAGCGCATCGTGGTCACCGAAAGCGGCATCCTGAAGCCGGAAGATGTCGCCCTGATGCGCGAACACGCGGTCAACGCCTTCCTCGTCGGCGAAGCTTTCATGCGTGCGGACGAGCCGGGAGAAGAGCTGGCACGCCTGTTCCGGTGACGTGTTGTTGCGTTGATGCAACAGTCGCCACAATGTCTCATCCTGCTGCCGGATTAAGTCTTGCCGCTGTCACATGCGGCTTGCACAATGCTTCACAACTTCTCGATCCGAGAGGTAAAGCTTAACCAGCCCGAAAGGCTGGTTAAAAACTAACCACTAAGGAGATTTTCTGATGCAAAAGAAGATTATCGCTCTGGCCATCGCTGGCCTGGCTTCTACCGCTGCTTTCGCGCAAACCAACGTTACCGTTTACGGTGTTGCTGATGCCTACTACGGCAACTTCTCTGCCAAGGGCACCGATGGCCTGAAGGGCATCAACTCCGGCGGCCTGTCGGGTTCCCGCGTTGGCTTCCGTGGCACGGAAGACCTGGGCAATGGCCTGAAGGCTGTGTTCGAATACGAACTGGCTTTCAACCTTGACTCGAATGCCGCTAACACCGCTGCTATCAACGGTGCTGCTACCGCTGCTGATGCTCGCGGCAATGGCCTGACCAATACCCGTCAGTCCTTCGTTGGTCTGGCCGGTGGTTTCGGTACCGTCGTCGCCGGTCGTCTGCAGACCCCGGGTTACTACATCGGCAAGTTCGATGCCCTGGCCTCTGCCGCCATCTCCCCGCAAGCCATCCTGGCTGCTGACCAAGGCGCCACCATCGCTCCGTCCAATGCTGGTCGTGTGAACAACGCTGCTGCCTACATCTCGCCGACTTTCGCTGGCTTCTCCGCTGTTGCCGCCTACGGCTTCGGTGAAGAAACCGTCAAGAACACCGAGCAGGAAAGCGTGATCGGCCTGGGGCTGAACTACGCCAACGGCCCGGTTGCTGTCAGCTACGTCTATCACAAGGTTGGCAACGTCGCTGCCAACAACGTTGCCGGTGCTCGTTTCAACGACCAAAAGGAACACATGGTCGGCGCTTCTTACGACTTCGGCGTTGTCAAGGTTCTGGGTAGCTACCAGACCATGGACACCACCAACGTCCAGAACGACAAGGACAAGATCTATCAACTGGGCGTTGTCGTTCCGGTTGGCAAGGGTAATGTCCACGCCGCCTACGGTAAGGCTGCTCGTGACGCCGCTCGCAGCGATTCCAAGTCCTGGACCGTTGCTTACACCTACGGCCTGTCCAAGCGCACCACCGCTTACGCTGGCTACAACAGCACCACCAACGACAACCAAGCTAACGCTGGCGTCCTGACCCCGGCTAACGGCGGCAAGAGTCGTGGTTTCGTGACCGGCCTGCGTCACACCTTCTAATCTAGCCTAGCTAGTTTTAGAAAACTGAAAGCGGTCACTCTTCGGAGTGGCCGTTTTCTATTGGGGCTTATCAAAGCTTCGAACCCGGGACCGGGGCAATAAAAACCACGCTCATGTTGGCGTGGTTTTTTGTTGTCAGCCTGATTTCAGACCAGGATCAGATTATCCCGGTGGATCATTTCCGGCTCGTCGATGTAGCCGAGGATGCCGTCGATTTCATGAGTCGCCTTGCGGGCGATCAGGCGGGCTTCGCCGCTGCCATAGTTGGCCAGGCCGCGGGCGATCTCGTGGCCATCGGGGGCGATGCAGGCAACCGCAGCGCCGCGCTCGAATTCGCCGTCAACGGCCGAGACGCCGACCGGTAGCAGGCTTTTCCCGGATTTCAAGGCCTTGACGGCGCCGTCGTCGAGTACGAGGCGGCCGGCCAATTGCAGGTGGTCGGCCAGCCATTGCTTGCGTGCGGCCAGGGGCGGCGTCTGGGCGACGAGCAGGGTGCCCAGTGCTTCGCCGGCAGCCAGGCGCAGGATGGGATCGTTTTCGTGACCGCTGGCGATGACGGTGTCGGCGCCGCTGCGTGCTGCGCGTTTGGCGGCGATGACCTTGGTGATCATGCCGCCGGTGCCGACGCGGCTACCGGCGCCGCCGGCCATGGCTTCGAGCGTGGGGTCGCCGGCGCTGGCCTCCTGGATCAGCGTCGCCGCCGGATCCTTGCGCGGGTCGGCCGTGTACAGGCCCTTCTGGTCGGTGAGGATGATCAGGGCGTCGGCTTCGAGCAGGTTGGCGACCAGGGCGCCCAGCGTATCGTTGTCGCCGAACTTGATTTCGTCGGTGATCACCGTGTCGTTTTCGTTGATGATCGGGATGACGCCGAGGCCGAGCAGGGTGTTCAGGGTGGCGCGGGCGTTCAGGTAGCGCTTGCGGTCGGCGAGGTCGTCGTGGGTGAGCAGGATTTGCGCGGTGTGCAGGCCGTGTTTGCTGAACGCTGCTTCGTAGACTTCGACCAGGCCGGCCTGGCCGACGGCGGCAGCGGCCTGTTTTTCATGCACGGTCTTCGGCCGGCGGCCCCAGCCCAGACGCTGGACACCGCAGGCGACGGCGCCGGAGGAGACGAGGATGACCTCGCGTCCCTGTTCGCGCAGGGCGGCAATCTGCCGCGCCCAGCTGTCGATGGCGGCGAGGTCGAGGCCGTTGCCGTTGCTGGTGACGAGTGCCGAGCCGACCTTGACGACCAAGCGTTTGGCGGAAGCGAGGCGGCTGCGGCTCATTGTTCCTCGGCGGGCGTGTCTTCGTCGTCGTCGGCAATTTCCGGGCGGGCCATCTGTTCGAGGGCTTCTTGGATCGCGTAGATCAGTGGCTTGGTGCCGTCGCCGGTGATGGCGGTGATCGGGAACACCGGGCCGTCGTACTTGGTTGCCTTCTTGTAGGCCTTGAGGAAATCCTTGACCGCCTTTTCGCGGTCTTCCTCGGGAATCAGGTCGAGCTTGTTGAGGACCAGCCAGCGCGGCTTGTCGGCCAGCGCCGGGTCGTGCTTGACCAGTTCGCCGACGATGGCCTTGGCGTCCTTGACCGGGTCGGCATCGGGATCGATCGGTGCGATGTCGACCAGGTGCAGCAGGATGCGCGTGCGCTGCAGGTGCTTGAGGAAGCGGATGCCGAGGCCGGCGCCGTCGGCGGCACCTTCGATGAGTCCGGGCACGTCAGCCATGACGAAGCTTTTCTCGGCGCCGACGCGGACCACGCCGAGATTCGGGTGCAGCGTGGTGAACGGGTAGTCGGCGACCTTTGGGCGGGCCGACGAGACGGCGCGGATCAGCGTGCTCTTGCCGGCGTTGGGCAGGCCGAGCAGGCCGACGTCGGCGAGTACGCGCAGTTCGAGGCTGACCTCGAATTCCTCACCGGGATCGCCCTTGGTGCATTGGCGCGGCGCGCGGTTGGTCGACGACTTGAAATGGGTGTTGCCGAGGCCGCCCTTGCCGCCCTTGGCGAGCAGGACCTTCTTGTCGTGAACGTCGAGGTCGGCGAGGATTTCGCCGGTGTTGAGGTCGGTGACCACGGTGCCGACCGGCATGCGCAGGAAGATGTCTTCGCCGCCTTTGCCGTAGCAATCGGCGCTGCCGCCGTTCTCGCCGCGCTGGCCGAGGAACTTGCGGGTGTAGCGGTAATCGACCAGGGTGTTGATGTTGCGGTCGGCAATCACGTAGACGCTGCCGCCACGACCGCCGTCGCCGCCGTTGGGGCCACCCATCGGGATGTATTTTTCGCGGCGGAAGGTGGCGATGCCGTTGCCGCCGTCGCCGGCTTTAACGTAGATCTTTGCTTCGTCAATGAACTTCATGCTTTCCGCCTCTGAAAATTAAAAAGCCCTATCCGGCGGATAGGGCTTCTGGGTTCCGCCGGTCCGAATTATTCGGCAGCCGGAACGATGGTGACCGTGCGGCGCTTCTTTTCGCCCTTGATGGCGAACTGGATGGTGCCATCCTTCAGCGCGAACAGGGTGTGGTCCTTGCCCATGCCGACGTTTTCGCCGGCGTGGAATTCGGTGCCGCGCTGGCGAACGATGATGTTGCCGGCGAGAACGAACTGACCGCCGTAGCGCTTGACGCCGAGTCGTTGTGCCTGTGAGTCGCGGCCGTTACGCGAACTGCCGCCTGCTTTTTTGTGTGCCA
>DKNF01000224.1 GCA_002470165.1 Betaproteobacteria bacterium UBA7395 | reverse complement strand
CGGTTGCGGGGCGGCAGCCGGCTGACGCGGCGGCACCATGCTGGCCGGCGACGCGCCACTGATTCTCGCCCGGGCCGAGCTGAGCAGGACACGATAGTCTTCATCCACCGGCACTTGTGGCGTGCGCTCGACCGGCGGCGGTGCCATGTCACCGGCCGGGGTCGGCACGATCATCGCCATGTCCCGGGCAGCAACCGCCATGATCTCGACGCCACCGGGAACGCCGCGGTTGGACAGGATGATCGCGTCGTTACCCAGCGTTTCCTTGACTTTGCGCAAGGCATCCCTGGCGTTGGCGGCGATGAATTTTCTGACGTTCATGTTCTACCTCCGATGATCGAGGTCACCTTGATGATTCGATTTTCTGGAACTTCGTTATGCGACAGCACCTTCAATTGCGGCACGGTGCGGCGCAGGAATCTGGACAAGAGCAGGCGCAGGCTGGCCGGCACCAGCAGCACGGCGGGCAGGCCGAGGCCTTCCTGACGCTGGCTGGCGGCGGCAGTTTCGCGGACCAGGGTATCGGCCAGGCCCGGCTCGAAGCTGGTGTTTTCCGAACCGCCGGCAACGGCCTGCGACAACAGGCGCTCCAGCGTCGGATCGAGCGACATCACCTGCATTTCGCCGGTCCCCGGGAACATCTGCTGGACAATGGCACGGCCCAGCGCGATGCGCACCTGGGTAACGAGTTCGTCGGCATTCTGCGTCCGCGTCGCATGATCGGCGACCGTCTCGATGATGGTGCGCATGTCGCGGATGTGCACGCCTTCTTCCAGCAGGCTCTGCAGTATCTTCTGCAGCGTCCCCAGCGGCAGGATCTTGGGCACCAGATCCTCGACCAGCTTGGGCATCTCCTTGGCCAGATGATCGAGCAGTTGCTGCACTTCCTGACGACCGAGGAGTTCCCCGGCATGCGTCAGGATCAGGTGATTCAGATGGGTGGCGACCACGGTCGAAGCGTCGACCACGGTGTAGCCGTAGGCCTGGGCCTGATCGCGCTGAGTGATGTCGATCCACACGGCCGGCAGGCCGAAGGCCGGATCGGTGGTCACCGTTCCATTCAGCGTTCCGGCAACGCGACCCGGATTGATGGCCAGGAACTGGCCGGCGAAGGCTTCGCCGGCGCCGACTTCGACACCCTTCAGCTGAATGCGGTAGGCATTCGGCTTCAATTCCAGGTTGTCGCGAATGTGCACCGGCGACACCAGAAAACCGACTTCCTGAGCGAATTTCTTGCGGATGCCGCGAATGCGGCGCAGCAGCTCGCCGTCCTGCGTCTTGTCCACCAGGGGAATCAGGCGATACCCCACTTCCAGCCCCAGGACATCGAGCGGCGCCACATCGTTCCAGCTCGCGTCGACCGCTTCCGGAATCGGCGGCGGCGCCACCTTGACCGGCGTCTCGACGATACGCCGCTGCTTGTTACTGAGTTTCCACGTGAACCAGGCCAGGGAACCGGCAATCAGCAGGAAGACGAGGTTCGGCATCCCCGGGATCAAGCCAATCAGGCCGACGATGCCCGCGGTGATCGCCAGCACCTTGGTGCTGCTGAACACCTGGGTCACGAACTGCTGACCCATGTCGCGGTCGTCGGAAACGCGGGTCACCACCAGACCGGCGGCAATCGAGATGACCAGTCCGGGAATCTGTGCCACCAGGCCGTCGCCGATAGCCAGCAGGGTGTAGATACGCGCCGCGTCGCCGAGCGCCAGATCGTGCTGCATCATGCCGACGACCAGTCCGCCGACGATATTGAGCAGCATGATGATGATGCCGGCGATCGCATCGCCGCGGACAAATTTCGACGCACCGTCCATCGAACCGTAGAACTCGGATTCGCGGGCAATGTCGGAACGGCGCTGACGGGCTTCGTCCTCACCGATCAGGCCGGCGTTGAGGTCGGCGTCGATGGCCATCTGCTTACCCGGCATGGCATCGAGCGTGAACCGTGCGGAAACTTCTGCGACCCGCCCGGCGCCCTTGGTGATGACCATGAAGTTGATCACCACGAGGATCATGAAGACGATGATACCGACCGCGAAATTACCGCCAACCAGGAAATGGCCGAACGCCTCGATCACCTTGCCCGCGGCATCCGGACCGTTGTGTCCCTCGAGCAGGACGACGCGGGTCGAGGCCACGTTCAGCGACAGACGCATCAGCGTCGTCACCAGCAGCACGGTCGGGAACACCGAAAAGTCCAGCGTCTTCTGGGTATTCACCGCGACCATCAAGATCAGGATGGCAATCGCGATGTTGAAGGTGAAGAACAGGTCCAGCACGAACGGCGGCAACGGCAGAACCATCATGGACAGAACCATGAGGATCAGGACCGGCGACGCAATCTGAATGACGTTCAGACGACCGAACAGATTTTGCAAGCTCAGCGAACCGGCGGCCATTTACGCTGCCTCCGGTACGAGTTCGGGCGGCACCGGCAGATCCCTCGGCGGAACCGGGTACGCCCCGCCCACCTGCCGCCACTGCGCCAGTTGATAGATGTATGCAAGCACTTCGGCCACCGCGTTATACAGGGTGGCCGGAATTTCCTTGTCGAGATCGGCGTGCTTGAACAGCGCCCGCGCCAACGGTGGCGCCTCCAGGGTCGGCACCGCATGCTCCGCCGCCACTTCCCTTATCTTGAGCGCCACCGCTCCGGTGCCCTTGGCCACCACCTTCGGCGCCGCCATGCCGGCCTTGTAAGCCAGCGCCACCGCGAAATGGGTCGGGTTGGTGACGATCACATCGGCCTGAGGCACCGCCTGCATCATCCGGCGACGCGCTGCCTGCATCTGCAGACTGCGAATCCGCCCCTTGACGTGCGGATCGCCCATCATTTCCTTCATTTCCTGCTTGACCTCATCCTTGGTCATCTTCAGCTTGTGGTAGTAGTGCCACAACTGGAAGGGCACATCGGCCGCGACCACGATCAACAGCGTCAGCACCAGCATCAGGAAAGCGAAGAGGATCATCCGGCCGGCGTGCGCCAGACCCGTTTCCAGCGGCTCGGCCAGCAGACCGAAAATCTCTTCGAGTTGCCAGGAAATGAGCAGGTAAGCCACAACGCCGACCAGCACCGCCTTGAGGATGGCCTTGGTCAGTTCCATCAGGCTGTTCCAGGAGAACATCCGGGCCAGACCGGCCAGCGGGTCCATGCGCTTCAGATCGGGCACCAGCGCCTTGGGGGCAAACACCCAGGCATTCAGGAAGAACGGCGGCAGGAGGGTGGCGACGACCAGCACAACGAACAAGGGCGCGAAGACGAAAAATGCATCGGCGAACATCTCGGCCAGACGCGACACCATCATGGCCGGCTCTTGCATGTGCTTCAGATCAGGCATGAAGGCATCGCGGGTCAGCGCCAGCGTGCGGTCCATGAACCAGCCGCTCATCATCCACAGGGTCATGGCAGCGACGATGAGCACGGTAAACGTACCGAGTTCCCGGGACTGGGGAATCTGCCCCTTTTCCCGGGCTTGCTCGATTCGCCTACCGGTAGGCTCCTCGGTTTTCTCCAGATCGCTATCTTCAGCCATGGCCATTATCTAAACAGGTTGAGCCTATTATAGAAAAAAACCAAGAAAATTAAATAGGTAGCGTACTTTTTTTATTCCGTTTCGAGGTAGACCGCTTAAGTCGATGACAGACAGGTAAACCTTCAAAAAGAAAGAGGGGGCAATGCCCCCTCGTTAACTCGTTGACCGGTAAGGATTTCGTGCGTCAGGAAAACTCGAAGTTGCGAATCGCCATGCCGGTATCGCCATGCTGACTGAAGTCGGTGAGCAGTTCCTTCATGTCGAGAATCAACACGATCTGACCGTTCGACAGCGTGGTGACACCTGCAACCCCCTTCGGACGGAAGTCCTCGAGCGACTTGATGACCGCATCGTCGCGGCCGGCGAAGCTGTCCACACCGAGGATGAAACTTCGCTCCGCGGTCTGCATGAACACCCCGTACTCGGGAGAACGGTCGGCCGGCCAGCCGAGCAGCTTGGCCAGGGAAATGACCGGCAGCACCTCGCCGCGGACCACCAGCGTTTCCTTGCCGCCAACTTCCTGAACGCGCTGCTGGTCGATCGGCAGGATTTCCCGCACCAAGGACAACGGCAGGGCGAAGGGTTGGTCGCCCAGGAGCACCAGCAAGACCGGCAGAATGGCCAGGGTCAGCGGCAGGGAAATCAGGAACACCGAGCCCTTGCCGGGTTCGGAACGAATCTCGACCGAGCCATTGAGCTTCTGGATGTTGGTCTTGACCACATCCATGCCGACCCCCCGGCCGGACACGTCGGAAATCTGCGTTTTGGTCGAGAAACCGGGCAGGAAAATCAGATTCAGGCTCTGCCGCTCGTCCAGCGTATTGGCTTCTTCTTCGGAAATCAGGCCCTTGTCCACCGCCTTGGCGCGAATACGCTCGGCACTCATGCCCTTGCCGTCGTCGGCAATGATCAGGACGATATGATCGCCTTCCTGACGCGCCTCCAGGCGCACCAGGCTCTTCGCCGGCTTGCCGGCGGCAGCGCGCTCGTCGGGCATCTCGACGCCATGATCGACGGCATTGCGGATCAGGTGGATCAGGGGATCGGCCAGATCCTCGATCATCGTCTTGTCGACCTCGGTTTCTTCCCCTGCCAGCACCAGCTCGACATCCTTGCCCAACTGGCGGGCCAGGTCGCGGGCAATACGTGGGTATTTCTGGAACAGCCGTCCGATCGGCTGCATCCGGGTCTTCATCACCGAGTTCTGCAGATCGGAAACCAGCAGATCAAGCTGGCTGACCGCCTGATCGAGGGCGTGCAGCGTTTCCGAATCGCTCTTGCCGGCAAGGATGTCGGCGCGCAGACTGGTCAGGCGGTTCTTGGTCAGGCCGATTTCGCCGGACAGGTTGAGCACCTGGTCCAGACGCGAGGTATCGACGCGGATGGTATTTTCACGCCCCCGTTCCTCGGCGCGACGCGAATTGCTGGCGGTCGCCGCCGGTCGATCGCTGGCGCGACGTCCGAACGGCGAAGGGGCCGTATCCTTGCCGCCGGCAACCGCCGGAGTTGCTGCCGCCGACGCCTTGACCGGCTCAGCCTCGGCACGGGTAATCAACTCGCCTTGAGCGGCCTTCACCGGTTCACCGGTAATCGCCGACTGCAAGCTGGCCCAGTCGGGTTCTCCCCCGGGAGCGCTGCTCGGCGGCGGTGCCTGCACCGGCGGCGGCTCGGCAGCAGCCGGGGCACCACTTGTCGGCAATTCGCCATTCAATGCCCCCTGCAGGGCCGCGATAACGCGAGCATCGGCCGGCTGGGGCTGAACGCCCTGGCCCAGTTCGCCGAACATTTCGCGCACGCCCTTGGTGGCATCCATGATGACGTCCATCAACTCTGCGGTCAGCTCGAGCTCGCCGTTACGCAGGCGGTCGAACAGGTTTTCGGTCAGATGGCACAGCGTCACCAGTTCGGTGGCATTGAGAAAGCCCGCACCGCCCTTGACCGTATGGAAACCACGGAAGATGTCGTTGAGCAGCCCCTTGTCGTCCGGTGTCTTTTCCAGATCAACCAGCTTGTTGTCCACATCGGACAAGAGGTCGTGGGCCTCCTGCAGGAAGTCCTGCAGCAGATCCTCCATTCCCGAGAAATCACTCATTTTTCATCCTCCTCAGAAGCCGAGGCTTTCGAGCAGGTCATCGACCTGCTCCTGATTGACCACGACATCGGTACGACCTGCCGCATTCACGACCGGACCATTCATCAGGCTGGTCACTTCTTCGGTTTTCTTGGCCTCGGGCAAGACCTCGATCAGCAAGCCCATCAGACCGCTCTCCAGTTCCTGGGCAAGCGCGACGATCTTCTTGATCACCTGCCCGGTCAGATCCTGGAAGTCCTGAGCCATCATGATTTCCGTCAATTGCGCATGCGTCGCCTTTGCTTGCCCCGGCAGGTCCTGCTTCAGGAACTGCCGGGTTTCCACGGCCAGCGCCTTGAACTCTTCCGGGCTCATCTGGTTGGCAAACACCTTGTCCCAGGCAGCCCCCAGATCGCGGGAACGACTTTCCATGCCATCGACCAGGGGACCGGCCACATCAGTGGCGTTGAGCACGCGGCAGGCAGCCTGCTCGGTCAGGTTGGCGACATAAGCCAGCCTATCCTTGGCATCGGGCAGGGCGGAGACCGTTTTCTCGATCAGCTTGTCGTAACCCAGTTGCCCCAGCGTGTCGTGCAGGACACGCGCCATCTGACCGATACGGTTGAACACGGCCTCCTGCTGCGACCAGTTTTCCGCCGGATCGCCTGACGCGGCAACTGCCTCGACAGCAACCGGCGGCGGCACGGCCTCGGCGGCGACGCTGTCGAACAGCGCCTGCAATTCGTCGTTGTCTCCCGTCGCAGCCGGCGCGGGGGCAGGCGGCGGGGCGGGTTGCGGGGCCACCGGCTGGTAGTCGGTTGCGATCGAATCGAACAGGGCTTCGAGATCGGCGGAATCGTTAGTTGCAGACATACAATTCCCCTCAGGCCTGACCGTATTTTTCGAAAATCTTGTTCAGTTTCTCGGACAAGGTTCCCGCCGTGAAGGGCTTGACGATATAACCGCTGGCACCGGCCTGGGCTGCCGCGATGATGTTTTCCTTCTTCGCTTCTGCGGTAATCATCAGCACCGGCAGATGCTTTAGCGTCGGCGTCGCCCGGATAGTCTGCAGCAAGGTCAGACCATCCATGTTCGGCATGTTCCAGTCGGTGACGACAAACTCGAAGCCGCCTCCCTGCAGTTTCTGCAATGCGATGGCCCCATCCTCGGCCTCATCGACGTTGGTAAAGCCCAACTCCTTCAGCAAGTTGCGGACGATACGACGCATGGTCGAAAAATCGTCTACGACCAGAAACCTCGTTTTGGGATCAGCAGCCATGCAACACTCCAATAGACATTCTTGTTTAACGCTCAATCAAGGGACGCAGGGTATCGGCCAGCGCCTCAGCATCAAATTTGGCAACGTAGGCATCGACGCCGACGGACTTGCCCATGGCCCGGTTGGCCTCCGACGAAAGGGATGAATGCATGACCACCGGCACGCCTTCGAAGCGCGGGTCGGACTTGATGTTCTTGGTCAGCACGTAACCATCCATTTCGGGCATTTCCGCATCGACGAGGATCAAGCGGATTTCGTCGCGGATATTGGCGCCGACCTGCTGCGCATGCGCGGCGATGGCCTGCAGGCGGGTCCAGGCCTCCATGCCGTTGGTGGCATGTTTGTGACGTACACCCAGCTTGTCGAGAACTTCCGAAATCTTGCGCCGGGCGACGATGGAATCGTCGACGAAGAAAATACTGGTATCCGGATCGACACGGGCCGGCGAGATGTCGATGATCATCGCTTCGCCGAAGGCATTGGCCAGAATCTGCTCGACGTCGAGGATGGAGACCAGACCGCCCCCCTCCAGTTCGATGACTGCGGTAATCAGGCCATGGTTGGCCGTCAGCACGCTTTCCGGGGCTTTCACCCGCTCCCAATCGACGCGGATGATGCGATCCACTTCATGCACCAGGAACCCCAGGGTCCGCTTCGAGTACTCGGCCACCATCATGGTCTTGCCCAGCCCCGGCGGCACGCCGTCGAGCTGCATGAACGGCGCCAGCGACAGCACCGGGATGACGTTGCCGCGCAGGGAAATCAGCCCTTCGACGCCACGCGGCATGTTGGGCGTCTTGGTGATGTGCGGTGTGCGACCGACCTCGCGCACCTTGAACACGTTGATGCCGAATATCTCACGCGTTCCCAGCGAGAACAGCAGGATTTCCATCTTGTTCGACCCGGCCAGGCGGGTGCGCGCATCAACGCTATCGAGCAGATTCTTGCTTTCGACCAGATTCATCTTCGTCTCCTGCCTCAGCCCTTGGCTGCTTCATCGACACCCAGACGACGGGCCAGCGTTTCGGACAGGCGCTGCGGCTCGAACTTGGGCACATACTCGTCAACGCCGACCGACTGACCGAGCTTCTGGTTGGACATTCCCGACAGCGAGGAATGCATGATCACCGGAATGTTGGCAAACCGCGGGTCGGACTTGACCTTCTTGGTCAGGATGTAGCCATCCATCTCGGGCATTTCGATATCGGTCAGCAACAGGTTGATGATCGAGGAAACCGGCTTGCCGACCGACTTGGCATACGACGCAACCTTTTCCATCTCGTCCCACATCTGCCGCCCGTTAACCGCACTGACGCCCTTGATGCCCATCGCTTCCAGGGTGCGCTCGATCTGCTTGCGCGCCACGCTGGAGTCATCGCAATAAAACACGGTGACGTCGGGGCGGTCGACGTTGACCACGCTGCGGAACATGATCTCGTTTTCGATGGTGGTGGTTTCGGCAAGCACCTTTTCCACGTCCATCATCATGACCAGGCGATTGTCTTCCAGTTCGGTCACCGCGGTCACCAGACCGCCGGTCTGGGCCGTCAGCATTTCCGGCGGCACCCGCATCTTGCTCCAGTCCAGGCGCAGGATGGTATCCACGCCCTCGACCAGGAAGCCCTGGGTGTGCCCGTTGTATTCGGTGACGATCATGAT
>DKNF01000250.1 GCA_002470165.1 Betaproteobacteria bacterium UBA7395 | reverse complement strand
TCGCGTGCCGGCGGCCTTCGCCGGGGCGCCCGTTGCCTTCATCACCATCAGCCTGCTCGCCCTGGCCTTCATGGGCTTCTCGGGCCTCAACGTCTAAGGGAGGACTGTCATGATCGCCGCCATCCTCAGCCTGACCGTGCTCGGTGCCATCCTCGGCATCGCGTTGGGCATCGCCAACAAGTTCCTCAAGGTCGAGGGCAATCCCATCGTCGATGAACTGGTCGATCTGATGCCCGGTTCCAATTGCGGCCAGTGCGGTTATCCCGGTTGCGTCGGTGCCGCCGAGGCCATCGTCGCCGGAACTGCCCCGGCCACCTGCTGCCCGCCCGGCGGCAAGGCGCTGGTTTCGGCGATTGCTGCCAAGCTCGGCCTGACCGTCGATCTCTCGGCGCTTGGCGACGACGGTCCGAAAATCGCCACGGTTGCCGAGGAACTGTGCATCGGTTGCTGCCGCTGCGCGCGGGTCTGCCCGACCGACGCCATCCTCGGCGGGCCGAAGCAGATCCACAACGTTTTCCGCGAAGCCTGCACCGGTTGCGAAGCCTGCATCGAAAAATGTCCGACCGAGGCGCTGGTCATGAAGCCGGTGCCGGTCACCCTGCAACACTGGGTGATGCCCAAGCCCCGCCTGGCCTGAGAGTTCACATCATGGGATTCATGAATCTGTTCAAGCACTTCCTCGGCGACGACTGGGGCGTGCATCCCGACGACCGCAAACGCCCCGCCGCCGACCGGCCGCTGCGCGTGATGCCGGTGCCGGAAAAACTCTATCTGCCGCTGCAGCAGCACCTCGGTGGGCCGGCGCGGCCGGTGGTGCTGGTTGGTCAGCAGGTGAAGAAGGGCGAGTTGATCGCCGAAGCGCAGGGCATGATCTCGGCGCCAATCCATGCGCCGACGTCGGGCACCATCGCCGCCGTCACCGATATCACGGCGCCGCATCCTTCGGGCCTGACCCTGCCGGCGATCATCCTGGCGGCCGACGGGCGCGACGAATGGATCGATTGTCAGGGCTGTGCCGACCCCTTCGCCCTCGACCCGGTCGAGATCGGCAAGCGGGTCGCCGCGGCTGGCGTGGTCGGCCTGGGCGGTGCGGCCTTCCCGTCGGCGGTCAAGCTGACCGGCGCCGCACGTTCCAAGGTCAAAACCCTGGTCATCAACGGCGGCGAATGCGAACCCTACCTGTCCTGCGACGACCGCCAGATGCGCGACCGGGCGGCCGACATCGTCGACGGCATCCGCATCATGCTGCACGCCACCGGCGCCCGCGAGGCGCTGGTCGGCATCGAGGACAACAAGCCGGAAGCCATCGCCGCCATGCAGGCCGCCGCCGCTGCAGTGGCCGAGGTGCACATCCGGCCGGTACCGGCGCGTTACCCGATGGGTTCGGAAAAGCAACTGGTGCAGGTGCTGACCGGCAAGGAAGTGGCAGCCGAAAGCCGCACCTTCGACATCGGCATCGTCGTCCATAACGTCGGCACGGCGCTGGCCGTGCGCGCGGCGATCCGCGACGGCCGGCCGTTGATTTCGCGGGTGGTCACGGTCAATGGCAACTGCGCCAACGACCCGGGCAACGTCGAGGTGCTGGTCGGCACCCTGGCCGAGGAAGTGATCGCCTTTGCCGGTGGCCTCAAGGGCGACGGCATCGGGCTGGCGCGCCGGGTCATGGGTGGGCCGATGATGGGCATGCAGATTCCGCACTGGCGCGTGCCGGTGGTCAAGGGCACCAGCGGCATCCTGGCGTTCGACGCGCAGGAAGTGGCGGCGCAGGAACCCGATCCCTGCATCCGCTGCGGCAGTTGCGTGAAAGCCTGTCCGATGGGCCTGTTGCCGTTGGAAATGAGCGCCCGCATCCGCAATTCGGCTTACGACGAGGCGGTCGGCATCGGCCTCAAGGACTGCATCGCCTGCGGCTGCTGCGCCTATGTCTGCCCGTCGAAGATTCCGCTGGTCCAGTATTTCGTCCATGCCAAGGGCGAACTGGCGGCGCAGGACCGTAACAAGCTGCGCAACGACGCGACCAAGAAGCTGGCCCAGCAACGCCAGGAACGGCTCGACCGCGAAGCGCGCGAGAAAGCCGAAGCTGCCGCCAAGCGCAAGGCCGAACGCGAAGCTGCCGCTGCCGCCAAGGCAGCGGCTGAAGCAGCGGCCAAGCAGGCGACCGAAACCGAGGGAGAAAGCGCATGACCCCCGCCACCCTGACCGCCCAGACGGTCGCCTCACCGCATGCCCACGGCGGCAATTCGGTCAGCCGGACCATGTTCCGCGTGCAACTGGCCTTGCTGCCGGCGACCCTCTACGGCTTCTGGCTGTACGGCTGGCCGGCCTTCTTCCTGTGGGCACTGACCATCCTCTCCTGTGTCGCCTTCGAGGTCCTGTCGCTGAAGCTGATGGGTACGCCGCGCGTCAAGGCAACGCTGTTCGACGGCTCGGCCGTGCTTACCGGCTGGCTGCTGGCAATGACCCTGCCGCCCTGGGCGCCGTGGTGGGTGGCGGTAGTCGGCGGTTTCATCGCCATCGTCATCGGCAAGCAGGTATTCGGCGGGCTGGGCCAGAATGTGTTCAATCCGGCCATGGTGGCGCGGGTGGCGCTGCTGGTGTCCTTCCCTTTGCCGCTGACACTGTGGGTTGCGCCGCTGCCGATGAGCACGCTGCCGACGCCCGATTTCGTCAGCAGCCTGCGCATCTTCCTGACCAGCCTGCCGGTGCCGGACGCGATGACCAGCGCCACGCTGCTCGGTCACGCCAAGACCGAACTGGCGCGAGGCATCGACCTGGCAACGGCGCTGCACGCCGGCCCGGACCTGTCGTGGATCGGCATGCGCGCCGGCAGTTTCGGCGAATCGGCAGCAATCCTGATCCTGTGCGGCGGCCTCTACCTGTTGATCACCCGCGTCATCACCTGGCATGCGCCGCTGGCCGTGCTGGCCGGTGTCGCCATCCCGGCGGCGATCGCTCACGCCGTCGATCCCGGCCGCTTCCTGTCGGCCGAGGCGCACCTGCTGTCCGGCGCGCTGATGCTCGGTGCCTTCTTCATCGCCACCGATTACGTGACCTCGCCGAACACGACCACCGGTCAGATCATCTTCGGCCTGGGCATCGGCCTGCTTACCTGGGTGATCCGCAGTTTCGGCGGCTACCCGGAAGGCGTCGCCTTCGCCGTGCTGCTGATGAATGCCATGACGCCGGTCATTGACCGCTTCTGCAAGCCGCGCATCCTTGGCCGCGACCGTAAAGGCAAGCCGCTCGACATTCCGGAGAACGCCTGATGAACCTCGATACCCTGCGCGACAAACTCGGCTACCAGCCGCTGCTGCTCGGCATCGTCGCCCTGCTCGCCAGCGGTGCGCTGGCGGTGGTGTCCGACGCCACGGCGCCGGCCATTGCGGCGGCCGAAGCCAAGGACCTGCGCGATTCGCTGTCCGACGTGCTGCCGGCCGGCCTGGCCGACAACGATTTTCTCAAGGACACCGTCGAACTCGACCGCGACGGCAAGACCGTGACCATCTACCGCGCCCGCCAGGGCGAGGCGCTGAAGGCGGTACTGTTCAAGGTCGCCGAGCGTGGCTACTCCGGCGAAATCCAGGTGCTGATGGCGGTCGACATGGACGGTCGCACGCTCGGCGTGCGCGTCCTCAAGCATACGGAAACGCCGGGTCTCGGCGACAAGATCGAGGTCAAGAAGGACAACTGGGTGCTGAGTTTCAACGGCAAGTCGCTGCTCGATCCAACACCCGAGCGTTGGGGTGTGAAGAAAGACAACGGCGTCTTCGACCAGTTTGCCGGCGCCACCATCACGCCGCGGGCGGTGGTCAAGGCAGTCAAGGGCGGGCTGGAGTTCTTCACCGCCCACAAGGCGGAAATCACCGGTCAGGCAGCTTAGGAGACAAGGATGAGCGATATCCAGTACGGCAGGATCATCAAGGACGGGCTGTGGGAACAGAACGTCGTTTTCGCGCAGATGCTGGCACTGTGCCCGTTGATGGCGGTAACCACCAGCGGCACCAACGGCCTGGGCATGGGGCTGGCGAGCACGGCGGTGCTGGTGTGCGCCAACGTGCTGGTGTCGTTGATCCGCAAGGTGGTCAGCGCCCAGGTGCGGATTCCCGTTTTCATCGTGCTGATCGCCACCCTGGTGACCATCGTCGACCTGGCGATGAACGCCTGGCTGCATGAGTTGTACAAGGTGCTCGGCCTGTTCATCGCACTGATCGTGGTCAATTGCGCCATTCTCGGCCGCTCGGAGTCCTTTGCCGTCAAGAACGGTGTGGCCGCCAGCGCGGTGGACGGGCTGGCGATGGGACTGGGCTTCACCGGCGCGCTGGTCCTGCTCGGCCTGGTCCGCGAATTCCTCGGTGCCGGCACGCTGTTCGCCCAGGCATCGCAACTGCTCGGTCCGTCGTTCGCCTTTCTCGAAGTGCAGGTGCCGGGTTACGGCGGCGCCCTGCTGATGATCCTGCCGCCCGGGGCCTTCGCCGCGCTCGGCTTCCTGCTTGCCGGCAAGCGCATCATCGACCGCAAGCTGGCCGAACGCGAAGCCGCCAGCGCCGAACCGGCCGCCGCCTGAGGAGTTCAGTCATGCAGATTGGTGTCGCCTATTCCGAACCCGGCCAGCAGGTCTGGCTGAACATCGAAGTCCCGGACACGGCTACGGTGCAGGAGGCCATCGAGCGCTCCGGCATCCTCAAGCAGTTCCCGCATATCGACTTGGCGGCGCAGAAGGTCGGCGTCTTCGGCAAGCTGGCCAAACTCGACGCCGCCTTGCGTCCCGGCGACCGCGTCGAAATCTACCGGGCCATCATCTGCGACCCGGCGACGGTGCCGCGCAAGGACAGCGACGAAGACGAATAGGATTGTCGTTTTTGCGACATTGGAATACCGGTTTATGCACCGTATTTGTGCGTAAATAATTGATTGTATTGAAATATTTCTGTCCTATAATGCGCGGCCTTGTCCCTGGGAGATGCCCGTGCATACGACGAATTATTCCGCCGCCGACGCCATGACCGCGCTTGGTGCCAATCATGGTTACTGTCTGGATGGGGATTTCGTCCATCTCAACGCCGATGTCAGCCTGGCCGAAGCCGATCTGGCCGACGGCACCCACTGGGCCTTGCAATTGTGGGCCAGCCCCGGCGGTTTCGACGGTCTGGCGCTGAACGGTGTCAAGGTCGCCGAACTGGCCTTGCAGCCGACGCCGGGCAATTTCAACGTGGCCGCCTGCGTGACCGCCTTGCCGCCGGCCGGTTGCGCCGCCCAGGTCATGGCCATGGCGCTGGTCGGACAGCGTGTGGACGGCAGCGTCCAGGTCCGCGATTTGTCGGTCTATGCGACGCCGCAGACCTTCTTCCAGCCTTTCCTGCTTGGCGACGTGAGTTGCCGGGTGGCCGACGGCATGGCGGAAATCGCCATCGAACGCATCGCCAGCCCGCGCAGCCCGGACAACCTCAGCGGCACGCTGGCCCTCGAAGTCTGGGCGCTCGACGCGCCCTATCAAGGCGGCGCCTGGCAGGGCCAGCCGGTGGCCAGCGTGGTGCTCGGCCAGTTGTCCGGCGGCAGCGCCTGGGCCGATTGCCGGTACAGCGTGCCGGCGGTGAACGCCAGCGGTACGCTGACCCTGATGCTGCGCGAATGGACGCCGGCCGGTTACCTGACGCGCGACTACCGCAATCTGGCGGCGGTGAGCGAGCCGGTCAGCGGCGACGTCGAGGCAGCGGCCAAGCCGGCCGCCAAGGCGGGCAAGAGCGCCACCAGGAAGGCCAGCGCCAGCAAGTCCGCAGACAAGACCGCTCCGGTCAACGTCAATACCGCCAGCGCGGCCGAACTGGCTGCCGTCAAGGGGATTTCCAAGGCGGTCGCCGAAGCCATCGTTGCCGCCCGGCCTTATGCCAGGCTCGACGACTTGCTGCGGGCCAAGGGCATCGGTGCCAAGTTGCTGGAAAAGCTTGGCAAGTTGTTGAAGATTTGAGTTTTTTCGCGGGCTTGTCGCAAAGGCGACAAGCCCGCTGATGAAAATTCTCAAATAAAACAAGGTGCTGCCCGGTGGCACCCATTTTGCTGAGTGTTAGCCAGTCATCTGGAGAACGCGCATGAAAGCCAGCGAAATCCAGGCCCTGCTCGATGAGCCGGCCTGCAGCCACAACACCAAGGAAAAGTCCGGTTGTTCGAAGCCGAAGCCGGGCGCCACGGCCGGCGGCTGCTCCTTCGACGGCGCGCAGATCGCGCTGCTGCCGATCGCCGACGTCGCCCACATCGTCCATGGGCCGATTGCTTGCGCCGGTTCTTCCTGGGATAACCGCGGGACGCGCTCTTCAGGCGTCACGCTGTACAAGATCGGCATGACCACCGACCTGTCGGAAACCGACGTGGTCATGGGGCGTGGCGAAAAACGCCTGTTCCACGCGATCAAGCAGGCGGTCGACAGCTACGCGCCGAAGGCCGTCTTCGTCTACAACACCTGCGTCACCGCACTGATCGGTGACGACGTCGAAGCCGTCTGCAAGGCCGCCAGCGAACGCGTCGGCATCCCGGTGGTGCCGGTCGATGCCGCCGGTTTCTACGGCACCAAGAACCTCGGCAACCGGCTGGCCGGCGAGGCCATGTTCAAGTACGTCATCGGCACCGCCGAGCCGGCACCGGCCAAACCGCGCGCCGACGGCCTGCCGACCTACGACGTCAACCTGATTGGCGAATACAACATCGCCGGCGAGTTCTGGCACGTTGCCCCACTGTTCGACGAACTCGGCCTGCGTATCCTGTGCACGCTGTCCGGCGACGCGCGTTTCCACGAAGTCCAGACCATGCACCGGGCCAAGGTGAACATGGTCGTCTGCGCCAAGGCCCTGCTCAACGTCGCCCGTAAAATGCAGGAAACCTACGGCCAGCCCTTCTTCGAAGGCAGTTTCTACGGCGTTCAGGACGTTTCCAATGCGCTGCGCGATTTCGCCCGGCTGATCGGCGACCCCGACCTGATCGCCCGCACCGAGGCGGTCATCGCCCGCGAGGAAGCCAAGGCCCACGCCGCGCTCGAACCCTGGCGCGCCCGCCTCAAGGACAAGCGCGTCCTGCTCTACACCGGCGGCGTCAAGTCGTGGTCCATCGTTTCGGCGCTGCAGGATCTTGGCATGAAGGTCGTCGCCACCGGCACCAAGAAATCGACCGAGGAAGACAAGGCGCGCATCCGCGAACTGATGGGCGAGGACACCAAGATGATCGACGACGGCAGCCCCAAGGCCCTGCTGTCGACTTATCACGAGTACCGGGCCGACATCCTGATCGCCGGCGGGCGCAACCTGTACACCGCGCTCAAGGCGCGCATTCCCTTCCTCGACATCAACCAGGAACGCGAATTCGGCTACGCCGGCTACGCCGGCATGAGCGAACTCGCCCGGCAACTGGCGCTGTCGATGGAAAGCCCGGTGTGGTCCGCGGTCAGGAAGCCGGCGCCGTGGGCGCAGGGCGTGTCGGGGGCCGTGCTGACGGCTTGAGCATCTGCTCTCGGCGTACATCGGGTGATGTAACGGGGTTTGGGTTCTAGCGCACACACACAGCCGATACAATACGGCCTCGCTCCCGGCCCCCTCTTCACGAAAAGACCGGACCCTTTCCTCCGGCAATGAAGCGTGCATGAACCCCGACACCCTCCTGGTCTTTTCTCTGCTCGCCGCCTGCATCGTCGCCTTCGTCATGAACAAGCCACGCATGGACGCGGTGGCGATCATGGCGCTGCTCGCGCTGGTGCTTTCCGGTACGCTCACCTCCGCCGAGGCGCTGGCCGGCTTCAGTGAGCCGAGCGTCATCCTGATCGCGGCCTTCTTCGTCATTGGCGAGGCGCTGGTCCGCACCGGCATCGCCTACCGCGTCGGCGACTGGCTGCTGACGCGGGCCGGGAGCAGCGAAACGCGGCTGCTCGTGCTGCTCATGCTGGCCGTCGCCGGCCTGGGTTCGGTCATGAGTTCGACCGGTGTCGTCGCCCTGTTCATTCCGGTGGCCCTGAGCATTGCCCGGCGCATCGACGTTTCGCCAGCCAGGCTGATGATGCCGCTCGCCTTTGCCGGACTCATCAGCGGCATGCTGACGCTGGTCGGCACACCGCCGAACATGGTGGTCAACAGCGAACTCGCGCGCGCGGGTCATGCCGGCTTTGCCTTTTTCGACTTTACGCCGGCCGGCCTCGTCGTCCTGATGCTCGGCCTCGGCTACATGACGCTCGCCCGGCGCTGGCTTTCCCGCGGCGAGGCGCAACACGGCACCCCGGGCAAGGGGCGCCGCCGCCTGAGCGATCTGGCTGCCGAATACGCACTGACCGGACGGCCGCGGCGCCTGCGCATCCTGCCCGACTCGCCGCTGATCGGCAGCACGCTCGGCGACATGCAGCTACGCAAGCGTTACGGCGCCAACGTCATTGCCATCGAGCGGGAGCGCCAGTTCGGCAACGACATGCTGAGCACCTCGGCCAGCCGCGAGTTGCTGGAAGGCGACATCCTGCTTGTCGACTTCGTCCGCCCCGAACTCGATCTCGACCGCTTCCGCGGCGAAATGAAGCTGCAAACCCTGTCGTTCAAGGGCAAGCATTTCTTTGAAGGTTCGCGCGAACTCGGCCTGGCCGAAGTCACCCTGCCGCCGGGCTCCGGGATGATCGGCCGGTCGATCCTCGATCTGCGGATGCGTTCGCAGCGCGGCATCAACGTCATGGGACTGCGGCGCGACGGGCGCGCCATCACCAGCGAAGTGCTGCAGGAAAAGCTGCGCATGGGCGACACCCTGCTCATCGCCGGCACCTGGAAGGCGATCCGCCTGCTGCACCGGGAGGCGAAAGACTTCCTCGTTCTCACGCTGCCCGCCGAAATCGATGAAGCGGCACCGGCGGCGCGGCGCGCCCCGCTCGCGCTGTTCAGCCTGGTCGTCACCGTCGGGCTGATGATCAGCGGCATTGTCCCGAACGTGATCGCCGCATTGATCGGCTGCCTGCTGATGGGCGCCTTCCGCTGCATCGACATGGACAGCGCCTACCGCGCCATCCACTGGCAGAGCCTGATCCTCATCGTCGGCATGCTGCCCTTCGCGCTGGCGCTGCAAAAAACCGGCGGCATCGACCTGATCGTCTCCAGTCTGCTCTCGGTCACCGGCGACGCCTCGCCGCGCCGGGTCATGGCGGCGCTCTTCGTGCTCACGGCGGTCACCGGGCTGTTCATCTCGAACACCGCCACCGCCGTGCTGATGGCGCCAATTGGCATCGGCCTTGCTCAGCAGATCGGGGTTTCGCCTTACCCCTTCGCCATGACCGTCGCGCTGGCTGCCTCGGCGGCCTTCATGACCCCGGTGTCGTCGCCGGTCAATACCCTGGTGGTCGGCCCCGGTCGCTACCGCTTCACCGATTTCGTGCGCGTTGGCGTGCCCTTCACGCTGATCGTGCTGCTCGTGTGCGTTGTCCTTCTCCCGCTACTGTTTCCGTTCAACTGACGCGGGGGGAGAACGGTGAGCCGGTGTGGTGATTGTCGGGTTTGCGACACGCTCAAGAAATTTTAAATGACTGTTTTGTAAGTTATTTTTTCTTGGCGCGCTCATTGCTTAGGGGTGGGTAATCTCTGAGGAGCGTTGCCCACATGGCCGAAATCATCCAATCCAAGAAAGCGCTGGCGGTCAATCCGTTGAAGGTCAGCCAGCCGATCGGTGCGTCGCTGGTTTTCCTCGGGCTGAATCGCAGTCTGCCGCTGATGCACGGTTCGCAGGGGTGTACGGCCTTCGGCAAGGTATTTTTCGTGCGCCATTTCCGCGAGCCGATTCCGTTGCAGACGACGGCGATGGATCAGGTGTCGTCGATCATGGGCGCCGACGAGAACGTGGTCGAGGCGCTGCGTACGCTGTCCGAGAAGAGCAAGCCGGACATCATCGGCCTGGTCACGACCGGGCTGTCGGAGACGCAGGGGACCGACATCCTGCGCACGGTCAAGGAGTTCCGCGCCGCGCATCCCGAGTATGACGGGGTGGCGGTGGTGCCGGTCAATACGCCGGATTTCCTCGGTTGCCTGGAGAGCGGCTACGCGCTGGCGGTCGAGGCGCTGATCCAGACGCTGGTACCGGCGAGCGCCTGCGTCGGCAAGCGGCCGAAGCAGGTCAATGTGCTGGCGTCGGGGATGCTGACGCCGGGCGATATCGAAGCGATCAAGGACTGGGTCGAGGCCTTCGGCCTGCGTCCGGTGGTGGTGCCGGACATCGGCGACTCGCTCGACGGTCATCTGGTCGAGGCCGAGTTTTCCTCGCTGACCATCGGCGGCACGCCGCGTGCCGAAATCGAGGCCATGGGCGAGTCGCTGGCGACGCTGGTGATCGGGCCGTCGCTGAGCAAGGCGGCGGACATCCTCAAGGAACGCACCGGCGTGCCCGATTTCCGCTTCGCCGGCCTGATGGGCCTGGACGATTGCGATGCCTTCACCCAGACGCTTTCCGAAATCTCCGGCCGGCCGGTGCCGGAAAAGATCGAGCGCCATCGCGCGCAGTTGCAGGACGCGATGGTCGACAGCCACTTCATGCTCGGCTTCGCCCGCATCGCGCTGGCCGCCGATCCCGACCTGCTCGGCATGCAGGTGCGTTTCCTGAGCGGCATGGGCGCCGACATCGTCGCCGCCGTCAGCCCGCACCGGCATGACAGCCTGGCCAGCCTGAGCGTCGACCAGGTCATCGTCGGCGACCTGGAAGACATGGAAAAGGCGGCGCGGGCCGGTGGCGCGCAGCTGGTCATGGCCAATTCGCATGCCGCCGACACGGCCAGCCGCCTGGGCTTGCCGCTGCTACGCGCCGGGTTTCCGCAGTACGACACGGTGGGCGGCTACGCCCGCACCTGGGTGGGCTACCGCGGTACGCGGCAGGCTCTTTTCGATATCGCCAATCTGATGCTGGGACAACATCATGAACTCGAACCCTATCGTTCAATCTACTGGACCGACGACCGTGATGGCGTCGGACAACGCCATGTCGTCACGTCGACTGCAGCTGGTCTGGTCCATTAAGCAGGCCCCGGAAGCCGTGCTCCGCATCGCCTTCGCCTCGACCGACCGGACCCGGGTCAATCAGCATTTCGGCGCCGCCGAGGGCTTTGCCATCTATGAGGTGACCCCGGACAAGGCAACCCTGGTCGGTGTCGGCGAGTTCCCGGAAGAGGCGATGGACGGCAACGAGGACAAGCTGGCGGCCAAGGTCGATTTCCTGGCCGGCTGCGCCGCAGTCTATGTCATGGCCATCGGCGCGTCGGCGATCAAGAAACTGATGGCCGCCGGTATTCAGCCGATCCGCGTCGGCGAGGTCGACGCCATTGACGAATTGCTGCTGGAACTCTCCGGCGCCATGCGCGACGGCGGCGTGGCCTGGGTTGACCGGGCCATCGCCGCGCAGGCCAAGGCGGCATCGACCGACCGCTTCGCGGCGATGGAAGACGAAGGGTGGCAGGGATGAGCGCCGGCATGATCGAACACCGCGGCATCGTCCAGCGGATCGAGGACGGCCGTGCCATCGTCGTCATGGAGACCAGCGGCTGTTCGGCCTGCGGTCACGGCAGCAGTTGCGGCATCGGCAAGATCGCCGCCGGGCGTCCGGCGACGGTCCTGACCCTGCCGGCCAGTCCCGGCATTGCCGCGGGTGACATGGTCTGCGTGGCCTTGCCGGAAAGCCGGCTGAGCCTGTCGGCGCTGCTCGGCTACCTGTTTCCGGCCTTCGCCATGCTGTTCGGCGCCTGGCTCGGCGCCGCGCTCGACG
>DKNF01000030.1 GCA_002470165.1 Betaproteobacteria bacterium UBA7395 | reverse complement strand
CGTCACCGGCAGCGGCAAGACCGAGGTTTATCTGCGCCTGATCGACCAGGCGCTGCAACTTGGCCGCCAGGTGTTGCTGCTGGTCCCGGAAATCAACCTGACGCCGCAACTGGAAGACCGCGTCCGCGGGCGTTTCCCGGACCGTTGTGTGGTCTCGCTGCACAGCGAACTGGCGGAAGCCGCGCGCGAACGCAACTGGCGCAGTGCCTTTGCCGGCGAGGCCGACCTCGTGCTCGGCACGCGTCTGTCGGTGTTCACGCCGCTGCCGCGCCTGGGCTTGATCATCGTCGACGAGGAACACGATCCGTCGTTCAAGCAGCAGGACGGCATGCGCTATTCGGCGCGCGACGTCGCCGTGGTCCGTGCCCGCCAGTTGGCCGTTCCGGTGCTGCTCGGTTCGGCGACACCGTCGCTGGAAAGCTGGGCCAACGCCCAGGGCGGGCGCTACAAGCTGCTGACCTTGAAGGAGCGGGCCAACCCGGCGGCGTGCCTGCCGGCCGTGCATGTGCTCGATACCCGCCGGATGACGCTCAAGGAAGGCGTCAGCGAACCCTTGTTGGCGGCGATCCGCGAACGTCTGGCGCGCGGCGAGCAGAGTCTGGTCTTCCTGAATCGTCGCGGTTACGCGCCGGTGCTGGCGTGCCCGGCTTGCGGCTGGGTGTCGCGCTGCCAGCGCTGCGCCGCTAACCTGGTACTGCACCTGGCCGACCGCCGACTGCGCTGCCACCATTGCGGCTTCGAGAACAGCATTCCGCGTGCCTGCCCGACTTGCGGCAATCAGGATATTCACCCGTTCGGGCGCGGCACGCAGCGGGTCGAGGAATGGTTGCAGGGCGAATTCCCCGACGCGCGCATCCTGCGCGTTGACCGCGACTCGGTGAAGAGCCGCAAGCAGTGGGAGACCATGCTTGAACGCATCCACGGCGGCGACGCCGACATTCTGGTCGGTACGCAGATGCTGGCCAAGGGCCACGATTTTCCGAAGCTGACGCTGGTCGGCGTGCTCGGCGCCGATGCTGCGCTGTACGCCGCCGACTGGCGCGCCCCGGAGCGTCTGTTCGCGCAACTGATGCAGGTCGCAGGTCGCGCCGGCCGCGCCGAATTGCGCGGCGAAGTCCTGGTCCAGACGCAGTATCCCGATCATCCCCTGTTCGCGGCGGTGGCCAGCCACGATTACCCGGGGTTTGCCGCGACCCAGTTGCAGGAACGCGAGCAGGCCGGCTTTCCGCCTTACGCCTTCCAGGCCGTCCTGCGTGCCGAAGCGCCGGCGATGGCCGACGCCGTGGCCTTCCTCGAACTGGCGGCGGCGCTGCCGGTGGTCAAGGCGCACGATCAGGTCATGCTCTACGACCCGGTGCCGATGAAAATGGCCCGGCTGGCCAACCTCGAACGCGGGCAGCTGCTGGCCGAGGCCTTTTCCCGACCGGCCCTGCAGGCCTTCCTGCCGCGCTGGCGCGAAGCCATCGAAGGCCTGAAAACCGCGAACAAATTGCGCTGGCACCTAGAAGTCGATCCGCTCGAACTGTGACGGGCATGTCCCTTGCAGTGGCTTGAGCCCAATGACTGCAAGGAGTGCATCATGAGAATCCAGGAATCGGCCGTCGACATGACGGCCAGCCACACCGCGACCAGCAGCCGCGCTGAGGTGATCGACAGCGAACTGCGCTTTGACCAGCTTTTCCAGCGTCTGGCCAGCGACGAAGCCGACAAGGGTGACAAGCTGCGCGAGCGGGTGCAGAAGATGCTCGAATCGTTGCTCGAGTCCATCCTGGCGGCAATGGATGGCCGGCAATGCCGGAAGGAAATTGCCGCCGACCTGCCAGCCGATGCCGAAGGCGGCACTCCGGCGCGCAGTCCGGCCAGGCAGATGCACTGGCGGCGCACGGTGTATGAGCGGGTCAGCGAATCCGAAACGACCCAGGTGTGTGGCAGCGGACTGGTCAAAACCTGTGACAGCCGGGAAATCGCCTTCAATTTCAAGGTCGACATGGCGCGCGCCTACACCCGGGAAAGCTACGCCGAGGAATCGGGCAGTGTCGAGTTGCGCGATCCGCTCGTGCTCAATTTCGATGGCACTTACTGCCAGTTGGTGGACAGCCGCTTCTCGTTCGATCTGGACGCCGACGGTACGCCTGAGTGGTTGCCTGAATTGGCCGACGGCAGTTGCTTCCTGGTCTTCGATCGCAACGGCAACGGCCGGGCCGACGATGGCAGCGAATTGTTCGGCACCCGCAGCGGCAACGGCTTCGCCGATCTGGCCAAGCTCGACGAAGATGGCAATGGCTGGATCGACGAGGGCGACAGCGCCTTTGCCAGACTGGCCCTATGGTCCGGTGACAGCTTCCGCTCGCTGGCCGAGGCCGGGGTTGGGGCGCTATATACCCGGGCGGTCGATGCGCCGTTCTCGCTCAAGAACGCCGACAACGAACTGCTCGGGCAGATCCGGGCGGCTGGCGTGTACCTGATGGAGAGCGGCAGTGCCGGGCTGATGCAGCAGGTCGACCTGGCGACCTCAGACCGCTCGCCGGGGACGCAGGAACCAGATCAGCGACAGCGCCTGTAGACCGAGCAGGCAGTAGAAGGCCGTCCGGTAAGCCGCAGCCGTATCCTGACCGGCGGCCTGCAGGGCATCGACGAAACCGCCGATGCCCCATTGCAGGCCGAAGGCGCCGAAGAAGACGAGCAGGTTCAGCGCGGTATTGGCGCGTCCCGACATGGTCGGCGGGAAGGCCTGGGCGACCAGCGAATAGGCAATGTTGGAAAGCGAGAAGCAGGCGCCGAGCAGGGGCCACAGCCAGTCGCCGGCCCAGCCGGGTTGCAGGCAGATTGCGGCGAAGGCCGCAAAAGCGGTGAGCATCGCCCAGCGGAACAGCTTGTCCAGCGGCACGCCGCGATGCACCAGCGCGGTGGCGAAAAAGCCCATGAACAGGAAGCCGCCGAGCATGGCCACGCCCATCCAGGTCAGGCGGGCAGCGACGGCGGTGGCGTCGAGCTGTTCGAGCACGTTCATCCAGCGCGAGGCCCACAGCCCCTGGACGGCCATGAAACCACCGGTGAAGCAGAAACCCATCGGCGCGTAGCGCCAGAAATGGGCGCTGGCGAAAATCTGCCGGACGCCGGCCATCTGTTCGGCGAAGCTGGCGCTGTTGCCCGTGCTTGGTTTGTCCGGCACCAGCCGCCACAGCAGGGCGGCGACGAGCAGGGTGATGAGGGCCAGCGCGAGGACGATTTCCCGCCAGCCGGTGAAGCCGAGGGCGATTTCCAGCGGCTTGGCGGCGGCCAGCGCGCCGAGCCCGCCGGAAGCCATGATCCAGCCGGTCAGCGAGGCCTGGCGCTCGGGCGGAAACCACTGGGTGAAGGCCTTGAACGAAGCCATCAGACAGGCCGAGACGCCGAGCCCGATCAGGGCCCGGCCCAGCGTCAGCCCGCTGAGGCCGT
>DKNF01000077.1 GCA_002470165.1 Betaproteobacteria bacterium UBA7395 | reverse complement strand
GAAATCGGCGTCGCCTCGACCAAGGCCTTCACCACCCAACTGGCGGCATTGTTCCTGCTCACCCTGGTGGTCGCCAAGGTGCGCGGCCGACTCGGCGCCGATCAGGAAAGCGCCTACATCGACCAGTTGCGCCACCTACCGGTCGCGGTCAACAAGGTGCTGACGCTGGAAGAGGACATCGCCGCCTGGGCGCGGCGTTTCGCCGACAAGCAACACGCGCTTTTCCTCGGCCGTGGCCGCCACTATCCGATCGCCCTCGAAGGCGCACTGAAACTCAAGGAAATTTCCTACATCCACGCCGAAGCCTACCCGGCCGGCGAACTCAAGCATGGCCCGCTGGCGCTGGTCGATGCCAACATGCCGGTGATTTCAGTGGCGCCGGCCGACGACCTGCTGGAAAAGCTCAAGTCCAACCTGCAGGAAGTCCGCGCCCGCGGTGGCGAACTCTATGTGTTTGCCGACGCCGACTCGGAAATCCCCGAGTCGGAAGGCGTGCACATGCTGCGCCTGCCGGAACACTACGGTTTGCTGTCCCCCATCCTGCACGTCATTCCGCTGCAACTGCTGTCCTACCACGCGGCCCTGGTCAAGGGAACGGATGTGGACAAGCCGCGCAACCTGGCCAAATCGGTGACGGTGGAGTAAATGGCCACTTACGCCATCGGCGATATCCAGGGCTGTTTCGATTCGCTGCAGAACCTGCTCGCAGCCTGCGCCTTCGACCCGACCAAGGACCGCCTGTGGCTGGTCGGCGACCTGGTCAATCGCGGCCCGAAGTCGCTGGAAACCCTGCGCCTGATCAAGTCTTTCGGCGACTCGGCGATCACCGTCCTCGGCAACCACGATCTCTACCTGCTGATGGTCGCCGAGGGTGGCGCCAAGTTCCGGGGTAAGGACGACACCCTGGACAATGTGCTCAACGCGCCCGACCGCGACGAACTACTGGACTGGCTGCGCCGTCAGCCCCTGTGCCATGTCGAAGGCGATTACTGCCTGGTCCATGCCGGCCTGCTACCGCAATGGTCGGCAAAACGCGCCCGCGAACTGGCCCGCGAAGTCGAAGCCAAACTGCAGGGCAAGGATTATCCGGAGTTTGTCCGCAATCTCTGGGGCAGCGAACCGGCCGCCTGGGACGACGACCTGAAAGGCTGGCCGCGGCTGCGCGTGATCGTCAACGCGATGACCCGGATGCGCTTCTGCACCAAGAAAGGGCTGATGGAATTCAAGGCCAAGGGCAAACTGGTCAATGCGCCGGCCGGCTATTTACCGTGGTTCGATGTGCCCGATCGCAAGAGCGCCGGCAGCATTCTCGTCACCGGCCATTGGTCGGCGCTGGGCCTGCGCATCACGCAGAATCAGCTGGCGCTCGACTCGGGCTGTCTGTGGGGCGGGCATCTGACAGCGGTTCGCCTCGAAGACCGGCGGGTGTTTCAGGTGGATTGCTCGCCAGCGGAAGTCCAGCCGCTAAAGCGATAGCCTCGCGCGCCTCGGCCGCGACCTGCTTGCGCTCCTCGCCCTGCAGGCCACGCAGCGGCGTCGTCACCAGGCGGGCGATGATGCGCCGACGCTTGAGCATGGCGGTCGTGCACTCCCCCAGCGAGATATCGCCGTCGTAACGCGGCGCCAGGCTGCGTTCGCCGTTCAGCTCCCAGTAGGAAATCGCCGCCGGCAACACCGGTCGCCCGGCCGCCAGCGCCGGTTGCAGCAAGGCCGCGTGAAAATGCAGCAGGCTGCGGCCGTCGGTCGTCGTGCCCTCGGGAAAAACCGCAACGACCTTGCCCTGAGCAAGAATGCCGGCGATTTCCTCGTTGATGACGCGGGCGTGACCGCGGCTGCCGCGACGCAGGAAAACGGTGTCGTTTTTCCAGGCCAGCCAGCCGATCACCGGCCAGCGCCGCACTTCTTCCTTGGACACGAAGGCCGCCGGCACGGCGGCATTGATGACGAAGATGTCGACCCAGGAGACGTGATTGGCGACCAGCAACACCCCCGGCGCCAGATGCGTCAGGTCAGCTTCCAGTTCGATGCCCAGCGCGTCGAGCACGGCTACCGACCAGCTTTGCTTGAGCAGCAACCGCCGCCGGTCGCCGCAAATGCGGAAAACGGTCAGCGCAACCAGCGTGCCGGCGAGCACCAGCAGGAAAAGCCGGAACAGCCGGAAGGCGCGGACGATGGTCGAGGTTTCTTTCAGTCTGCCTGCCCCAGATAATGCTTGGCGTAACGACCGGCAACCTTGGCCATCGGCATCAGGATGGGCAGGTCGGCGGTATTGAAATCGGGATCCCAGGCCGGTTCGCCGCAGATCCAGGCCCCGGCGCGCAGGTAGCCCTTGATCAGCGGCGGCACTTCGGCCGGGCGATCCTGCTGCAGGGCCGCCAGCGGCAGCGGGCAGCGCGGGAAGACGCGATACTCCTGCGGCCCGAGGTGGTCGGCAGCGAGCCGATTATACAGACTGGCCGCGGCATGGCCGCCGTCGGCCATGCTGATCGAGGCACAACCGATCAGGTAATCGTGGCCGTGCTCCAGCATGTACTGCGCCAGTCCGGACCACAGCAGGGTGATCGTGGCGCCGGTGCGATAGTCGGGATGAACACAGGAACGACCGATCTCGACCATGCGCGAACGCAGGTGCTGGAGGCGGGTCAGGTCGAATTCGTTTTCCGAGTAGTAGCCGACCTGGCGAGCATTTTCCGGCGGCAGGATGCGGTAGGTACCGACGATGTCGCCGCTCTGCGTGTCGCGCACGACCAGGTGCTCGCAGTATGGGTCGTAGATGTCGTGATCGACGCCGGGCGTGCGGCTGGGCAGGTTGGCGCCCATCTCGCCGGCAAAGATGCGATGGCGCAGGCGCTGGGCTTCGAGAATGTCGCCGGCGCTGCGGGCAAAACCCACCGCCAGGTTGCGTTTTTCCGGACGGACGCGGGCCGCCGACTTGTGCATGTGTTCCATCTTGTTCTCCTTGTGTTTCTGGAGAACAGGATGGAACAGACGTGTTACACGCCTATTGCCCGTGCATTACAGACGGGTTTCAGCCTTATTCGGGCAGGGCGCAGCCAAAGGCGCGGCGATAGCGTTCGCCGATTTCTTCACGGCTTGGCCGGTGATTCTGGCCACCGCGATGGGCGATCTTGATCGACCCCATGACCGATGCCAGACGGCCGGTCGTCGGCCAATCCCAGCCATTGGCGATGCCGTACAGCAGACCGGCGCGGTAGGCATCGCCACAACCCGTCGGATCGACGATGGCGTCGGGCGCCACGCAGGGAATGTCGTAACGCTGACCGTCGGCATGGATTTCCGACCCTTCGCCACCACGGGTGACGATCAGTGCCTTGACCTCCTGCGCCAGCTGTTCAAGGCTACGGCCGGTGCGGTCGCACGCCAGCCTGGCCTCGTAATCGTTGAAACAGGCGTAATCGGCCAGGCGCAGGAAATCCATCAGGTCGTCGCCGTCGAACATCGGCAGACCCTGGCCCGGATCGAAGATGAAGGGCACACCGGCGGCAGAAAAATCGCGGGCGTGCTGGAGCATGCCCTCACGGCCGTCGGGGGCAACGATGCCGAGCTTGGCGCCGGCCTGCTCGACCTTGTTCAGGTGCGAGAAAGCCATCGCGCCGGGGTGGAAGGCGGTGATCTGGTTGTCGTCAAGATCGGTGGTGATGAAGGCCTGGGCGGTGAAACTACCCGGCACCTGACGCACATGGCGGCGCGTCAGACCCAGTTCGTCGAGACGGGCGAGATAGGGCGCGGCGTCGTCACCGACCGTGGCCATGATGCTCGCGTCGCCGCCGAGCAGCATCAGGTTGTAAGCGATATTGCCGGCACAACCGCCGTACTCGCGGCGCATTTCCGGGACCAGGAAGGCGACGTTGAGGATGTGGATCTGCTCGGGCAGGATGTGGTTCTTGAAGCGGTCCGGGAAGACCATGATGTTGTCGAAGGCCAGCGAGCCGCAGATCAGTGTCGTCATGTTGTCGGTCAGGGATAGAAAATGTAAAGGCGATAGCCGGTGGCGCCGATGTCCGAGGCCTCGATCCACAGGCGAACGGCGGTTTCGGCATTGGCCGGGAAGGCGTCGGCGGATACCCCGGCGGGGAGGTAGTCCGGGGCGTCGATGACCCGTCGGGCAACGACCCGGTCGTTGATGTCGGTCAGCGTCAGTTCAAGACTGGGCCAGGCCTGGGCATGCAGCGCCCGGTTCTTCAGGGTGGCGTTCAGCACGAACAGGCCGCGGGCCGCGTCGGCCTGCAGATCGGAGGTCTCGATCGAGACCAGGGCAACATCGCGCGGCAGGGGGACGTCGATGCCCAAGGCAGCATAGCTAGCACCCAGTGCCGGCACGCGCTGGACGATTTCGGTCCGGTAATGCATGGCCAGTTGAGCGCACAGCACCAGCAGGGCGATCAGGAAGACCAGAAGGTAAGGCCAGGCAGGCGATTTCTGGGCGGCTTCGTCGAAACCGCCGAAGCCGTCGCTGGCCAGCGGGCCGGCCGACCAGCGGTTATAGGCATTGCTGTCAGCCAGTTCGCGAACCGCCACCAGGCCGGCCTCGCGGGCTGCCAGGGTGGTTTCCTCCGGACTCTCCGGCAAGGGCTCGGGCAATGCTTCGACGCGTTCCGGTTCGGCGACGGTCGTTTCTTCTGGCGATGGTCTCGTCTCCGGCGGCATCTCCTGGACTTCGGGAAATTCCGGCACGGCAGGCGATGTTTCCGGCTCGCTGGCGGGAGGAGAGCGATCCTCCGGGATCGCTTCAAACGTCTCCGGAGACGTCGACGTCTCCTGCAGGGCAACCGGGCTGAACTCCGGTTCGGGCACCGTGGCAGGCTGCGTTTCCGGCAGCGGCGGCTCCTCCATCTGCAGATGATCGAAGGCGTTGAAAACGGTCTGACAATGACCGCAACGAACCTTGCCGGCCTTCAGGCGTAATTGCTCGGAGGTGACACGGAAGACCGTGCCACACGCCGGGCAACGGGTGCGGGTCAGGGCTTTACTCCGGCCAGACATACCCAGTCCTCGCGCATATCGGCCACCTGCAGCGGAATCCAAGGCGCGTAGACGGCAATGATTTCCTCGGCCTGTTCGCGCAGGATGCCGGACAGGGCCAGCCGGCCACCGGCGCGGACATGCGCACAGATAGCTGGGGCAAGGACACGCAGCGGGTTCGAGAGGATGTTGGCCACGACGACATCATACTCGCCTGCCAGCGTCTCTGCCGAGTCGGCGAAACGGGCAGCGACGTCATTGCTGGCCGCGTTGGCATTGGCTGCATCGACCGCCTGCGGGTCGATATCGACGCCGGCAACCGCCGCCGCCCCGAGTTTGGCCGCGGCAATGGCCAGGATGCCGGAACCGCACCCGTAGTCGAGCAGCGATTCGCCGCCGGTAATGGTGCGCTCCAGCCATTCCAGACACAGCCGGGTGGTCGGGTGCGAACCGGTGCCGAAGGCCATGCCCGGGTCGAGCACCAGATTGATCGCCGCCGGGTCCGGCGATTCATGCCAGGACGGGACAATCCACAGGCGACCGGAAACGCGGATCGGATCGAACTGCGCCTGGGTCAACTGCACCCAGTTCTGTTCCTCGACCGGCTCGACGGTGAATGCCGGGACAGCTTCCAAACCGGCCTGGGCGGCGGCACCGGCAAGCATCGCAGCGACATCGGCGTCCGGCTCGAACAAGGCGACGACACGCGAATGCGCCCAGCCCGGGGTGGTCACCGAACCGGGTTCGCCGAACTGCGGCTGCTCGTCGGGCGTGCCGGCATCGGCATCCTCGATACTGGCCGACAGCGCGCCAAGCTCGAGCAGGGCGTCGCAGACCGGCTCGGCACTGGCCGCATCGGTCAGGAAACTGACGTTTTGCCAGGCCATGCTTACTGCTTGACCTCGCTCTTGTCGGCCAGCTTGTGCTCCAGGTAATGGATGCTGGTGCCGCCTTCGTTGAAGCGGGCATCGAGCATCAGTTCCTGGTGCAGGGCAATGTTGGTCTTGATCCCCTGGATGCTCATCTCCGACAACGCGATGCGCATGCGTCGGATCGCCTGCTCGCGGGTATCGCCATAAGCGATGACCTTGGCGACCATCGAATCGTAATGCGACGGGACGCGATAGCCCTGGTAGATGTGCGAATCGACACGGATACCGGGGCCGCCGGGCGGGTGATAAAACTCGATCTTGCCGGGAGATGGCACGAACGTGAAGGGATCTTCGGCATTGATGCGGCATTCGATCGCATGCCCGCGCAGCACGATATCCTTCTGGCGATAACGCAGTTTCTCGCCGGCAGCGACGCGGATCTGCTCCTGGACGATGTCGACACCGGTGATCATTTCGGTGACCGGATGCTCGACCTGAACGCGGGTGTTCATCTCGATGAAATAGAACTCCCCATCTTCATAGAGGAATTCGAAGGTCCCCGCCCCGCGGTAGCCGATCTTGCGGCAGGCTTCGGCGCAACGCTCACCGATGCGGCTGATCAGACGCGCCGGAATATGCGGCGCCGGCGCCTCTTCGATCACCTTCTGGTGGCGGCGCTGCATCGAGCAGTCGCGCTCGCCGAGATAGATGGCGTTCTTGTATTCGTCGGCCAGCACCTGGATTTCGACGTGACGCGGATTTTCCAGGAATTTCTCCATGTACACCGCGGGATTGCCGAAAAAGGTACCGGCTTCCTGACGGGTCGTACCGACCGCATTCAGCAGGGCGGCCTCGGTGTGCACCACGCGCATGCCGCGCCCGCCGCCGCCACCGGCCGCCTTGATGATCACCGGGTAACCGACTGCCCGGGCAATCTTGATGATCTCCTTGGGGTCTTCCGGCAAGGCGCCGTCCGAACCGGGCACGCAGGGCACGCCGGCAGCCTTCATCGCGTCCTTGGCCGATACCTTGTCGCCCATCAAACGGATGGTCTCTGCCTTCGGGCCGATGAAGACGAAGCCGGAAGTCTCGACCCGCTCGGCGAAGTCGGCATTCTCGGAGAGAAAACCATAGCCCGGGTGAATCGCCTGGGCATCGGTCACCTCAGCCGCCGAGATGATTGCCGGCACGTTCAGATAGCTTTGCGCCGATGCTGCCGGACCGATGCACACCGACTCGTCGGCCAGCTTGACGTACTTGGCCTCGCGGTCGGCCTCGGAGTGCACGACCACGGTCTTGATGCCCAGTTCGCGACAGGCACGCTGAATCCGAAGGGCAATTTCCCCCCGGTTCGCGATCAGGATTTTTTCGAACATCGCCATGATCAGCCGATCACAAACAGGGGCTCGCCAAATTCGACCGGCTCGCCGTTGTCGAGCAGGATGGCCTTGACCGTGCCGTCGGCATCGGACTCGATTTCATTGAGCAGTTTCATCGCTTCGATGATGCACAGCGTATCGCCCTTCTTGACGACGCTGCCGACCTGGACGAAGGCATCGGCGCCGGGCGACGGCGAGCGGTAGAAGGTGCCGACCATGGGCGACTTGACGACGTGGCCTTCCGGCACATCATCCTCGTCATCGAGGTTGACCGAGGAAACCGCCGGCGCTGCGGCAGCCGCGGGCATGGCAGCCGGCATGGCGTATTGTACCGGCGCGGCCACGGCACCGAAATGCTTGGCAATACGGACCTTTTCCTCACCTTCGGTGACTTCCAGTTCGGAGATGCCGGACTCCTGAACGAGGTCGATAAGTTTCTTCAGCTTGCGCAGATCCATGAATGACTCCCTAATTTTTCGCGCATTTTGGGCGCATGATCACGACAATTGTCGTTATTGATCCAGATTGATCTTGTTGAGAAGGTATTCGAGGGCCAGGCGATAGCCCTCGTGGCCGAGGCCGCAGATGACGCCGACGGCCAGGTCGGAGAAATACGAGTGATGCCGGAAAGGTTCGCGGGCATGCACGTTCGACAGATGCACCTCGACAAAGGGGATGGCGACTGCCGCCAGCGCGTCGCGCAGGGCAACGCTGGTGTGCGTGTAGGCAGCCGGGTTGATGATGATGGCGCGGACGCCCTGCTCGCGGGCCGCGTGGATGCGCTCGATCAGCGCGCCTTCGTGATTGCTCTGGAAGGCTTCCAGCTCGACCCCGACACTATCCGCCAGACACGCCAGTGTCAGGTTGATGTCGGCCAGGGTCAGGCGACCGTAGTGCTCGGGTTCGCGCGTCCCAAGCAGGTTCAGATTAGGCCCATGCACCACCAGGATGCGAGCCTTTTCCGCCGGCTTGGAAGCAGTTTTTCGCTTCGTCATGGCGGCAAGTTTGCCGCAAATCGCCGCAATTTGTCCAGTCTACTCGCTCAGCAGATCAGCCAGTTCGGCCGCCCGGATGCGCTCGCGCGGCCGGCCGTCGCGGTGCTTGAGACTGACCCGCTCGAGATGCGGCGGCAGGATCACCAGATTGGCATCGACCGTATCGGTCTCGATGCGCAACACGGCCTCGACCTTATCGCTGCGCGGCTCCACATGGCTGACATCGACACCGCGGTTGAGCAGGAAGATTTCGACCTCCTTGGCGCTGTCGGCAAACAGCAGGATGTCGATGTGCGAATGTTCGCCAGCCGTGCCGTCGAGCACGGAGCCGGTCAGGAAGGGGTTGAAGGCGTGCAGCAGTTCGAGCAGTTCCAGCGCTGTCTGGCGCATGGCCAGCAGCATCTCGGCGTGCTCCTCACCCTGATAGAGACTGCGATAGGCGCGCAATTCGGCCTCGACCTCGGCATTGTCGGGAAACGCGACATGCTCGGGGAGTCCCAACTGGCGCGCCGCCTTTTTCTTGGCGTGATGAAAATCGCTGATTCCGTCCTCGGCCATCAGGCGGGCAGCGGCTGCGGCAATGCTGGCCCGGGTACCGGACCCGGTTTTCAGCCTTTCATGGCGGGGCATGATGTCTCGCTCAGGGTAAAATCGCCTTCATTCTAACCACAGTACGTGACATGCACATTCACATTCTCGGCATCTGCGGCA